>JABFQY010000001.1:0-300000 GCA_013141415.1 Kiritimatiellaceae bacterium
CTACAATCTTAAGGAGCTGATATGTCATACATAATGGATAAAGTGAAAAATTCAGTGCCGTATATCAAATTCCGGATTTTCCTATACGGTGTTTTGCCGCGAATGATTTTTCCCGGCGACCGACCACTGAGAAAAAACTTCCAACGGATATTTGGTCGACCGCTGAATCTGGATGCACCGGTCACGTTAAACGAAAAAATGATTTGGTTAATGCTGTATGACCGACAAGATTTCCATACAACTTGCGCCGACAAATATGCCGTCCGGGAGTATTTCGCCGAGAACTTTGGCGAAGAGGGATTGATTCCTCTCTTATACCGAACAACGGACTGGAGGGACATAAAATACGAGAACATTCCGGATTGTCCTTGCGTCATCAAATCCAATAGCGGTAGCGGCTGGTACCAGATTGTCCGTGATAAAAACAAAATCGACTTTGCGCAGTTACGGAACAACTGCAAGAAGTGGATGCACACCAACTATTATTATTTATCCAATCAGTGGCAATACAAGAACATCAAGCCATGCATCATGATCGAAAAACTGCTTCTAACGCGCGACGGGAAGCTCCCGAACGATTACAAGCTCAATTTTTTTAACGGGAAACTGGAGTTCGTCTACTGTTCGATTGATCGCGAAGGGGAAAATACGCGGAACATCTATGATGCGACGTGGAACCCGCTCCATTTTTCCTGGGTGAATGCGGCGAAAAAAAATGCTGATGTGCGCGGTGAAGATATCCCGCCTCCGCCTACATTCCAGCGAATGGTGGAAGTCGGGTCTGAAATCGCTCGGCATTTCAAATATGTTCGAGTGGATTTCTACGATGTTGACGGCGCCTTATATTACGGAGAAATCACGTTGCATCATGGCGGCGGCCTGGATGTCTTTGTGCCTGAAACGTACGATACTTTGCTTGGAAATAAGCTTAACATCCTGTGATTTCCGTATGGAGGTTCGATTGGACTTATGAACTTGGCTGCCCGATTTTTAAAAGTGATTTTTTTGGAAAAGGCCGACGGCCCGCGAAAACGCAGGAGGGGAGGCCAATATGATGTTCTGTTGGCGGTTTGGAATGTCTTTCGGAGCCCGGAGCAATGGCGGGGTTTTGAGTCCGCCGGGTTATCCGTCCATTGGGTCGGAGATCATCATGTCCCGCCTCGCCGCGGAGAAGTGACAAAGCGGTCTTTTTCCTGGTTCTCATTCATAGCGCGCATGCTTTACGCTTTTGTATTGCGTAGAGAATGGCTGTTGCATCTAAGCATGAATCTCTTTGATCTTTTCTCAGGGACACGGCGGCTTAATTCGAGACTTGTTTGGGCGTATGTTGAAATGAACACACTTCTTATCCGAAGAGCCAAAAAGAAAGGGATCCCTGTCGTATTGGATAATCCGATAGCCCACATGCGCCGGTTTTGTGAAGACCTTAAACCCGAATATGAGGCACTAGGTTTGGAGTTTCACGAGAAACACATTCGTAGGTGGACCCAAAAGGCGGAGGAAGAGTATGCGTATGCCGATTGGTTTAATGTGGGCAGTCGTTTTGTAAAAAAAACTCTGGTGGGAAGAGGGGTTCCTTCAGAGAAAATATTTGTGAACCATACCGGTGTTGACAGCCGTCGGTGGGAAGAGGCCTTTAAAAACCGGAAGCATGACCGGAGAACGATGACCTTTGTATGTACAGCACATATTACCCCGCGCAAGGGGATACAATATTTAATTAAAGCCTGGGAGCAGGCGTCCCTTGAAGATGCGGAGCTGTTGATTTGCGGCGGGGGGGCTCTTCCATGGGAACGGATTTGTCCAAAAATGCCGGACAATATCAGGTTCATCGGCCCCGTAAAACATCGGCAGCTCATGGATATCTACGCTGGCTCTGATGTTTACGTATTGCCATCACTTTTGGAAGGGTTTGTCCGGTCCGGTCTGGAGGCTATGGCGTCAGGGCTTCCCTTGATTATCACGGAAGAGACGGGACTAACAGATGTGTGTTCGGACGGGGCCGAGGGGTGGGTGATTCCGGCGCGCAATACGGATCAGCTCGCTGAGCGACTTGTGTGGTGTCGTGCGAATCCGGATGCCGTCCGTGTTGCGGGGGAGCGAGCATTTATGAAAATGCAGGGGCGTAGCTTCGATTCGTACGGAGCGCGCTGTGCAGCCATAGCAAGGGCGATCATCGAGGGGCGCAGCCCGATGAGCGTAGAGGGCGTGGAAGCATGAGCCTTAAATTATAGGGGCTCTTTCGTGGAGAAATACTCCGCCGGGCCCCAAAGTACGGCTCGGCAACTTTTATTTCTCCGGTCTCAAACAGACTTTCCGTTTCGCAGCATTTCGCGATCAACTGGCGCCGAGTCTCAAGAACCCGGTTGGTCGTGTTTCTGTTACTCATTCTACGACAACATCTCAAGTGTTGTTAAACGCAACGAAAGTTGTCATGAGCCATATAAAAACATCAGATCTCTTGAACGCGACTTCCGAGCCTTCATCTGGACATTTTAATCTGAAAGCTCGTAAGGGGTGGCTGTGGGGTGCCGCTGAACAACTCCTTCAGCGCGGACTGACCATGGTTGTCAGTTTGGTGCTGGCTCGTATGCTGGATCCGGAAGCTTTTGGGCTGATCGCGTCGGTTTCTATTTTTTTTGCAGTGGCGCAACAGCTGATTGACGGCGGAATCGGATCGCGTATTGTGCAGAAGAAAGAAATTCTGGAAGAGGACTATCTTGCCTTTTTCTGGTGTAACGCCGGGATGTCGCTGTTGACCTGTGGACTGCTGGTTGTTTTTTCCCAAGCAATCGCCCTGTTCTATGGCGACCCTAAGCTGCAGCCTGTTGTGATGGTTATGGCTGTGGTGGTGTTCTTGATGAACGCTGGGCGAGTTCAGGACTCGAGGTTGATTCGGGAACTGCAGTTTAAGAAGTTTTCTTTAGTAGTCGTTATTTCCGTGCTGGCGGGAAGTATTGCGGGGCTTATTCTGGCTTTTGCCGGCGCAGGAGTCTGGGCTATATTGGGTCAGCAGTTGGTTTTTTCACTGACGAGAGCCGTCGCCTTGTGGAGGATTGAGTTCTGGAGACCGTCCGGTTTGCCCGCATGGCGTGCGGTCAAAGATCTCTATTCTTTCGGGCTCCCGCTCATGGTTTCTCAAACAATCCGTGGATTTTCTGAACAATTAATCAATGCACTGGGGGCTCGGTATGTGGGCATGACTCCATTGGGGTTTTATGACCGCGGACGGTTCATTCCCGGGAATGCGGCGACATTCGTTCAATGTATTTTTTTTAGAACCAATTTGACGCTATTGTCCAAACTGCAACACCGGGACGATGAATTCAGGAGTGTGTATTTGGACTTTCTTCAGGTGGTCATTCCTTTTTGTTCTCTTTTGTTGACGGGATTGGCGGTCTGTGCCCCGGAAATCATAGAGGTTGTTCTGGGGGCGAAGTGGCTGCCTTCGATTTGGTATTTTCGGGCCGGATGTGTAATGAGCGGGTTGTATCTTTTCTTTCTGATTAATCAGGAGGCGCTGAGAGCCAAGGGGGCTGTTGCTGAATTGTTCCGGCAAAATATTATTTATGCGATTCTGCAGGTAGTTTTTGTCTCCATCGGATTGGTTGCAGGACTCCCCGGAATGTTTGCAGGGTTGATTCTCGGTTGCGGGGTGTCTTGCCTGCTTCATATGAGAGTCGTTGGCATGAAGAGTCTGATAACCGTCTCCTCGCAATTCAGGGTTCTTGTGAAACCGTTTTTCTGGGCGCTCTTTATGACTTTACTTATGCTTTGGATCAGGCTCAACGTGGCAGCATTGTGGATAAAGTTTATGCTTTGCGGAATTACCGGAGCAATCACGCTTGGTCTGTTTTTATACATAATATTCACCGAAAAGACGGAATCAAAAAGTGAATTATAAAAACTGGATCACCTGTACCCCGGTGGCGTTTCGCGGGGATGAAAAAACTTTTTTCAGCCGGGATTCAGGGTTGTGTTGCCGCGCACTGCAAGCGCTGGGAGCCAGCGCTAAGGTCGTGATGCCTGAGCCGGTTTGGGACGATGAGCCGGATGTCTTACGCGCACCTTATGGCCGGTTAAGTGACCCCGGATTCTGGCGGGAGCAGGGGGTTGACGCCGTCATTCTGTATTCCTGGGCACATCCTCGATATACATCAATTGCCGAAGCAATCCGTGCGAGTGGATTAAAGCTCTACTTGAACATGGATATGGAAGGGTTAATCAGCCCGTTTGTTGAGTCGGTCGCTTATGTCCGGATGATGTGGGCTGTTCAACGGCAGAAACGGGGCGTATTGTTCGGGACAATGAACACTCTTTGCCGGCTGGGCTGGCAGTGTATCGGACTTCATAAACATTTTTCCCGGTTGCGGCACATGGATTGCGCAGATGCCATCGGAGTGGTTTCGCCGATCGCCGCAGAGAGGGTTCGAAAATATGCCCGGTTTCTCGGCCGGAACGATATCGCCAAAAAGGTTCACTTTGTTCCCCATCCGATTGATCAAACCATGCACTACGCCAGCTCTGCAAAACAGGAACAGGTGGTCGCTGTGGGCAGGTGGGATGATTTTGTTCAAAAACGTCCTGATGTCTTGATTGAAGTTGCGGCAAAAGTGCTGGCGAAAAATTCGACCGTCCGGTTTGTAATTGCTGGGAAAGATTCCGGCCGGTGCGCAGCGGAGATCGCGGCCAATGTGCCGGAAGCTAAAAACCGGGTAGTTGGTTATGAACGGCTTGAGCACGATGAATTGTGCGAGCAGATGAGCCGGGCGCAGATATCACTTTGTACTTCGCGGTATGAGAGTTTCCATATCGCCTCCGGCGAGGCGCTTTTGTGTGGCTGCTCTATTGTTGCGCCCAAGTCGCCCTGTTTGCCATCGCTGCCTTATTTTATCGACGGGAATTTTTCGGGGCGGCTGGCTGAAAACAATCCGGACGCGCTGGCCGATGCGGTGTTGGCTGAGCTGGATGCCTGGAAGTTCGGCGAGCGCGATGCGGCAGCGATTGCTCATATCTGGCGGGAACGTATTTCTTCTGGAGCCGTTATCCGGCAAATTGACGTGTTACTGTCGACTGCAAGGAATCGATAAACAATGAAGGTTCTCTGGTTATGTGGTGTGCCGCAGGAAGTGCAAACAGTGGCGCTTGACGGCAAAAACGTTGGGGCGTATGCCGCCTGGTCCTGGGTAATGGGTCATCTGCCTCCGCCGGAGGGAGTGGAGTTGCATATTGCCTGTCCGGCGAAGAACATCTCCGCGCCGCTTGAGGTCGAATATAGAGGCGTGACATTTCATCTGTTCCCGTATGTCCGCGGAGCGGCCTATACATTCTTCCAGACCTGGCTGCCGGGGTTTCGGCGCGTATATGAAAAGATCAGCCCGGATTGGGTGCAGGGATGGGGCACCGAAGCCGGATTCAGCTCGGCGGCATTACGGCTGACGCCGAACCGGAGTATCGTTGAAATTCAGGGCATCCTTTCTGACTATTATCCGCATATGCAGAAATCTCTGATGTTATGGTTTAGTATTTTGAATGAGCGGATCACGTTACGGAAAGCACCCCGTCTGCTGGCTGAAAGTGAATATTCGGCACAGGAGACCAAAAAATATACCCGGGGCGGGGTTGGCGTTATCCCCCATCCTTTACGGGATGACTTCCTGCAGATTGATGCCGGACAGAAAAAGAAACCCCAGATTGTTTTTCTTGGCGCGTTAACGGATCGGAAAGGCATTAAAGATGCCGTTCGCGCATTCGCCGGTGCTTCGTCCAATGATTGGAATCTGATTTGCATTGGACGGGGCAAGATCGAGTACGAACAGGAAGTCCGCGACCTGATACGGGAGCTTGGGGTTGAAGCGCGCGTCAAAATGTGCGGCACGTTGAATCCGGTAGAAATTATAAAGCTGTTTCAGGAAAGCCCGGTTTTCCTTCTGCCAACGTACATGGATACCGGTCCGACAGCGTTGAAAGAGGCTTTATCCATGGGACTTTGGCCGGTCTGCTATAATAATTCCGGGCCGCAGGAATTGATCGGGCATTATCAATATGGGTCATTGGCTCCAACCGGCGATATTCCGGCGCTAACCGAGAGTTTGCGGAACGTGCTGGCTGGTCGGCCGTGGGATGGTCCTGGACGGATGAAGCAGTGCATCGGGCAGGTGCGGCACGACTTGAGCCGCGAAACAGTCTGGGCACAGCTGATGGCGTGCTATACAGATAAGTATTGGGAAAGCGCGGCGAATGCTACGCATTAAAGCTTAATGACGGACTCCAAACAATCAATCCAAAGATACCTATGAATAATCCTCCCAACAGCCAGATGTTAACCATCTGGGGCTTTGTTTTGGTTTTTTTTGGGGCGATCCTTTATTTCGTCAGCAAGGGACAGTTTATTCATGCCGGTGTAGCGGCCGCTTTGATTCCGCTTCTGACCTTGGCGCATTCCCCAGGTAAATGGTGGCTGGTGGCGGTAATGCTCTCCAATAGCGGGCTGGTAATTCCGGGCGCTGCGACAAAGCTCGCCGCCCCTCTTCTTGCCAGTGCTGGCTTTATCGGGCTTTCACTGCTGGACCGTATTTCTCACGGAACCAAATTGAGGACTCTGGGTTCGCCCCAACGAATGGCGGGGGCGCTGGTTCTTTTATTGGTGTGTCTTGCTTCGTATCGCGGCTGGGGGCTGAAGTTTTTGGGAAGCGCCAACTGGGGCGGGATGCAATACATTCAGTTGATGGTCGGGCTCCTATTTTTCTTTTACTCCAGACAAGTGAAAGTCGGTGAGAAATGGCTTTCCCGGGCGATTATGCTTTATTTCGGTTTAGCGCTTCTGCCTACAACGATTACGTTGCTCGCCCTTTATATTCCGGCGTTGTCTGCACTCGGGGCGTTTATTGAAATTGAAAAATCGACGCAGTTTGATCCGTCTGCGATCGGGGCTGGGATTAAGCGGGTTCAATCTCTGCATATGCCGGCGACCGTGCTTAGCTACTTCGCTCTGCTGCTGTTCGATCGGAATCTTAAAGTTTCCTGGAAAGTGCTCGGAGTGGGAGCGGGCTCCTTTGTGCTGGCGGGAATGTCCGGCCATCGCGTTGTAATCGTTAAGATGGGGTTGCTGGTGGCAATTTATGCAGTGATACGATGGCGGAAAATTCCTCAGGCAGTGAAGCTGAAGGGGGCCGTTGCGGGCCTTTGTTTGCTGGCTTCAATTTATGCTTTTGCCCAGTTTCTGCCGCTTGGATTCCAGCGGTCACTGAGCGTTCTGCCGGGAATTACAGTAGGGGGTGTTGCCAGAGGAGACGCGCAGAATACATCTGACTGGCGCATTGAGATGTGGCGCAAGGCGCTGCCGATGATTCCGGAATATCTGTTGATCGGTCGCGGGTCGGGATTTAACCTGAAAGAAGCCTATGGCGCGTATACTTTGGCATCCGATACAACTACGAAGCATGAGTTTTTTATCGCCACGCACAGCTATCATAACGGCCCGCTTTGGGCCTTGGTTGACTTGGGGGCGCCAGGCGCTTTTCTGGTGTTTGGGTTTATGGTGACAGCCATTATCCGCTATGGCCGGAGGCTTACCTGGAACCATTCGCCATTTATGGGATCCGCCTATGCCGTTTTCTATTCCGTGCTGATTTCATATTTCATCTTTTTTCTGGCGGTTTTCGGCTATTCTGGAGACGTTATTCAGATGGCGTTGCTAGCCGCTATCCTTGAGGTAATCAGCGAGCAGGTGAAGGGAGCGTCTAAAAACAGCCAGACAAGGACGGAGATCAGATCCGGATGGAGGTCTTTACAAAAGACGGGTCACCCTAACGGCACCCGGCATCCATCGCCCGACCCTTACCGCCTGACTAACAATCCGAAAACGACAGTATGAAACGAACACTTAGAAATAAACTTTACTCCGCATGGGATCTGCTTTGGATCAAGCTGGATTTCGGCAGTTCAACTCTGTGCAGCCGGATTTCTCTATGGTGGCAGGGCTGTTCTCCGGGGAAGGGACTCAAAACAAGCGGCCCTTGCTATTTCAAAGCACGGGCAGCGGGATCCATCGTGATCGGGGAAAGTATGTACCTCAATGCAAGTCACCGCACAAACAGAGTGGGATTGAATAATCCCGTATTGATAGAAACTCTGGGCGACGGGGTTATTGAAATTGGATCCTGCAGCGGGGCTTCATCGGTGGTGATATCTTCCCGTTCCAGAATAACCATCGGCAGCAACACCATAATGGGCGGAAACGTCCGGATATTTGATCACGACTTTCACTCATTGAATCCATCTGCGTGGCGAACCAGTGAGGACGCAAAGCTGGTTCAGTCCAGACCGGTTACGATCGGGAACAATGTTTTTATTGGAACCAACGCCATGGTTCTTAAAGGCGTCAGTATCGGCGATAACGCGGTTATTGGCGCGGGATCTGTTGTTACAAAAAATGTCGGGAACGGGGAAATTTGGGCGGGCAATCCCGCCAGGAAAATCGGGATGGTTAAGTGAGCAGAGGCGCCGGCAGGCACGGATTGGACGATCGTATGAACAGAAATGACAGGTATCCCAGAAATAAATGGGTTGGAAACACCCGGTTGGTGCTGTTTTATTTTTTCTTGAAAAAGCACGGGATCAAAATCCTGTTCCGTCCCTTGGAGGTCATCTTCGGAACAGAGATCTATTGCCCGCTTCCCGAAAAACTTTTTCTGCCCCACCCCTATGGCATTATCGTGGGGCGGTACGTCAGATTGGGCAATAATGTAGTCCTTATGCAGCAGGTGACTCTCGGCGGGAAGAACCCTCACCTTGGCGATGAAACGTGCGAAGATCAGTTCCCGATTCTGGAAGAGGGCGTGTATGTTGGAGCCGGTGCAAAAATATTGGGAAATGTCCGGGTAGGGGAATGGTCGATCGTTGCCGCAAATGCTGTTGTCGTGAAGGATGTCCCTCCTCATTCGATCGTTGGCGGGGTCCCGGCAACAGTCATCGGTTCAACATTGTAATTGGCGTAACGAATGAACAAAAAAATCTCCATCATCACACCGAATCTGAATTGTGGAAAATACCTGTTGGAGGCGATTCGCAGTGTGAGAGACCAGAACGGCCCCGCTGTGGAGCATATTGTGCTCGATGGCGGAAGTACCGATGAGTCCCTGAATATTCTCCGGGAATGGACGGGAGCGGTAAACTGCGGACAGAGGATGGCGGCCGATCCGGCAGACGAACGGGCGATGGAAGGCTCGGCGGTCAGTCCGGACGGGAAATATTCATTCAGATGGATCAGCGGGAAAGACAAGGGACAGACCGATGCGATCAATAAGGGATTCCGCATGGCGAGCGGCGAAATCCGCGCCTGGCTGAACGCAGATGAGTTTTATTATCCAGGAACCCTGCAGGCGGTCTCGGACTTTTTCGACAAAAAACCTGAAACCGGATTGTTGTACGGGCAGGCCATGTTTACACGGGAGGATGGAAGTCCTCTGCGGGTGCGCCCGACTCATCGGCCGGACCGGAATATATTTATTTATTACGGATGTTACATTGTTTCTGTTGCGACGTTTTATAACGGGAAAATATTCAATGAGGGCATTTTTCTGGATGACAGCTACCGGGTGACGATGGATTTTGAATTTTATGCCCGGCTGTGGAAGCTGGGCTATGTATTTGAGTATCTTCCGTGCGTGCTCGGAGCGTTTCGTCTGACCGGCGATAATGTGAGCGTCCGGCTGGCGGAGCGAAGAAGGCAGGAGCGCCTTCAGGTTCAGCAAAAATACGGAGCCAGACTTCTCTGGGGACCGATGCCCCGGGTTGTTTTGGGCGGTCTGCGGCAATTATACCGGTTGAAGTCCGGCTGGATACGGATGAAGGACCGGATTCGTTCTTAAATAACGGGGCGTTGACAGCGTGCTCCTTGTCGTGACGCTGACGGTGTAAAAAGTCGAAGAAAAGATATGGCATGCAGATCAGAAAAATGGGTTCCTGCGCTCTTCAGTGCATGGGAGGCGGCAGGGATAAAATATGTCGTTTTGCGGAATTACGAAAAACTCCCGGCGGATACAGGGAATGACCTCGACCTTCTGGTTGATCCGGTCCGGATTCGCGTGGCGGAACAGATTTTAATCCGGGTGATGAATGAACGAGGCGGGATTCTCCACAACCGGGCCGAGTTTTCACCGGTCTCTCTTTTCTTTCATGATCCGCTGACGAAAGAACAGTTCCATGTGGATTTATTCCGCGATTTGAAATGGCGCGGATTCGACCTGCTCCGGCCTGAGAAGGTTCTGGATCGTTCGATCCGGTATAACGGGATGTCTATTCCGTCTCCGGCGGATGAGTCTATTTTGAATCTGCTGACCCGGCTTGTTTTCGGCGGGTATGTTAAGGAAAAATATAAACTTCCGGTCCGGGATGTATTTCTTGCCCGGGCGGAAGAAACAAAGCGCGGCCTTCAAATGGTTCTGGGGCCGCTGGGACTGCGAATTTGGCAGCAGGTGGAGCGCAAGGAATTTGGTGCGATAGAAAAGCAGGTTCATCGTATCAGGGGGATCTTGATTTTGAGATCTGTCTGTCAAAGACCCTTGCAGACCGCCGGGGAGATCTGCCGCGATGCGGGACGACTGATTGCCCGCTGGGTGCGGACTCCCGGCCTGTCGATTGTGCTGATGGGCCCCGACGGTTGCGGAAAGACGAGCGTCGGAACGGCGCTGAAAAAACGTCTGGCCGGAACCTTTTATGAAGAATATGTGCACCATCTTCATTGGAAACCGCGCCTGATGAAAAAGATGGCAGATGCCGCCGTTCCTTTTGGCATCCCCTGCACCGATCCGCACGGGAAGCCCGCAAGAAATCCGGTGGTGAATATTCTCTATTTTCTGGCGCACAGTCTCGAGATTCCTCCCGCCTGGCTGTTGCGGGTTCGACCCCGCCTGTTTCGCAATATGCTGGTGATGATTGACCGCTACTACTACGATTTTATGGTCGATTCGAAGCGCTACCGGATGAATGTATCGGAAAAGTGGGCCTGGTTCATGTACCGCTTTATGCCGAAACCTGATCTGGTTTTTTGTCTGACGGCCCCGACGGAAGTGATCCAGGCCCGGAAGCAAGAAGTCTCAGCGGAGGAAACGGAGCGGCAACGGCTGGCTTATGAAAAGGTTGCCTGTCAGTTGCCTTATGGCCACGTGATCGATACCAACCGGCCACTGAATCAGGTGGTGGATGAAGTGGAGTCGGTTGTTTTGAAGCAACTTTCAGAGCGGGCGGCAAAAAGAATAAAGAAGTAACCGCCGATTTCAACTGAGTTGTCGGCACTGAAACGGCATGCGAACCGATCTCCCGACATTTCGAGCATCTTTGCGACTAAAAATGAGCGCCCAAAAAACAAGCTGGTTTTTGTTTTTCGACAAAGGTGATGAGGTGCTGGCTTTGCCGTCATGGGCTGCGCCGCGCATTCTGATCGTTTCGCGCTCACTGCGGCAGCGCTGGCGCGACAGTGCCGCTTTCTATCCGGCATTTCGTTTTCGAGCCAGACTTGTGAAGCTGGTTGTCCGGACAGCTGCGGCCTTTTTCCCGAGGCTGTTTTTGCGGCAGAGCAGAAAAGATGCAGGCGGTACAAAGTACAGGCTGGCAAAGTTCTTAAATCACACATTTCCCAGCTTCAAACAGTCGGCCATCGCCTATTCACTGTTTTCGGATTATTTCATTTCCACCGGAATCCTTGCGGCAGACGAATATGTTGACTGTGCTGATCGACGGGGGCAGCTGACCGATCTGCTTCGCAACTGGTTTCCCCAAACTGATCGGGTGGTCTTGGTGGCCGGCGCAGCTTCTGATCCCAAGCAAAAGCTCGTTGCCAAGCTGGTGGATCAAGGCGGCAAGATGGTCGGATTTGTTAAATTCGGAGAAAAGCCTCTTGCGCGCCAGCGCATTGAAACTGAGGCTGAGATTCTGCAGTCACTGCCTGCGGGATGCGGCCCCTGTTTCCAGGGAGTGGAGAAATCTGAACCCTACTCCTGTTTTGCCATGAGCGCAGTGGACGGAAAGATGCCGGAAGCGAAGCTTCCTGCATCGGTTGACAGTTATCAGCTGTCGGCAGTCAGGGAATATTTAGAAAGGCTCCGGATATCCGATGTCACATTTGGTGTGGACGACCATCCCGCTATTATGAGGATACGTAAAGAAGTGGCGGGTGGCGGGTGGCAAGTGGCAAGCGACCCCCGCCAGCCATCAACCATCAACGAACAACTGGACAGCTTGCTGGAGCCTCTGCGGGAGCAGCGCTGGCCGCTAGTCATTCAACATGGTGATTTCACACCGTGGAACGTGTTGCGCATCTCCGAGGGCAGAAGACTGAAGGTGGAGGATGGCAGCCTATCGTCTGTTGTCAGTCATCAGTCGTCCGAACTATGCGCGATTGACTGGGAAGAAGGAACGACCGAAGGATTCCCTCATTTTGATTTTATTTATTACATTCTGCAAACGGCCTATTTCATGCACCACTGGTCCGCCGCGCAGGCATCCGCTTATGCTCGGGATGTTCTTAGTTCCCAGTTGTCAGTTGATAGGGACTGCCCAACAACGACCAACTATCAACCATCAACTGAGCCGTTTTCTGTTCCCAGTCATCCGTCTTCCGTCATCAGTTCTCTGATAAAGCTTGCTGCATTGGATGCCTGGTTGGCCGGAGAACGCGGTGGCCTTTCCGGCAAGCCGCTTCAGCAATTCCGTCTTTCAATAGTTAACTTTTCTGCCGCAGGCGGATCTGCCAGAGGCAGAAAGACCTAGCACCTTCCGTTTAACCCCTTGTCTGGATTTCTCATGCCCACTAATAGCCAATCTCAAATAACTAATAACCCGCCGAAATCAAAACGCCTTCGCGTCCTGATTTCGGCATATGCCTGTGAACCCGGAAAAGGATCCGAAGCCGGTGTCGGCTGGAATATGGCTTTGCAGATGTCCAGGTTGCACGACGTTCACGTTATCACCCGTGCTAACAACCGAGGCGTGATCGAAAAAGGGCTTCCCGCCGGCAGCACGGTTCAGTTTATTTACTACGATCTCCCCAAATGGGCCATGTGGTGGAAACGCGGCCTGCGCGGTGCCCAGCTCTATTATTACTTATGGCAGATTTTTTCGGGGCGTATGTTGAAAAATAAATATGCCGGCGTCTTTGATGTCGGTCATCACGTCACGTATGTGCGTTACTGGATGCCGACCAGTTTCCCAATGCTTGGAATCCCTTACCTGATCGGTCCGGTCGGCGGGGGGGAATTCGCGCCGATGAAATTTGAAAACCGCTTCGCCTTGAGGCCGTTGATTTATGAAAAGGTGCGCCGTCTGGTTCGGACCTTTGTGCCGCTTGATCCTTTTGTCCGCGCCAGTATCGCCGGTGCCTCATTCGTTCTGTCCACAACCAAGGAGTCCGCTCGGAAAATCCAAAAACTGAAAGCCCGGCGGGTGGAAATCTACCCGGAATCCGGTCTTCGCCGCGATGAATTCGACCGGCTGGCTTGTGTGCCGGGAAGTCCGGAATCCAATCCGATGGTGTTTGTGAGTTCCGGAAGGCTGCTGGCTTTAAAGGGATTCGAGATGGGACTGCGTGCATTTGCGAGAGCCGGTATAGAAAATGCGAAGTACTGGTTCATTGGTGACGGGCCGGAACGAAAACGGATCGAGCTGCTGGCAGAGGAACTCGGAATTACGAAAAAGGTTTCCTTTAAGGGATGGGTGAAACGGGAGGAGGGGTTGCGTATTCTCTCTTCCGCCCATGTGCTGGTACATCCCAGTCTGCATGACTCCGGCGGATGGGTCTGCCCGGAGGCTATGGCGATGGGCAAGGCGGTTATTTGCCTGAATCTTGGCGGTCCCGGCGCGCAGGTAACAGATGCAACCGGCATCCGGGTTGAGCCTGCCGGATACGAAGAAACGATTGAGCGGTTGGCTCAGGCAATGAAAAAGCTGGCAGCCGACCGTACCCTTCTTCGACGGATGGGTGAAGCCGGACGGCGGGAAGTCGCGGCTAGATATATCTGGGAAAACAAGTGCGAGCATTATTCGGTCATTTACCGGCAGATTGCAGACCAGTCGAAAAGCGGAGGGTCAAATGCGTAAACAAATAGCCAGGTTCTTCGCGTCCCGCAAGGGAATGAATGTCGAAACACTTAATGACTGGACGGCCCGGGAGTGGCTTGGATTTGCCTGGCTGCTGGGGTGCCGGTTGCTGCGCGGCATTTTGGTGCGCCTGCGGCTGGGAAAAACTTCCGGACTGGTTCTGTGCGAGAAAAAGGTTCGTTTGCTTTATCCCCGCTGCATTCGCGCCGGGCGCTCGTTAAGTCTGGAAGAAGGATGCGAAATCGTTGGCTTATCAAAACGTGGAGTAGTTTTCGGAAACCGCTGTACCATGGGCCGTTTCGCAACCATCCGTCCGACCAATGTGCTGGTGGATGAGGCCGGGGAAGGGTTGAAAATGGGGGATCATTCCAACATAGGGGCCTATTCCTATATCGGCTGTTCTGGCTATATCGAACTTGGCGATAATGTGATGATGGGACCGCGGGTCAACCTGTTGGCTGAAAACCATAATTTTGAGCGCACGGATGTGCCGATGAAAGAGCAGGGTGTGTCTCGCGGCACGATTATTATCGAAGATGACTGCTGGCTGGGTGCCAATTGCTCAGTGCTTTCCAATGTTCGGATCGGACGAGGCTCCATTGTGGCGACCGGAGCGGTGGTTACCAAAGACGTTCCACCTTATTCAATTGTTGCCGGAGTTCCGGCGAGAGTGATCAGAAGCCGGGTGTCAACAACGCTCCACCCAACGGATTCGGGCTCGCGGGCAATCTGGGTGACCGGCCTATCGGACTGATCTGTTAGACGCACCGCCTCGATCTTAAACTCCCGGCCGTAGGTCTTGTACGGTTCTCGGCTCATGGGACTCTCCTTCCGGAACACTATAGACCAACCGCAAGGCAGGTGAATCGAAGCTGAAGATCAAAGAGATGGGCAACCGCTATCTCTTCATCGTGTTTTACTGTTGGCTGGAAAAACGGCTTTCGCGCGGCGATTATCATCGCGCGAAGAACTCCGCCGCTGTTAAAAAAGGCGCTTAAAGTCAAAAACCACCACCTCCATCTTCTGAGCAAAATGAAATTTTTATATATCCAGTGCACATCGGATTTATATGGTGCCGGGCGAATGTTGCTGCGAACGGCGTTCCGGCAGATCCTTGACGGACATGCCGTTTGTGTCGTGCTACCGGAAGACGGGCCCTTAGTTCCTGCTCTCAGGGAAATTGGTGTGTCGGTCGAGATCGTTCCGCTCGACCCGACAATCCGGAAAAAGTATTTCAAGTCACCTGTTTCCTTTTGCCGCTTCATAGTCGAATGCATGCGGTCGGTTTCGGCGTTTAAGGCGATATGCCGCAAGTACGACGTGGGTGTCATATATTCAAACACTTCACAGTCTGTGACGGGTGGGATTGTCGCTAAACAGCTCGGAATTCCGCATGTCTGTCATGTTCGCGAGAGCTATGCCGGGTTTGGCTTCTTCTGGAAACTATACCGGCAGTTTCTTTTGAAATACTCCGGGAAAATTATTTGCGTGTCTGATGCCATTGCCGCCCAGTTTCCCAAGGGAAAAATCGGGAATAAAGTCGTGGCGGTGCATGACGGATTTCCGCTCGATGAATTTGATCCGGTTCCGGCCGAACGGATTGCAGGATTTAAAGACAAGTTTGATTTGAATAACCGGTTACTGGTCGGACTTGTCGGCCGGATTATTCTTCAGCGCAAAGGGCAGGATGTTTTTGTAAAAGCAATTGCCCGCCTGAAAGACAAATGGCCCGAGGTTCGTTTTTTAATGATCGGAGCCTGTTATCCCGGGAACGAGTACCATTTGGACAACTTGAACAGGCTGATTGATGATCTTGGGATTCGTAACTTAATTGTTTTCACCGGCGAGGTTAAAGATATCAAAGCCGCCTACGCCGCCCTGGATGTTTCAGTGATGGCCTCGGCCACGCCGGAACCGTTCGGCGGAACAACGATTGAATCTATGGCGTTCGCTAAGCCGGTTGTGGGCACAAATATCGGAGGCACACCGGAACAGATCGGCGACGGTGAAACCGGAATTTTGATTCCGCCGAACGACCCCGACGCTATGGCCGATGCCATTTCGAAATTATTGGCGGATGAGCCGTTGCGCAGCAAGATGGGCCGGGCCGGACGTCAGCGGTTTGAGCGGGAGTTCGGGTTCGGGCCGTATTATAAAAAACTTATGACCGCGGTATCCGGCGTTAATGCCTGACAACCAACATCGAATAACCCATATAAAAGTTGTATGAAAATTGCATTAATCGGTTCCAGAGGTATTCCCGCACGATACAGCGGGTTTGAGCAGTTCTATGAACAGTTTGCTGTTCGTCTGGCGGAGCGCGGTCATGAGGTGACGGTCTATAACCGTTCTCATTTTATTAAGGACGTGAAGAAGGAATATAAGGGAGTACGGATTGTTTCTTTGCCGTCGATTCCGACAAAACATCTGGACACAATCGTTCATACGGCGCTTTCCACGCTCCACGCTCTTTTTTGCCGTTACGACGTTGTTTATTACTGCATCGTCGGCAACAGTCCGCTGGTCTGGATTCCCCGGCTGGCCGGAGCGAAGACGCTGATCAATGTGGACGGCGAGGACTGGGCGCGTGGGAAGTGGTCTGGTTTCGCGAAGACCTATCAAAAGTGGTGTGAAGGTGTCGCCTGTAAAGCGGCTAACGCCGTGATAGCCGACGCGAAGGGAATCCTGACCCGCTATCGCGAGTTATATAATCACGAAACTATATTTGTTCCGTACGGCGCAAATATCCGGAAAAATCTGCGATTTATTCCGGATTTTGCGCAGAAGTCAGAGGACAGAGGACAGAAGTTTGAGGAACGTAGTGACAGACCTAATGCCCAAAGCCTAATGCCTAATGCCTTAAAAAAATATAATCTTCGTCCCGAAGAATATATTTTTTATGTCGGGCGGTTTGTTCCTGAAAACGCGATTGATCTGCTGATTCGGGCGTTCAGACGGTTGAAGACAGAAAAGAAACTGGTGGTGGTCGGCGATGCGCCGTATGCCGACGGCTTCAAAAAGTCTCTGTACGAACTGGCCGCCGGCGATGAGCGGATTATTTTCACCGGGTATGCTTTCGGAGATGATTATGCGCAGCTGAGTGCAAACGCGTATTTCTATGTGCAGCCGGCTGGCATCGACGGAACGCGGCCTGCACTGCTGGATCAGATGGGCTTCGGTAACTGCGTGCTGGTGCGCAACTCCATTGTCAATATGGAGGTTATTGGTGACTGCGGCTGTTTTTTTGATAAAGAACGGCTGGAAGATTCGTTGGTCGAGGTCATGCAGGAACTGGTTGAAAACGGCGACAAGGTGCAGGGTTACAGGGAGAGGGTAACCTCCCGCATCGAGAGCTACTACAACTGGGAATGGGTTACCGCCTTTTATGAAGATCTGTTTCTTCGTCTTAAAGAAGGCCGACCGGCCATTCAATACGATGACTTTTTAAAGGCGATACACGGATAGCTTCCGGGATGAATACTTGCCGAACAGGGCTGATGAACACTCGATGCATAAATATTTGCATTTGGATAATTTTGTTCGCGGCGCTGGCGATCCGGTTTTGTCTGATTCCGTTGTATCCCGGATTTCGTTTCCCGGACGAACACTGGTACGCAGAGATTGCGCAGAATCTGCTGGCGGGCAAGGGATATGTTATGGCAGGGGACGGGGTGCAGCGTTTTGCAATCTGCAAGGCGCCCGCACTGCCGTTTACCCTTGCCGGATGGGGGTTTCTTTTTCCTCTCACCGCCATCTCCATAAAAATTGTTAACGCGCTGTTAAGCTGGTTTGGAATTGTTTTTTTAACGCGGGCGGCGATCCGTTTGTCGAACAGCCGGTGGCCGGCGTTGCTGACGGCGTTATTTGCCGGCTTTCATCCCGCCGTTCTATTCGCAAGCCTGACCAACTATCCCCAGAACGGCCAGCTCCTTTGCATCGGCCTTCTTGTCTGGAATTTAGCCCGCCGGGAGCGCCTCTCTTTTTGCGGCATGATCACGGATGGAATGTTGATCGGCCTAGGGGCGCTGTTTGTTCCTACACATATTTATGCGGTTCCCGCTGTGCTGACGTTTTACGGAGTACGGGGTACGGTGGAAGGCCGCGCCTCGAAACATGATCGCCCAGCCGCTCTGCTGTTGAAAGGTGCCGCGGCACTTTTCGTTGGCGGGCTGATCACAGTCTCTCCATGGCTGATTCGCAATGCATTTGTCGAAAAAGCCTTTATTCCGTTTACGGCGACAGCAGGGCAGCAATTTTACACCGGGTTCAATAAAGAGGCCGGAATGAACACCGGAACAAAGGTCGGCTGTTCAGATGAGATGATTGCGGATCTGCGGGCCGCACAAACAGGCAGGAAGTTTGAAGCGGTTCATTGGACGTATGCAATGAAGTGGGTGGAAGAGAACAGGCTCGCTGCGGCAAAACTCTGGGGGCTTAAATTTTTGAACTGGTTTCGGTGGGACAACGGAACGCTGAATACGGAGCAGGCTCAGGCTGGCGCGGGATCGGTCTGGATTCAGCGGTTGAGCTCGGTGTTTGTGTTGGTTGTATGTGTAACAGGATGCGTACGCCGGTGGCCGAAGGAAAAGCGCTGGCCGTTGTTTATTGCAGTACTGATGCTGGCGAACGCGTTCGGACATGCTTTTTTTATTTCCCGCTATCGTTACCGGCTTCCGTTTGAACCGCTACTGCTGATGGCCGGGTTCTGTGGATGGGGCGCCTGGATGCGGATGTTAAAACAAAAAGATACAGTTGGAGTCACGGAAATACAGGATGGCACTGCCGGCCTTCACCATGAAAAATAATAAAGTCATAAATCGGGTACTTAATGCACTGCCGCTACTTATCTTTTCGGCAATGCTTATCGGTCTGCTTCTGGTTCGGATGCTGTTCGATATGGTTCTTCCGGCTTGGGGCGCATGGGGAATCGGCCTTATCTGGTGTGTGATGGCATTCGATTATTTAGTCCGCGCAGAGCTGTTTAAGCAGATCGGCGGGTTTGCCGTGATGGCCCTCTCTGTTCTGATTCTGATTGGTGCGCTGATGCCTAAAGAGGACGTCGCCTGTTATCCGCGTATGGCTTCCGAGGAGATAGTTCAGAAGTTTGAATCGACGTGGAATGCGCTCTACACAGGAAATATTTTTGAGACCTATAGCCCGAAGCAACAGTTGCTTGATTATGGAACGTCGCTCAGAAACCTCGACCCGTTTCGTCACGGGAAGATGATTTTATTCGGTCTGCTCGGATTTGCGCTGGCCGTTTGTTATCTGTTTCCGATCGAGCCGTTCCCGCGCAAGCGGAGGGTTGATGGTTGTCAAATGGAAGTTGATAAGGAACCCCCAACAACTCAACAACTTAACAACCTAACAACTGGCGCGAAAACCGCTTACGCGAATCGCTTCGCGCTCCTCTTCCTTACCGGTGCTGTTTTCGCCGTTCAGATGGAGCTGCTTCAGGTGCTTTCACCGACCCGTATGGTGACCGGGGGCAGTGTTCTGGACAGCTGTTTCGGAATTCTGGCCGGACTTCTGCTTTTTGTGCCGATACACTTTTTTTATCTTCGGCTGGCAGAGCATCGCGCAAAAGGATCTCGGCGGTTTAATGTTCTTGGGGTTGGCGTTGATGCGGTGAATATGGAGGACTGTCTTCAATTATTCGAACGAATCATTGAAGGCGAGAGGACGGAGGACGGAGGACGGAGGACAGAAAGTGAAGGTCTGTCATCGGTTGTCTGTCATCAGTCATCCGGGCTAAAAGCCCGTCTTCCTGCGATGACGAGCGCGCTCGGAGTCGCGGGAATCATGGAAGCCCGGCGCAATCCGGAAATGCAGCGTATCCTGAACGAGTCGGTGCTGAATACGCCGGACGGCATGCCGCTGGTCTGGTTGGGCAAGCTATTTGGTTATCAGAATATCGAACGGGTTTACGGCCCCGACCTGTTGCGCGATGTTTGCGCCTATTCGGCGTCCAAGGGCCGAGTTACGCCGGAAGGGCTGATTGAAGGCGGATGGAAACACTTTTTTTACGGTGCGGCCCCGGGAATTGTTGAAAAACTGAAGACGGAGTTAGAGCGAAAACATCCCGGCATCCGGGTCGCCGGAATTTACTGTCCGCCGTTTCGTCCGCTGACGCCAGAGGAAGAAGCTGACCTGATTGCGCAAGTGGCGAAGGCCAAGCCGGATATTTTCTGGATCGGTATCAGCACGCCCAAACAACTCTACTTTATGGATCAGATGCGCGATAAGCTGGACTGCAAGATCATCTGTCCGGTCGGCTACGCCTTTGACGTGAACGCTGGCGTTCAGGAAGATGCCCCGGATTGGGCGAAGTATTCGGGCTTCCAGTGGCTGCATCGGGCCATCAAACAACCGCGACTTTGGAAGCGCTATCTACCGGACAATCCCGGCTTTGTTTTTAAAGTGACTTTGCAAATTCTCCATCTGAGAAAATATCCGATGTTGACCGGCGGGCAGCAGGTGAAAAGGCGAACAACGGAGTGACTTTTTGTGTTTTTTATGACACAAGGGAAGCTGTTCCGCTGGACGCAACGGCAGTAAGACAGGGAGTTTTTTAGCAATTTATGAATTCATACACTGAAGGAATAACCATTGACCCGGATTCTCGCGGGGTAAATCCGTTTCTGAAGCGTCGGCTGACGGACGCACTTGCGCTGAGTGTTTCGGACGGCCTGATGCTTTTCCTGGCGATGCTTGCCGGCGGGGGGTTGCTTTTCTATATTCGCGGCGTTCCGGTTGAAATGGAGCCGATCTTTCTGCTGATTCCTGCCTGGTGGGTGGGCGCATGGATGACACATCTGGTTCCCGGCTGGGGGCTGGGGGCCGTGGAAGAGTTGCGCCGCACACAGCTTCTGTTGCTAACACTGTTTGCTGCGGCGCTTGTCATAATATTTCTACAAAATGACATTGGACTCAGCCGGATTTCGTTTTTTGCCGCCTATGCTTTTGCTTCTGTCATGATCCCGCTCGGCCGGTTTCTAACAAAAAAAATGCTGGCCGCGCTGAATCTGTGGGGCGTTCCGGCTGTTATTTACGGCACCCGGGCAACGGTTCCGATCGTTGCCGAAGCACTGCGGCAGGATCGCACGCTCGGATTTATTCCCAAGGCGGTGCTGAGCGATGATTTCCGTCAGGGGGATATCGTTGGCGGACTGCCGGTTCTGGGAACTCTTCAAAACACAACACGGCGGATGCCGGTGGCCATTGTGGCACTGCCGGAAATGAGTCGGCATAATTTGATTAATCTGCTGGAAGGCCCGCTTCAAACCTACAACACCATCCTGCTGGTTCCGGATCTGAAAGATGCGCCGTCCCTCTGGGTTAAGCCGTGCGATTTGCAGGGCATTCTCGCCCTCGAAATCCGCCGCAATCTGCTCGATCCGATCCCTTCGGTTTCTAAGACAGTTATAGAACGGTCGCTGGTCGTTCTTACACTTCCATTATGGGGGCCGCTCTGCCTGTTCTTCATGCTGCTGGTATGGCTGAAAGATTTTAGCGCTCCGGTTTATGCACAGGAACGGATCGGACGAAACAACGTTCTGTTTAAAACCTATAAATTGCGCACAATGGTGCCGGATGCTGAAAATGTGCTTAAGCGTAAGCTGGCGCAGGATCCGGTGCTTAAGGCCGAATGGGATCAGCACTATAAGCTCAAAGAAGACCCCCGGATTACTTTTATCGGACAGTTTCTGCGGAAAACGTCTCTGGATGAGCTTCCGCAACTATGGTGCGTTCTGATCGGCACCATGGCGCTGGTCGGCCCCAGACCGCTGCCGAAATATCATCACGATGAATTACAGTTGCGTACACAGCGGCTGCGTGTTCGTGTCCGACCCGGCATTACCGGCCTCTGGCAGGTTTCAGGGCGCAGCGACTCCGGAACGGCGGGCATGGATAAGTGGGACACGTTTTATGTAACCAACTGGTCCATCTGGCTGGATGTAATCATCATTGCCCGCACTGTGCGCGTTGTTTTGTTCGGGAGCGGGGCTTATTAGCGATGCGCTACATCGCTAATAAATGTATGGGAGTCGTGGGGTAAGGGAGTATGGGCGTGATCATGTATGGACATGTCGGAGTTTGAATTTTTTTACACTCTGTTACTCCGCTACACCCTTGCCCCGATACTCTAGGGAAGGTTTTAGATATGGGTGAGTTCGCGAAAAGTTTTCGGGATTTAGACGTGTATCAGGAGTCGTTGGCGCTCGCGCTGGGAATCCACGAGTTCGCAAAGACGCTTCCTCCTGAAGAACGGTTTGTTCTAGCAGATCAAATGCGACGCGCATCTCGCTCCGTTCCCGCAAATATTTCCGAGGCTTGGCGCAAACGGCGTTATAAAGCGGCCTTTATTTCCAAACTAAGTGATGCAGAAACTGAAGCGGCAGAAATGCAATGCTGGCTCGATTTCGCGCTGAAAGCTAAATACATGGAACAGATTGTGTATCAAGATTTTGACCAACGATATGAGCATGTGATCGCTCAGCTTATTACAATGATTGATGGTGCCGCCGGTTGGTGCCGACAGTGAAGTGGGGGTGTAATGATGTATGGGAGTTAATGAGTCTACTCCCGCACTCCGCCGCTCCCGTACGCCCACACGCCCACACTCCCCTACACCCACACCCCTTCTGCTATGTCCAAAATTGAAAAACTAACCGTAGCGACCCTTCTCATCGCCGCGACCCTCTCCGCCGCTCTCTACGGCATATGGGAGGACAAGGCGACGCTTTGTGCACCACTTCTTGTCTTGGTCTATATCGCACTTGCCGCATGGATTCTGTCCTCAGTCTTCCGTCGTCCGACCTCCGACCTCCGACCTCCGGCCTCTGGAAGCATGATCCCGCCCGGCGGGATCATGCTTCTCCTCTTCTGGCTCTACAGCCTGGCTCTGATTCCTTTTTCGGTGCTTCCGTATGAAGCCAAAATCAGCTCGCTCGAATTCGGAGGCTATCTGGCCGTTTACTGGCTTGCCGCAAATATTCTTTCCCGCTTTTCTTACCGACGAGCCGTCTGGACAACCGTTTTTGTTTTGCTGGTTTTTGTCGCACTCTACAGTCTGGTGCAGCACCGCATCGCGCCTAACTTGATTTTTGGCATGGAGCGTTACACGACGTATTGGGAGTCAGGCCGTCTGGGCGGAACCTATCAATGTCCCAACCATATCGCCCATCTCTTCCAGATGTGGCTCCCATTCTGTCTGGTTTTTCTTTTTATTCCGCAGTTCGGCTGGTTCTGGCGTATTTGCTTTGCCTACGCTCTGGCGCTGTTTGCATTGCTGATCTACCAAACGCAGTCGCGCGCGGGACTTCTCGGCAGCGTGGCGGCGCTGGGCGCAACCGTGCTCTTTCTGATTCTGCGCAAAAGCCGCCGCGCCGTTATGGTCTCGATTCTGATCGTCCCCTTGCTCGTCGCGGCGACTCTTGGCGGACTCTGGACGGGCTCCGCGATGTTCCGTACCCGCATGCAGCCGGTTGTGAATGTTTTATCGCTGGCGGCGGCCGGAGATTGGGAGCGCGTGGCGGCCATCGATTTCCGTCCGCAGACATGGCTCGATACGATTGAGATGATCAAAACTCGGCCGGTCTTCGGATTCGGCCCGGGGAATTACGAACTGACGTATGAAGATTACCGTCAGCGGTGTCAGGCTGTTCGTATCGAAACGGTTCATGCACACAACGAATACCTCGAACTGACCGCAGAATACGGATTGGTTGGCGGTGCGCTGGCTCTTTGGGCGCTGATCAGTTTGTCGGCGACCGCGATCCGCTTCGTAAAAACATCAGATCGTTCCTACCACGCCTTACCGGTCATTGCCCTGCTTGGCGCACTGACTGGCACGGCCGTACACGGATTTTTCGATTTCGAACTCCGCATTTTTCCGAATGCGATCATGCTGGCCCTGCTGGCTGGCTGTGCGGTCGCTCCCATCATGCAGACTGGAGGACGGAGGGCGGAAAACGGAAGACAGAGGACGGAGGTCGGGGGGAGGAAGACAGAGGACGGAAGTGAGGGGGATCATGGGAGACAGAATAGAGTCGTTTGAGGATTTGGAAGTTTATCAATTAGCTCTGGAGTTGCAGCAGGAGATATTTGCGCTGACAAAAGCGTTTCCGGCTGAAGAAAAGTATTCACTAACGGATCAGATTCGAAGGTCTTCCCGATCCATTGGGGCAAACATTAGCGAAGCGTGGGGTAAGCGACAGTACCCTGCCCATTTTGTAAGCAAGCTGAGTGATTCAGACGGAGAGCAGAATGAAACGCGGCATTGGTTGCGATCAGCTTTCTTGTGCAAATATATTTCAGAGTTGGAGTTTAATGCGCTGGTTGAGAAGTGCAAAATCATCGGGCGCAAGCTTGGCAATATGATGCAACACCCAGATCAATGGATTCCCAAGGGGCATCGATGAAAAATCGTTTTTCACCGTCAGTCTTCTGTCGTCGGTCTTCGGTTCTCCATTCCGTCTTCCGTCTTCTGTTCTCGGTCTTCATCCTTCTCGCAGCAGTCTGGTCCGCGCAGGTCATGAGTTCGGCCTGGATCCGCGCACGCGCCGACCAAGTTCTGCTGGAGTTGAACTTCCGGCGGGCCGAAACGCTTTTTAAAACGGCGGAACAAATCGATGCGCAAAACTGGCGGGCGCAAATGGGCCTCGGACAGGTTTATTATCATGATCGGTATTATGAACTCGATCCGGCTCTCAAACACGAATGGGCGCTCAAGGAGCAGGCGGCCTATGCGGCTGCCTACCGGACAAACGCAAAAAAAGACGAAGTAATTTACGGCTTGGGGCGCGTCGAACTGTTTCTCGGCAATCGGGACAAGGGGCTGGATTATTTGCGGCAGGTCGCGCGCTACAAACGCTTCAACGATTTTTACTGGCGTAAGCTCGGCATCGAACTGCGTAAAGCCGGACTCTATGACGAGGCACTAAGCGCGTTCGAGTACGCACAGAAGTTGGACAACTCCAATGCGACCGTGAAGCGGAACATCGCGTGGATCAAGTCAAAGACCGGCTCTGCCGGCGGTAAAAAATGAAGTTTTCGATCATAACACCTGCCCTCAACCAGCTGCCGTATCTCAAGCGCTGTATTGCATCCGTCGCCGACCAGCAGGGCGTCGAGGTGGAACACATCGTAATCGACGGCGGCTCAACAGACGGAACCGTCGAGTGGCTGAATACTGTTGCGGATCGCTACCGCTTGACGTTTATCAGCGAGCCGGACAAGGGAATGTACGACGCGCTCAACAAAGGCGTAACTCTTGCCCTGCAAAAACAGGGTGATGAGAATTTGCCCGACAACTGGCAACAGACAACTGGCAACTGCGACGATGAAATCGTCGCTTGGCTCAACTGCGACGAGCAATACTTGCCCGGCACGCTGGAGAAAGTGGCTCAGTATTTTACAGAACACCCGGACGCGGACGCAGCGTATGGAGATGTTTTGCTGGTTAGCCCGGACGGCGGACTGTTGACTTGCCGTAAAAACCCGCCGTTGCGCCGAGCGTACATTCTCGCAGATCATCTTTATGCACACAGTGCGTCCATGTTTTTCCGTTCCGGAATTTTTGATTCAGGCCTCCGGTTTGATTCTTCGTGGAAAGCGGTCAGCGACTGCGATTTTATTCTGCGCGTACTGAAATCCGGATTCCGGTTCGGGCAGATTAAAAAATATCTGTCCGCTTGCACCATGAGCGGGGAAAACCTGAGTCGCCAGCAAGCCGGCATAGAGGAGCTGAAAGCTTTTCGCCGCCTTTCGCCACCGCTGTATCGCATGGGCCGTCCGGCGTGGAACGCCTTCCGATACCTTGAAAAATTTCTGCGCGGCGGATATGCGCAGGCCTTGCCGCTGGAGTACGAATTGTACACGGAAGATTTGGATCGCCGTCGGCTGATTCGTGCGAGGGCCGCGAGCTGTAAGTTCAGGTGGGACGGTAATGAATAGCCGTCGTAAACTCATCATCGTCGGGCAGACTCCGCCGCCATATAACGGGCAGGCGAAGATGATTCGGCAGATGATAGATGGCCTTCGGGATGAGTTTGATCTGCTGCATATCCGGATGGGCTACAGTGATTCTGTTGTATCGGCCGGAAAGTTTAGGATGTCCAAAATCACGCACCTGTTTCACCTGATTCGTGAAACGCGGCGGGCGCTGCAACAACACCCCGGTGCCGTCCTTTATTATCCGCCCGCATCCCCGAATTGGATTCCGGTTCTGCGCGACATCATTTATCTGCTTGCGGTGCGCCCCCTCGCGGCGAAAACCGTGTTGCATTTTCATTCCGGCGGAGTTTCTGAGTTTGTTCTGCAACACCGCTGGCTGAAAAGACCGGCTTGCAAGGCTTATGGAAAGGCGGATGTTGCGATCGAGCTCGGCCGCTCCTGTCCGCATGACGGTAAGTTTTTCGAAGCTCGCCGGGTTGTGGTTGTTCCGAACGGAATCAATATTCCCGTGTCGGCAAGAAATCGGCAATCGGCAATCGGCAATCTAAAAATTCTCCATGTCGGCATTCACACTGAATCGAAAGGCCTGTTTGACTTGCTGGAAACGGCGAAAGAATTAAAACGGCGCGGCGTTTCTTTTGAAATCCGGACGGCAGGGTTGTGGTATACAGATCGGGAAAGAGACCGATTCAACCGGATGCGCAAAGAATACGGGCTGGAGGCCGAGGTGTTGACGACGGGACAAAAAACCGGCGCAGAGCTTTGGTCGCTTTACAGCTGGGCCGATGTGTTTTTCTTTCCGACATTCTATCCGTGGGAAACGTTCGGTATCGTACAGTTGGAAGCGATGGCTTACGGACTGCCTGTGGTTGCCTCCGATTGGCAGGGGCCGAAAGATGTGGTACTCAACGGCGAAACCGGATTCCTCTGTCCTGCACGCGACACAAAAGGGTTTGCTGATGCGCTGCAACGTCTCGCTCAAGACGGCGCCATGCGGGCGCAAATGGGCCGGGCCGGACTGGAGCATTACCGACGGCACTTTACGGCGGATTGTTTTGTCCGGAACATGAAACAGGTTTTTGACGAGGTGCTCACATGAAAAAATCACTGGTAACAGGCGGATGCGGATTTGTCGGGCGGCATTTAATTGCGCGACTGCTCAAGGCGGGCCATGAAGTCCATTGTGTGGATCCGATTGCCCCGCTCAGCGGCGGAATTGCGCCGGGAAGCTGGCCGCTTTTCAGTCCGCTGGATTTTCAAAATTTCCACTTTTACAATCAGGATTGCCGCGACTGGTTCCGAACAAACAGCGACACGGATTTTGATTATGCGTTCCACCTCGCCGCAATGGTTGGCGGACGGGAGATGATCGAAAATAATCCGCTCGCCGTTGCGGATGACCTTTCAATCGACGCGCAGTACTGGCAGTGGGCGGTCAAGGCTCGTCCTGCGAAGAACGTCGTCTTTAGTTCCAGCGCGGCATATCCGATCGAACTTCAGCGCCCGGATCATTACGAACTTCTCCGCGAAGAAATGATTACCTTTGAAAACCGCATCGGCATGCCGGATATGACCTATGGCTGGGCCAAGCTGACCAATGAATATCTGGCGCAGTTGGCCTTTGAAAAACACGGGCTGAAGTCCGTTTGCTATCGTCCGTTTTCCGGCTACGGCGAAGATCAGGACAATTCCTATCCGTTCCCCGGAATCTGTAAGCGGGTGCTGGCGAACCGCTCCGCTCCGGAAATCACGGTTTGGGGCAGCGGACGCCAGATGCGCGATTTCATTTACATTGACGACTGTGTGGAAGGAATTCTATCCACGATGGATAAAATCAACGACGCTTCCGCGCTGAATCTTTCCACCGGCATCTATACCTCCTTCATCGAATTTGCGCAGATCGCCGCGGAACTTTGCGGCTTTAAGCCGCGGATCAAAGGAACCTCGGATAAACCGGAAGGCGTATTTGCCCGGGGCGGCGACACAACACGCCAGCGGAGCTTCGGGTTCACACATACCGTCAGCTTCAGAGAAGGAATCGCCAAAGCGCTTGCATATTACGGCGGATGAAAAAGTCGATCAACATTCTGATCCTGCTGGCAGTCGCCGCATTCTCGCTCTGGTGTACCGGCGACCTGATGCGCAAAAACGATCAAGCAACCATCCTTGCCGGCGCATATGATTTGGCGCACGGACGGATGCAGGATTCTTCCGCCTACTATCAGTATGACAAAACCTATGTTCTCTATTGGACCTGCGCCGCCATTCTTAAAATTTTTCCCGACACCGTTTCGCCGATTGTTATCACGAACATTAGCCTGGCGATCCTGTTCTGGTCGGCGCTGGCGGCCTTTGTTGTGCGCTTCCGCCGCACGCTGGAGCCGCTGGTGCTGCTGTGTTTTCTAACGGCGCCAGCGGTTCTGCTGAACACGCTTTATGTAAACAGCTCCGTTTTGTCGTCGGCCTTTTTGTTGCTGAGCGCGGCATTTCTTTTGCAGGAAAAACAGCGCGGCAGCTGGCTGGCTGGAATCTTTTTCTTTCTGGCGGTCGGTTCGCGGGCCGACGCAATTCTTCTGCTTCCTCTGCTTCTCTGGCTGATCACGCCGTTCCCGGTAGCCGGAAAATCTCTGGCGGATTTTTCCAGACACCTGAAACTTTGCGCGGCAGGTGTGCTTGCTTTGGGTGCGGGCCGGATACTTTGCCCAGAGGCTGGCGCATCGATTGACCCGATTTTTAATTTAAAGATGGTTGCCGGGTACGCGGTTTTCGGTTTCGGTGCCGCCGGGCTGCTTTTCGCTTTATATTCTTTTCGGCTGATTGCGCCGTCGGCAGAAAAACGCGGATTGGAAAAACTGTACGGGCTTGCCGGGCTGGCCGCGTTTCTCCTGCCCGTTCTGTTTTTTATTCCGCAACTGCATGCGCCGCGCTATTTCTGGCGCGGCTGTGAGGCGGTTCTTCTGCTGGCGGTTTCCGGACGGTTCCCGGCGTGGAATAACCGGATGCTCAAAACCTGTTTCGTCCTGATTGCTCTGTTGCCGATGTTTCTTGGTGTGCGGCTGCCCGCCCTGACTCGTCCGCAACTGACCGTTACACAGCCGACACTGTTTCCGAGCGGCGACGGGTTTTATCCGATGGGCGGAACCGTTCCGTTTCTGCTGAAGTTACGTCATGCGGTCGAACAGCCGGTTGATCACAACCAGATGGTCTGGTCCGCGGTGCATTCTGCGCAGTTTGATTTCTCTCCGGAAAAAACCATCGATGTGCTCTACACCCCGATGTACGGATATTTCATGCTGGAGGCCTCATTGCGCGGCGGATTTGCACGCTGTCTTCCGTATGAACAGCTACATGACCGTCCGTTCTATGCGGACAGCCGGAGTCTGATGCGCGCCGATCCGAAAACTCCATTGAACGCGCAACAGCAGGTTCTGACGCTTCCGGCGCTATTTGTTTCTCCGGTATCCGGCGGGATCGGAGTTCTCCGGTTCGGTGTCGGCGACGACCAGTGGGGAAACCAGACCCGTTTGCTGACCCGGCTCTTTGCCGGAAACGAGTATCGCATTTTGAACGCAGGAATTTTGCCGGATGAGACAAAGCAAACGGTTTGTTTTTCCGCGCTTCCGTTTGCGAACAGTGAAAGAGATGCCGCCACCGGACTCTATTATTCATCTGACAGCAAGAGTTCTGTTTCAGACGGAATCCATTGTGCAGAAGCCGCGCTGCCAAGGTGGATGTCTCTGCGGGCGTTCGGCTCCGGGCAATAAAGCCTGTTAATTTGCGGGCCAATGCAGTACACTCTGAGGCTGATTAAGGATTTTTATGCAGAATCAATCATCGATCAAGGTCTGGAGCGAGCGCTGGCGCCTCGGCGCTTTAAGCACCCCCGAACTGGTTCGGATCGGACTGGTTTCCGTGATCATCGGCCTGATGTTCATGCTGTTCCACATGCTGGGGAATACGGTTGAAGGCGTCGGCAGCCGTTCCGCGTTCCAGTGGATGTTTTCCCGCTGGAGCGACACGATTTCTTTCGGTGCCGACTACTCGCACGGCTATTTCATCCCTTTCGTCAGTCTCGGCGTAATCTGGTACAAGCGGAAAGAAATCTTTTCGGTCGATATGCACACCGATTCACGCGGACTGGCCGTTGTGATTTTCGCGCTGTGTCTGCATTGGCTCGGCGCCAAGATGCAGCAAACCCACTTTTCACTGGTCAGCCTTGTTCTGCTGATCTGGGGCGTTCCGTTCTATCTCTTCGGCTGGGAACTGGCGAAGAAGCTGATTTTTCCCTGCTCTTATCTGGCTTTTTGCATACCGCTGAACTTCATGGACGTTATGGCGTTTCCTCTGCGCATGTTTTCAACCAGTCTGGCGGCGGCCATGCTGAACGGTCTGGGGATCAGTGCGGAGCAGACGGGAACCGCCATTCGATCAACCGTTGCCGGTGGATTTGAGTTCGACGTCGCCGACCCGTGCAGCGGGTTGCGCTCACTGCTTGCCATGACGGCGCTGACGGCGGTTTATGCCTACTTCACCCAGCGCACCATCCCGCGCAAATGGATTCTTTTCATGGCCTCCATTCCTCTGGCGGTTATCGGTAACATCGCCCGCATTGTCACCGTGGCCATTGTGGCTGAGGCGTTTGGCGGAAAACTGGCGCTGGGGATCTACCATGACTATTCCGGCTACATTCTTTTTACTGCGGCGATCACCATGATGGTCGCCATCGGCGGGCTGTTGAACCTTAAATTCAGCGAGGTGTTTGCAAAATGGAAATCAACGCTTTTAAACCGCACCTAGTGCTCATCGGGTTGATGCTTATCTCGGCGCTGGCGCTGGCGTTCACGGTGGACGTGACGCTCAATGACCGGGCCGGGGTCAGTATGAAGCTGCCCTCCGCACTGGACGGCGGGTGGGTCGGCGACGAATTGCGCTATTCCCACAACCCCGAAAACCCCAAGCAGTACCGCGCCAGCGAACTGGATTTGCCGAACATTGATCCGGTAACCGGCGAAAAACTTTTTACCATGAGTCTGGCCGAATATGAGGCGCTGGCAAAAGACACGCAGTTTGTGAAATCCATTTACACCAATGATGCCGCGGCGCAGATGTTTGTCTCCGTTGTGCTTTCCGGCCGCGAACGCGACAGTATTCACCGCCCCGAACGATGCCTGGTCGGGCAGGGCAGCTCCATTGTCAACCAGCATTTCTGGAACGTCGTCATGCCGGGAATCATCGAAGTCCCGCTGGAAGGACGCGAGCCGCTTAAAGTCGCCGTGCTTGAAACCATCCGCAACTATCGCGGTGCCAACGGAGAACGGAAAGCATATTACGGCTATTACGCCTACTGGTTCGTCGGTCAGAACCGCGAAACGCCCAGCCACTACATGCGTATGCTTTGGCTCGCCTGGGACCGTGTTGTACACAGCCGGTCTCATAAATGGGCCTACATTGCGGTGGCAGGCGATCGCGGCGATGAAAAGTCAGATGCCTACAAACAAGAGGTCGTCGATTTCATTCAGAAACTCTACCCGCATCTGCTGATCAACAAACAGGGCGGAAGTTGACAAATTCAGGCCCGCCGCCTACTCTCCCGGCGCAATGACAAACCAATTCAACAGCCTTGAACTCCTTCTACTCGCCGGGGAAACCCTGCGGGAGTTCTGCGCTTGTTGATCTGACCCTCCAACAAAATTTTGCCGAACCTCTCCGCAGCCCGGAGAGGTTTTTTTATTTTCATGATGGGTTTAACAGAGAAAAAACAGTAAAGGAAAGAACAATGAAAACACCGAAATACAAAGCCCCCGCGCCGTTCGAAATGCCGGATCGGCAATGGCCCTCACGGACGCTGTCTGCCAGCCCCGCCTGGTGCTCTGTGGATTTGCGCGACGGCAATCAGGCGCTGCCAAATCCTATGGATCCCGATCAGAAGCTGGAATACTTCCAGATGCTGTGCCGGATCGGCTTTAAAGAAATCGAAGCGGGCTTTCCGTCCGCCAGTCAGGATGACTTCGATTTCTTCCGTTGCCTGATTGAAAAGAAGCATATTCCGGGCGATGTGTTCATTATGGGGCTGACCCAGTGCCGTCCGCATTTGATCGATCGCACCTTCGAAGCGTTCAAGGGCGTCAAGAAGGGAATCATTCACGCGTACATCGCCACGTCTGATCTGCACATGAAGCATGTCTTCGGAACCGATCAGAAGGGCACGATGAAGTCGGCGGTTGAAGCCACCCGCCGGATCCGTACGCTGGCCGACGCTATGCCGGAGAGCGATATCCGCTATGAATTCTCTCCCGAAGAATTCACCGACACCGACCTGCCGTTCTGCCTGGAAATGTGCAAAGCCGTTTACGATGCCTGGGGTAAAGCGACTCCGGAAAAACCGTTGATCCTGAATCTGCCCGCTACGGTTGAGCGCCGTCCGCCCAACCACTACGCCGACATGATCGAATGGTTTATCAAAAACTTTCCGCATCGCGACTGCGTAAAAATTTCACTGCACGCCCACAACGATCAGGGGATGGCCGTAGCCGCCACCGAGCTGGCGCTGCTGGCTGGCGGCGACCGCGTCGAAGGAACGCTGTTCGGACACGGCGAGCGCACCGGCAACGTCGATCTGGTTACCGTGGCCAACAACCTGTTCTCGCGCGGCCTTGATACCGGGCTGAACTTTTCCAGCCTGAACGAAATCGCTGCAACCGTCGAACGGCTGACCGGCATGGCGGTGTATTACCGCCAGCCTTATGCCGGCGAATATGCCTTCACGGCATTTTCCGGTTCACATCAGGATGCCATTAATAAAGGCATGCATCGTTTGGAAGAGGCGGCCAAAGCATTCGGCATGAAGTGGAAAGTGCCGTACCTGCATGTCGATCCCGCCGACTTGGGCCGCAACTTCGAGAAGCTGATTCGCATCAATTCGCAGTCCGGCAAAGGCGGCATCGCCTGGGTGCTGGAGCAGGATTACGGCATTCAAATCCCGAAAACCATGCAGCCCGAATTGCGCGAAGAAGTGCAGACCTACAGCGAAGCGGCCGGACGCGAAATTTCGGCGGAAGAAGTTCATAACGTCTTCCGCGAAAAATTCGTCAATCCGGCGGGTCCCTATGAACTGGTCGGTTACTGGCCGCGCCCTGACGATAAGGATCCGACCTTCATCCATGGCGAAGTCCGCGTCCGCGTTAATGGCGTGGAAAAGATCGCCGTCGCCGACGGCAACGGCCCGATCTCCGCTTTTGTTCATGCCGTTCGCAACATCGTCGGCATTGACTTCACGGTGGCGGACTACCACGAACAGGCTGTCGGTAAAGGCGCGGATGCTCAGGCGCTGGCCTATGTGCCGCTGAAGCTGGAGGGCAACGGAATCGTCTTCGGCGTCGGCTCCGATTCCAACATCGATCAGGCCGCCGTCAAAGCCATCATCGCCGGACTGAATCGCATCGCGGGGAAAAAACAGAAATGAAAAAACTGGCAGTCCTCGGACACCCCATCGGCCACACGCTGTCGCCCGTTATGCACAACGCCTCCATCAAGGCGCTTGGGCTGAACGGAAAATATGAATACGGCAAGCTCGACGTTCCGCCCGGCGAACTGATGGCGCGGCTGGCGCAGCTTCCTTCCGAAGGCTATGCCGGAGTCAACCTCACCATTCCGCTCAAGGAAGCTGCCTTCAAAGGGCTTAAACATTTGGCGGACAGCGCGCGGATTCTCGGTGCGGTTAACACCGTCGAGTTCGCATCGAGCGGAATGATCGGCCACAACACCGACGGCTGCGGGTTTCTCAAAGCGCTCGAAGAAGCGTTCGGGAAAACAGTCGCAGGCGACAACGTTTTTGTCCTCGGGTGCGGCGGAGCGGGGCGCGCCGCGGCTCTCATGGCCGCGCTCAACGGTGCAAAAACCATTACACTTTGCGATGTTGATTTGTTGAGAATGCAGAATCTGATGGAAGAAATCAAAATGGCGGCCCCGCAAGTCGCCGTTTGGTTTGCGAGCGAAGCGAGTAAGATTCAGCTGTGCCGCGAAGCCGATTTGGTCATACAGGCTTCACCGGTCGGCATGAAAAAAGAGGATCCGTCGCTCTTGCCGCCGGAAGCCTTTCGCGCCGGACAGCGCGCCTTCGATTTAATCTACATGTATCCCGAAACCGCGTTTCTCAGCACGGCCAAAGCCGCAGGCGCGCAGACGGCCAACGGTCTCGGCATGCTGTTGCATCAGGGGGCGAAGGCGTTTACTATCTGGACCGGAATCGAACCTGATATCGGAGCAATGCGTAAAGCATTAGAAAAGGCGGTGTACTCATGACAGAATTCTGGACGATTTACTGGATGGGCGTGGTGTTCATTTTGGGCCTTTGTCTCGGCAGTTTTCTCAACGTCTGTGTCTGCCGCATCCCGCAGGAAAAATCGGTTGTCTTCCCGCCGTCCGCCTGCCCGAACTGCAAGACACGCATCAAGTGGTACGACAATATTCCGGTTCTCAGCTGGTTTCTGCTCGGTGCCAAATGCCGCACCTGCAAACTGCCGATCTCTGTGGTTTATCCGATCATCGAACTGCTCACCGCCTTCTTTTTTATCACGCTCTGGCTCATCTACGGCTTCAGCTGGTTCACTCCCATCTACGCGCTCGCCGTCTTCGGACTGCTGATGGGCACCTTCATCGACCTCGAACACATGATTCTTCCGGATCGTCTGACAATTGGCGGCATGATTCTTTTTCCGATCCTTAGCACACTGTTCCCTCCGTTGCAGGACGCAACGACCTGGGGGGAAGGACTCAAGGACTCATTGATCGGCCTCGCCGCCGGCTTCGGTTCGCTTTGGATGGTTCGCGAAATCGGCACGGCCGCGCTCAAGAAAGAAGCGATGGGCTTCGGCGATGTTAAACTGATGGGCGCTCTCGGCGCGCTCTTCGGCTGGGAAGCCGTCATCTACATCGTATTCGTTTCTGCCTTCATCGGCTCTATCGCGGGCATCAGCCTCATCGCGTTGCAGCGCAAAGGCATCAAGAGCGAAATTCCGTACGGCCCGTACATCGCGCTGGCGGCGTTTTCCTGGATTCTCGGCGGCTACCGCCTCTGGCATGCCTATCTCGCCTTCATGGGGCTGTAGGCGAAACGCTGTTTCCCAGCCTCAGTGTTCCTCTGTGTTCTCTGTGGTGAAAATCAGTCCAGAAACTGTCCGCTTCGCTTGCCGGTCAGCGAACCGTTTTCGATCGTCAGCGTTCCGTTAACGACCAGCGTCTCGACCCCTTCGGAAAGCTGGTGCGGTTTGGCGTAAGTCGTATTCTCTTTAATTTTCGCCGGATCAAAAACCACGACGTCAGCGAAGTTGCCTTTTTTCAAAACGCCGCGACCGTTCAGCCGGAAATGTTCCGCCGCCAGCGACGTCATCTTACGAATCATTTCGGGAAGCGGAACCGTTTGTCCGTCGAGCGAAGCGCGCAGGAGTTTGGTGAAACTGCCGTAAGCCCGTGGATGCGGATGATCCTTGCTCAGAATTCCGTCCGGCGCGCGCAATGACGCATCGCAGCCGATCATCACCCACGGCTGCGCCAGAATCTTCCACATATTCTCTTCGCACATGCCGAAGAAAATTCCGCCGGTGCGCAGTTCATCCTTCTCGATAATATGCAGCAGCGCGTCGACCGGCTCCATGCCGAGCAGTTTGGCGGCTTCATCCACCTTCATTCCCTTCAGCGCGTGAAGCGCCGGATTTTCTACTGAGCCGATCATCACCGTGTTGAAACCGAACTCGCCGCGTCCTTCGAGAATTTCGGCGCGGATTTTTTTGCGCGTGGCGGAATCCGCCAGCCGCGCCAGCACGGCGGCTTTACCGTCGTAGAGCGCCCAGTCGGGCAGAATAATATCGAGATCGGTGCTGGCCGCAGTGTACGGATACCGATCAGCGGCGACCTGAATCCCTTCGGCACGGGCCGCTTCAATTTTAGCCAACGCGGCGTCAAGCTTATGCCAGTTGGCTTGCCCGGAAGTTTTCAAATGGGAAATCTGAATCCGCGCGCCGGAGTTCCGGCCGATCATCAGCGCTTCATCAATCGCTTCGATCAACTGCTTGCCTTCGCTGCGCATGTGCGAGGTGTAGATTTTATTGCGCCCGGCGCAGACCTTTGCCAGCGCGATGATTTCGTCAGACGGTACGGCGGAAGCGGGCGGATAAATCAGTCCGGTACTCAGACCGCATCCGCCTTCGTCGAGTGCCTGTTCCAGCGCTTTGCACATCGCCTTCAGTTCATCGGGCGTCGCGCCGCGCGGCTCATAGCCGCTGACGCCGCGATGCAGGGTGTTATGGCCGATCAGCAGCGCTTCGTTCACGGCGGGCTTCGCCTGATCGAAAAGTTTCCGGTACTCGGAAACTGTGCTCCACGTTCCGGGGAACGGCTTATCCTGCCAGTCGGACGGCAGTTTCGCGTCGCCGAGGCGCGGCGCGGCTGACGCGCCGCAGTTGCCGCACACTTCGGTGGTGACGCCCTGAAACACCTTGCTCGACGCGCGCGGATCAATCAGCAGATAGGCGTCCGAGTGGGAATGAACATCAATAAATCCGGGGCAGACGATCTTGCCGGTCGCGTCGATGGTTTGCTTCGCTTCGGCTTTCGACAGATCGCCGACCGCCGCAATCCGCTCACCGGAAATTCCGATATCGGCACGAATTTCTTCCGCACCGGTTCCATCCAGTACGCTTCCATTCTTAATCAGCAGGTCGAAGTTCATTTAGAAAGTTTTTGCGGGATGATATCCGGCGGTTATCTGTTCCGCCAATAATCAGGTTTCCGGTGCAGATTCATTACCGAGGTAATGATCAAAACCTGATCCAGAACCGTGTAGATTAATGCGTAAGGAAACTGTTTAACGAGGCAGCGATGGAACGTGTCGTCCAGCGGTGTCCATCCGGCGGGAAACTCGATGATTTGCTCGATAGTTGCGTACACCTGCTCTGCAAAGGCTAAGCCGAGACCGGTTTGCTGGAGCTCGTAATATTCAATGCTGGCGATGAGTTCTTCCCGGGCGGCCTGAGCGAACTCGAATCTCATTTCTGGAATCTCTCTTTGATTTCCTGAAATACGGATTCCCCGGAACTGGTTTTTGTCTTGCCGGAACGAATGGCAGCCAACCGTTTATGCGATTCGTTCAGCCAGGCTTTTTCAATGTCTGCTGGGGCGGGGATGGTTATAACGTGTAGCAGTTTATCCAGCAGGGAAAGCCGCTCGTCAGTCGGGAGGTCGAGTACCTCATTATAGATTTTTTCAGCCAATGCCGTCATTTTTCACCTCACGCCGGTAAGCTAACCGGTATCGCCGGATTTTTCAATTTTCTTTTCTGAATGCCATCCATGCCCGCTCAGTCCAGCACGGTTCCGTTCTTAATCAGCAGGTCGAATTTCGTGGGAGAGACAGACGTTCCGCGCCAGGCGAACCAGAGGGTGCCGAGTACGCCGAAACCGAAGGCTACCATTAAGTTGAGTTCCGGCGAGACGCGCCAGAGCAGGGCGCCGCCGAAGGCGGCGAAGGCGACGATGACGTCGCGCACCAGATAGTAGAGTCCGAACATGGCGGCTTTGCGGCCTTCCGGCGCGAGATCCATGATGAGCGCTTTGCGGGTCGGTTCGCCGAATTCCTTGAGTCCGCGCAGTATGAATACCGCCACCAGCGGCCAGAGTGAGGTCGCGTGCATCAGCGCCAGCGGGAAGCAGGTGAAGAAGGCGAAGGTGATCAGGACGAATGGTTTTTTGCCGAAGCGGTCGGCCATGTAAGCGACGGGAACATACACCAGCACGGCGGTGATGTTTTCGACGGCGGAGAGCCAGCCGAAGGTGAGTTCAGAGACCGGATGCAGAATGGTGCGCGTGACCCAGATGACGACGAAGGCGTCGGGAATCCGTTCGCAGAAGCGGATGAGAATATCCGACAGAAGCAGGTTGCGCAGACCGATCGGCATTTCTTTCCACAGCTTCAACGGATTGGCTTCGGCTTCTTTGGCGTCTTGCGAGTCGTCGGTGATCATTGTCTGCTGAAGTACGGAAGCGACGAGTGCGAGCGCCAGCGCCGCGATGAAAGCGGCGCGCACGCCGTGTTCGACGCCCCAGACGGCGATGCACGCGCCGCCGACAACCGGCCCCAGCATTTTCGGAACGCGCCGTACCAGCGCCAGCACCGACACGCCCATCGTGCGCCGGTGTTTCGGTACGATCTTGGCCAGCAGATCCATGGTGGCTGGCAGTGAAATCGCCGACCATGAAATGAAGAACGCCGCGCCGAGCAGTACCGCCCACCATGCGTGGATGAAAATGACGCACAGGTAGCCGATCATCGAGAGCGCGTTGAAGAAAAGCAGTGCACGCTTGGTGCCGAGCCGGTCGCTCAGGTAGCCGCCGGGAAAAGAGTAGAGCGCAGAAAGCAGATCGTCCATGCCTGCCAGCAGTCCGATAGCCAGCACGGCGGTCGAAGCCTGCGCCAGTTGCTGGAGATAGAGCGGCAGAAAGCGCTCGGCCATGTGTTCGCCCATGCCGACGAGAATGATCATACCGAGCAGGCCGGTCATACTGCGCTTGTCTGAGGAAGCTTTCATTTGCGCTGAGTGTGAAAACGTGGTTCAGGCCTGTCAACTCTCCTCTTTGGAGGGGCGCGCTCCGTGACTATAGGGATGTCGGTACAGCCGGAACTCAGGCGAAGCCGTGGATCCGGCTGCTTCGCGCTGACAGAAGCCGGTTCTACGGGCAAATATGCCCTAAGTTCCGGCTTTACCTTGGGGCGGTGTGGCAGCCGTCCTTCCACCCAACAATCCATCAATCCAACATTCCAATCTTCCGTTTTTCTCCCCATAATCCGCTGCATGAACATGATTTTCAACGCATCGGCGGGAACGGGCAAGACCTGGCAGGTCACCGAACTCTATACCGCGCTGGTGCTGGGAAAAGATCATGAACACCTGCCTGCCGGACGGCAGGCGATCGATCCGCGCCGGATTCTTCTGATGACCTTCACCGACAACGCCGCCGCCGAACTGCGCTGTCGCGTCGCGGAAAAAATGCTCGCCGCCGAAAAGAGCGGCGATGATGAGCAGGCCGACCGTGCACGGCGGGTTTTGCGTTCACTGCCTGCCGCCGGCATTTCTACTATCCATGCCTTTTGTGCCGGGCTGCTTCGCGAGCATGCGCTGGAACTCGGGCTCTCCCCGGCTTTCCAGACCTTGGAAGACGAAGAACGCGACGCGTTGCTCGACGAGGTGTTGAAGGCGGAAATTTTTCAAAACCTGGAGGGCGACGCGGACTTCCGCGAATTCTGTTCCGGTGTTTCGATTCTTGGTTCGCTGGATAATCAGTACAGTCTGATCAACACCATCCGCTCGCTGCTCGAAAAATCCGCCAGCCGCGGACTCAATCTGAATAACGCCGAAGCGATGCTTCCGCCGCCGGAACGCACGGTTGGTGAAAAAGATTTCCGCAAACTCTATGAACAGCTTCGCTCGATTGAAGCGGATCGCGGCCTGCCAGCTAAAGCCACAACCGCGCTCCAATGTCTGGAAGAAATCTGTAGGCCGGGTGACCTCACCCGGCGAATTCCTTTGATCGAATCGCTGACCAAATTTACCGGTAAGGGGATGAAAGAAATTTCCGATGAACTGGCGGAACTGAAAGAACGGTTTCTGACGGGATATTTTTACGAACAGAATATTAGTCAGTTCCGCGCCTTTGCACGGTGCTTGTCGGCCTGTTCGTGCGGCTTTACCGAAGCGAAGCGGTCGCGCGATGCGGTGGATTTCGGCGATCAGCTTTTGCTGGCGCGCGATCTGCTCCGGAGGGGACAGCTCAAGAATCTGTTTGACTGGATTATCGTAGATGAAGTGCAGGACACCTCGCGGGTGCAGTGCGATGTCATAGAAGCGCTTTGGGGTAAAGAGGCGCATCTGGTGATCTGCGGCGACCGTAAACAGTCGATTTATGCCTGGCGCAGTGCCGATCCCGATGTCATGCCGATGCTGGGAAAAAAAATGGCTACGCACGGCGGATTTAAACCGGTTCCGCTAAAGAAGAGCAGGCGAAGCAAAGACCGTGTGATTGATGCGGTCAATAAACTTTTCGGGTCGCTCTACGATTCTTATGACGCACTGGAGCCCTGTGAAGAGATTGGCGCTGTGACAGACGGAGAAGGGCCTTGCGTTGAATTTTTGATGCAGGACGGCGACGAAAGCACAACCGATGACGAAATGACGGCGGTCGCGAGCCGTATCCGTCTGCTGGTGGATGGCGGCGCGGAATGGCGTCCAAGGTTTGGATACAACGGTAAAACTTTTTCCAAAGGCGAACCGTTCAATTACGGCGATATCCTGATTTTGCTGAAACGCTCGACGCATCAGTCGGTGCTGGAGGAAGCGCTGCGCGATGCTGGGATTCCATATACCAGCGGCGGCAAAGGCCGCGCTCTCTTTGAACAGCAGGAAGTTCGTGATCTGCTTTTGTTTCTGCAAGTGCTTTGCGAGCCGACGAACGATCTGGCGCTGATTGGATTTTTGCGTTCACCGTTCGCCAGTGTGCCGGACGATGAAATCGTTAAACTCGGCTGGGACGGTGAAACGTTCAGCCACGAAATCCTTCGCAAACAGTTTTTTGCGACAGCCCCAGTTGTAGGACAAGGTTGCCGTTCCTTGCAGTCACTGCCTCGCAATAACGAGGCCTCTCTCTCTTCGTTCGAGTCTCTGTATTCAGAGAGCTTGTGTTCTTCGTGCGGACAGGACGACACACGCTCCCGGATACGGGAAGCGCGTCCTACAAGCTTCAGTGATACGACATCAGCGGCGGCAGAACGGCTCTTGCGCTACCGCGCCCAGACCGGCGGGAAACTGGCGGCGCAGCTGGTGCGCGAAATCGTCCGCGAAACAGCGTTCGATGCACAGCTAGCCGGACTGCCGGGCGGTGAACAGCGGCTGGCGAATTTTAAAAAGGCGCTCGACTGGATTCGCGCCGCCGAACGCGGCGGGCAGGTTCTTCTGCCGGATGTGGTGCGGCGGTTTGAAAAATATATTCAGACGCCGCCGCGCAGCGGAGCGGCGGAAGCGCTGCTGCCCGATCCAGAACAGAACTCGGTGACGCTGATGACGGTACACAGCGCGAAAGGGCTGACGAAACGGGTCTGTTTTGTGCCGGATATCAGCTTTGGCGAAAATACCGAGCCGGGCTTCGCGATGTTTTCTCCGGAAGGTCAGCTGGAGATGAAAATTTCCGGCCTTGCCGGAGACGAAGTGAAATCGCCGGGCTGGGACGCGGCGCGCGAGGCCGATAAAGAGGTGCGCGATGTCGAACTGACGAATGTGTTTTATGTGGCGATGACCCGCGCCCGCGACCTCGTTGTTCTTTCCGGCGCCGGAACAAAAGATCCGAAAGGCTGGCGGAAGTTGGCAGAGGGTTTTTTGAGCGGCGCGTCTGCGAACATACTGCGCCGTTTGGCATTTTTAGATATCCCAGTGATAGCCGCGCCGCCTTCAGGAGTCAGGAATCAGGAGTCAGGAGCCGTTTGTGTTTCGCTCAGGATTCCAGTGGGAATTGAGCGAAAGACGGTAACTTCACTTTGTGAGAGAAATTCATCAATCGCCAATCGCCAATCATCAATCATCAATCCCGCCGTATACGGCTCTCTCGGTCATGCGGTATTGGAAGACCTGACGAAAAATAACTGGGCCGGAAATATTCCGGAACTGGTAGCGCTGTTCAGCGCGGAGTTCGGCGAAGTGGAAATGGATTTGCTGATTCCGCAACTTGAAGCGGCGCGCGAGATTTTACGAACGGAAACAGCCGGCGCAACCGCTCTGTTTGCAGAGCATCCGTTTGTGCTGAAGCGCGGCGATGTGATTCTGGACGGAACAATCGATCTGCTCGCGAAGTTTTCCAATCAGTTCAAAATTTTCGATTACAAGTTTACCGATGACTCGCCGGAATCGGCCTTGGAGATTTATGCTCCGCAACTGGCCGCCTACAAAGAAGCGGTTCAAAAACTCTATTCCGGCGCGACGGTTTCAGCGGCGCTGGTGCTGATTGGCGAGTCGGTTAAGCTTGCGCCATTCTCAACGTAGGACAGCCATCTTGGCGGTCTTAGACAGGCTGGAAGCCCGTCCTACTTTCGAGAGCCTGCGTTTCCCAGCATGGCGCGGACTTCTTCGGCGATGTCGTCTTTCAGCCATTTTGGGCTTTTGACTTTTGCGTAGCGGCCATAGGCCATGACCCAGCGTTTGATTTCAATGTCGCCTTTGGCTTCAAAACTGATTTCCACGCCGCCACCCTTCAGATTCTTCACCTTTTGTTCCGGATGCCACTGGCGTTCCAGAACGCTCACCGCAATTTCGGAGTGAAATTGTACCGTCACCTGAAACGCTTTATTGTCTCCGGCAAAGCGGGAGAAGGTGTTGGACAGTTCTTTCTTAGGATCGAACGAGCCAACGATATCCGCTTTCTTGCTGAGCAGTTTGACGGTTTGGATACGGGCAAGGGCGAGCTGCCGGAAGTTGTCGAACCCGTCGTACTGAACAAAGAGATACCAGTCGCCTTGCAGATTGGCCAGATGCACCGGAGCCACGCGGGCGGTTTTTTCTCCGCTCCAGTTGCGGTACTGGATTTCAATCATCTGCCGGGTTTCCAATGCCTGAACAACCGCAGTCCAAACCTTGGAAGAAATCGGCATCGCAGGCGGGGCGGTAAAGCTGAACCGGGTGAACAGCTCTTCCGGACGCACGGTAATGTTGTCGGGGAGCAGGGCGGAGAGTTTATCGAACACGGCGGTCAGCTTTTCCGCCATCGGCGTCCCCTGAAACTGTTCGAGAGCTTTGGAGCCGATCAGCAAAGCAACCAGTTCGCCCTCGTTCAACTGCACGGCGGGCATCATGAAAGTCGGCTCGCTGTAGAAATAGCCGCGCTTTAAGGCGTCATATTCCAGCGGAGCGCCCATGCGGTCGCGCAGAAAGTCGAAATCGCGCTGGGCGGTCTTGGTGGAGATTTCCCACTCTGCGGCGAACGACGTGCAGTTGGGAGATTCGCCGTTGCGCAGCCGCCGGTCGAGATCGAGCAGCCGTTCCGCCTGTGTCTTTGATCGTTTCATTGGAATAGCTCCGCGGTTCGCTTGAAGTTCAGTACCGAAGCGGACTCCATGTCGGGCTGCATTTCTCCGCTGTAAATCACGGCGCCTTTTCCTGCGGAGGGAACCGTTTGTTGAAAATGACTGATGCCGCGCAGGAAGTCCGCGTTCCACGTCATGGAGGCTTTGATTTCGATGGGGAAGAGTTTCCGGCCCTTGCTGTAGATCAGATCCACTTCGTGCCGGTTGTTGTCCCGGAAGAAATAGAGGTTGGGCATTTTACCCTGATTGCAGCGTGTTTTTAACGCTTCGATCACCACTAGATTTTCAAAGAGTCTGCCGAAAGCCGGATCGCGCATGATTTGTCCGGTATTTTCTATGCCCAGCAGGTAGCACAGAAATCCGGTGTCGGTAAAATACAGTTTGGGTGACTTTATAATCCGTTTGCCGAAGTTCTCAAAATAGGGCGGAAGGCGGAAGACGATGAACGAGGCCTCCAGAACCGACAGCCACTCTTTCAGTGTTTTTCCGGACACTCCGATATCATTACCGAGAGAATGCAGGTTGAGCACCTGACCGGTGCGTCCAGCCAGCAGGTGAATAAACTGCTCGAACAGGTTTAAATCCTTAATGTTCAGAATCTGGCGGACATCCCGCTCCACATACGTCCTCAAATAGTTCCGATAGAGGGTTTGCGGGTCGCTCTGCTCCGAGTAGATGCGCGGATAAAACCCCCGAAAAATGTATTCATCCCGCGACAGCTCGATCCCCGCAGACGAAAGCTCCTCAATGGAGAGCGGGAGCAGTTCCAGTAAGGCGGTTCGTCCGGCCAGAGATTGAGAGACCGCTTCACGCAAGGCAAGCTGGTGACTGCCGGTCAGAATGTACTGACCGCGTTTCTTTGTCGCATCCGCCAGCACCTGAATGTAAGAAAGCAGCTCCGGCACGCGCTGAACTTCGTCAATAATCACAGGCGCGGGATATTGTTTGAAAAAAGCATTAGGATCTTTCTCTGCCAGCCTGCGCGTTTCCGGATGCTCCAGATTGCAATAGCAGTGCTTCGGAAACTGCATCTGCGCCAGCGTCGTTTTTCCGGACTGGCGCGGACCGGAGATGGTAACCACCGGATACTCTTTAGCCAGCCGGGCCAATTCATTCTGAATCGTTCGTTTAATCATGGGCTGTTTATACGCTTTGGAAGTTTAAAGTCAAATCCGTATAATATCCCGTTTCTCCTGCCTGCAATCTGAAGCCGTTCCATCATTCATAGCTCATCATTCATCCTTTCCCCAGACGCTAGGTGTCCGACCGGCTGTGTAAAATCGGAGGCATGAACTTAAACAGAGAACAGTTTGCTCAGCAGACTCCATCAGAATTTACGGCTTCCCATCTACCGCTTGGCATGAGTAGCTTCCTGACACAGAAACTTCGTTCGTTTAATAACACGGTTGGACAAAACAAATGAACCCCTATCTAAAAGACCTTGCTCCTTATCGCGGCTCTGAGCCTCTTTCTCATGAATTGCTAATTTTGAACGAAAGTTTCTACATCGAAGATCGCGACTGCGAAATTGGTGCAAACGAGTGGTATTCGAAAGGCGTGACCTTACTGGACGACTACGAACGTCAGTATGTTAATTATGCGGATATATTCAGGAATAATAAGCTTCCGGACGGACGCTGGAAGAATCAGGGGTGTGCAATATACAGGACTTTGGAATCGGTTCTAAGGGACGCTGGCTTCTCAGATATCCACAACATGCTGGATCACTGCACACTGGCAAACTGCTTTCTTCGTCCGGCACTCAACGGGAATTCATTAATTTTAGAAGAGATTGATATCGGAGTTGCTAAAGAAAACCTGATTGAGATCACGACTGAGCTAAATCCGAAGCTAATAATTTGTGCCTCATCAAAAGCTTACTACTCCGTAGTTCAGCACGTTGAGTTAGCGTGCCCTATCGTTCATACAGCTCACCCGGCTTGTGCATGGTGGAATCGTGACGGGGGCAGGTATGGGCGTGCAAAATTTGTCCAAGCTGTAAAAGGATACTTGTCCAACAGAGAAATAGAGTCTGTCCGGGAAGCGCCGGTCGAGATCAAGTAACTATTCGTCCGGCATTTTCTCCTCCCGTGTTCCCGTAAGCAGGTTTTCCGGTGCAATAAATCAACCTCTAGGACGCTAAATGTCCGACCGGCTGTGTAAAATCGGAGGCATGAACTTAAACAGAGAACAATTTTTGAAAGCCGTGGAGCGCGGGCAGGCGTTGCTCAAGGCGCTGAAAAAGGATTATCCGGAGCTGGGGCTTAAGCCGGTCTTTTCGCGCTTCGGGCCGCGCTCGGGACAGTGTGACCTCACGACGGATTTGAAAAAGATCGTCATGGAGTTTCCTGAAATGCTGGAAGAGGAGGGTTTCCTCGCAAAGACGCAGAGGCCGCAAAGGGAAGGGGTCGGAAGACTTAGAACTCTGTTAAATGAAATCCGGAAGGCAGAGAAGGACGGCGAAAAAGAAACGGCCTCCAAACTTCGGAAAGAAGCGGCGGCGGTTGAGAAAGAACTTCTGGATTTTGACTTGATGCTCTACTGCGGCGACGTGCTGGTCGAATACCGTCCCGAAAATCTGACGCATGAATCACTCCGGCGGCTCCAGCAGGATCCTCGTCTGCCGCCCGGCTTGAACGAGGTGGGCAACATCCGCGTCATCGCCGGTTCTTTGCTTGATTTGAAAGATTAATACTCGCCTGTCAGCTTGCAACGGAGTACATAAGGCGGCATACGTGACGGAGGTGTTATGAGTTCTCAAAAAGAACCTACTAAAGGCCGGTTTATGAGCGGACTAAAGAAGGGTCTGACGCGGGCTATATTGTTCGATTCAGCCGCAACTGCATTTGATAATTTAAATGATCGCCAACAGCAGGCAGTGATCGAGAACGGTATTAAGTTGTGGTTTTTAGCGCGGTTGAATCCTGAGAAAACAAAAAAGGTCAAAGAGTTTCTAACTGGTGGCAAAAAACAATCGGCACAAGAGAGGCTGAATGAACTTAAAGCCCTGCGTGAGAGCCTGCTCATAACGGAGCAGGAGTATGAGGTAAAGAAAGCCGAGATTCTTAACCGGCTTTGAAATCAGCACACCGAGGATATTCGATGAAGGCGAACCAAGAGGACGTTTCGGGTGTGAAATAAAATCTCCGAAAAGAGACTAAACTACGGAGGAAATACTATGGCCGAAGAGCTAAGGATTACCGGGTATCTTAGTGATATGTGGATGAAATACATACCATGCCCGTCTTTATGTCGCCAATGTAAGCATTTTGAAACACAAGCGACAAACTGGCCTTTTCATTGTCATGGTAATTTGTCCAGCATGGCTTCGTATAAAGCGAAGTCTACCGGCGGTACTTATGACGACTGCACTAGGTTTGAAGAAAAATAAGCGATTTTACCGAAAGGAAACGGCAAAGGTAAGCATATCCCTGCTTTGTGTGTCAAAACGCGCGAGGCAGGGTTAATGCCTGCTGGCGTGCGCAGGGATGACGCCGTTACTCTTTGAGTGAATCTTGTTTTTGCCAGGCCGCAAAAGTAGTTCTGATTTGTTGATCTTGCTCGACTATACGCCGAATAAAAATTTCCAGTTCAGTATTCTTATTTGAATACAGATTAAGGACAGTTTTGAGGTCGAGACCTGCAAACCTCGTTTTCCCAGCAAATGCTGTTGGATTGTACCAGCCAAGCCAGTTGCCATTTTTTCTGAATTCAGAATTAATTTCCTTTAACGCTTGGAAATAATGATCTGCCGTTTCAGATCCACTTTTGTTCGCCTCCCCCTCAAACAATCTATACCCAATAAAAAAACCATCACTGTCTTCGTCGGCTTCGAACCGAATAGAAAAATTAGCGGCGAGTTGGACTGGCTCTTTTGAAAACGCTTTATCAAATAATCTCCAGAAATTTTCTTCTGTCTTCTTTCTAATAGAATCTAATGTGTTTTGTGCCGCATTAATCGCAACGCTGTATTCAGGATTCTCTATTAATAGTTTTTCAATATCTTCCATCATGTATTCCTTCGTTGTCTGGTTGGTTAAATGGCGAATTAGTTCGATGTATTGCGTCAAAGCTTCCCGTACAACGGGGTGCGTAACGGCCTCTTTTCTGCAGTTTTCCAGCCATTGAAAAATCTCTTTCTTATACGACATCAGTTTAAACGAAAAATCGTTTCCTCCGGTACTTTCCGAAGATGGCTCAGTTCCGTGCAATGTCAAATATACTAAGATCGCTTGATTATCTTCTCCATGGTAGCGCAAAAGTTGGTTGGGCTGGTCTCCAGCATAGATCTTATTTTCGATGAAAATGCGGCGGTGATTTTTATCTTCCAAAAACAGGTCGATCCTGCCGCCGCGAGTGTTTGTTTTGTTGATCGGCCCAATGGGCTTCTCCGCTATCACGGTTGCAGATGGACTGTCAAAGCCAGCGGCCTGCTCATTCTTATCCGAAAGATAGCTAAGGAATAACTTTAAGAAAACAGACCCCATGCCGTGCTCTCCTTTGGGGTCAAGCAACTCCCGCAAAAACGAAGAATGAGTTCTGACCTCGAGAGCCTCCATGCCTAATATTTTAAATACATTAAAATTCTCCCCGGTCTTCGCCGCGATTTTTTCTTGGACGTCAATCATGTGGTGAATTTTTTGCAAAAGTACTTCTAAATTAGGGGAGGCCATTTGTTTATCTTTCCGTTCAGGGTTCGTTTACGCCTGCTTTTGTACCATGGAAGTTAATCGGTGTCAGTCTGCGGCCTGCCATTTTTGAAAAACGAAGTTCGATTATATTCTGCTGGGACGTCCTATGTCCTGCTTCGTCTAGTATTTGTAGCGGAACAATTATTCACAAAAGGATGTGTTTATGATTCCGCTGAGAAAAACAGTTATTAGAGAGACCACCCGAACGCGAGACGCTGGACGGAATATTATCGTCAGCCTTGAGCCGGGGGATGTTATCGGCTTCCGCCTAAAAGGTTGCCGCCAAACTTTCAGAATGCCGTTGCAAGCCTGCTATAGCGTGGCGGTAAAACTGGAATTGAAGGCCCAGCGTGAAGCAAAGAAGGCACAAAGAAAATCACGGCGGTAAAGTGAGCCGTTCTTTTTAGGCGGGCGGCGGATTATTTCGCTTTTGCGCGGGAGACGTCGGAGAGGTAGGCGGCGATGCCGTCGGCGATGCCGCGAGCGATCCGGTCACGTCCGGCGGGATCCATCACGATTGATTCGTCCTTAGGATTGCTGAGGAAGGCCATTTCGACAAGGGTTGCCGGACAAGGTGCGTCACGCAGAACTTCAAAGCGGGCGCGTTTGATGCCGCGGTCTTCCTGTCCGGTGGCTTTGATGAGGTTTTGCTGAATGCGGTAGCTTAGAATCATGTTGGCTGCGTCGTACCGGTTTCCTGTGTTGGTGGCAGTGGGAAGTTTTCCGCCGCCGTAGGAGTTGCTGCTGTAGCGTCCGGGCAGGGCGAGAACAAATGTTTCAGCTCCGCGGACGTTGCGGTTTTTTCCGGCGGAGTTTGCGTGGATGCTGACGAGAAGGTCGGCCCGGAGTGCGCCGGCTTTCCGGCAGCGTGCGTCGAGTTCCAGATTGCGGTCTGCTTCGCGGGTGAGTTCCACGTTGATTCCGCGGGATTCGAGTTTTGCTTTAACCCGTTTAGCAACGTCGAGTGTGACGGCCTTTTCCTGAAGGTTGCGCGGGCTGCTGGCGCCTTTGTCGTCGCCACCGTGTCCGGGATCCAGAACCACGGTACGGGTTCCGGCTGTTTTGAGGAATTCCGACGGGCGAGACACCGGTTCGATTGTTTTGTTAAAGTCGGTTGTATCGACGGCCCATGACCAGCCGACTTTGCGAACCGGTTCGTTAAGTGCGATAAGGGTTCCGTTGATCCAGACGCTGCGGGAGTCGGTTTCAAATTCGATCTTGTTGTATTTGTTCTGCATCCGGATGCGGGTTTTGGCGGGCTGGGTGACGGACATGCCGTAGTAGTTCGCCATGCCGGACAGGGTGACATAGCTTTTTCCACGGGAGGTGACGGTGCGGACGCCGGCGAAGGCGCTTGCGGCTGTAAGAACGGCGGCCAGACCGATGACGAACAGCAGAGCAGTTTTGTTCGGGCGCATGAAATAACCTTTTAAGCACAAGAGTTCATTTGTATAGTCTGCGAAACAGTTACCACGGAAGAACTCATGAAGCGAGGCATATATCATTTTGACCAGTCCCGTACGCTTCGACTGGGGCTTTATCTTTTGCTGGTTCTGTCGGTTTTGGTTGGCGGCACCGCCGGGTATCATTTGATCGAGGGCTGGCCGCTGGACGAAAGCCTCTATATGACGGTCATTACCGTTTCGACCGTCGGGTTCGGGGAGGTGCACGCCCTTTCACATAACGGCAGAATTTTCACGATCCTGCTGATTTTTTTCGGGGTGACTTCCGTCGCGCTGTCGCTGACTTCGATGTTTGAATATTTCATTCTGCGCGGGCTGAAAAATCTTTTCGGGAGAAATAAAATGGATAAGCAAATTGAAAAGCTCAATCGGCACATCATCATTTGCGGCTTCGGGCGCACCGGCGACTATATCGCCCGCGATTTGAAAAAAATGAACAAACCGTTTGTGGTGATCGAAAACGATCCGGCGCGGATCAAGGTTCTGGAAGAAGAAGGTGTGCTCTATATCCAGGGCGACCCGGCGGAGGAGGATCAACTGGAAGCCGCTGGCGTTGCCCGGGCCGAGTCGCTGGTGGCCTCGCTGCCGAAAGATGCGGACAATCTCTTTCTGACGATTAACGCCCGCAGCATGAACCGCGATCTGCATATCATTGCGCGGGTTCAGGATTCTGACAACGGCCGCAAGCTGATCAAGGCAGGAGCCAATCAGGTGGTGTCGCCGTTTTCAACCGGCGCCTCGCGGATTGTTCAGTTGCTGACCCGCCCGTCGGCGGTGGATATGATCGAACTGGTGACCCAGCGTGAAAATCTTGAACTGGAAGTTTGTGAAATCCTCGTGGATGAAAAGAGCAATCTGGTTCGCAAGACGCTGGCGGAGTCGCGAGTCCGCCAGACTCTCGGATGTATGGTGTTTGCTGTTAAACGGCTGAGCGGCGAGACGCTGTTCGATCCGGATCCGCAACTGCGGATTGAGTCAGGCGATGTCCTGCTGGCGATTAAGAAACCGCGCCCCGCATCCGGTCAGTAAGGTTTCTGATCGCCGCGCAGAAGAAGATAGCGCCGGAGCGAGTCGGGCGCGACCTTGTCGCTGATTGTTACCTGCTTCCCGGCCCCGCGCAGATTGGTTGCCTGCGGCAGGGTCTTCCAGTCCGGCTTCGTTCCGTACGGAACGTCTGTGTAATACACGGTGTAGGTCTGGTTGCTTTCCGCTTTCCAGGTGATTGTCATGGCTCCTTCGGCATACGCGGTAGCCATCATCGGAGAAACGGGATAGTCCGCCGGCTTGGGCGTGGAGGAGCACCCGGCCAGTACAAGAACCGTCAGCAGGATAAGAGGTTTATTCATTAGAATAGTTTCCACCAGGGTTTTTTCAGCGGTTGCGGAACGACAATTTCAGCAGCCGGAATTTCTTCTGTTGCAAAGGGGTCGGCTTCGATCGCTGGCACCGGAGTGTTGGTTGCCGTTTCGCTCACAACAGGAGCGAGCGCTTTTTCTGCTTCAACAGCCGGAGCCGCGGGTGTCGGCTCGCAAATGGGGGCCGGCGCAGGGAGCGGCGTCTTTGGGGCAGGCTCAATAACAGGCGCGGGCACAACCTTTACCGGAGCTTTTGGTGCCGGTTCGACAACCGGTGCAGGCACAATGGCCGGGGCTTTGGGTGTTACAGTTGTGCCGGACTCGATCGGCTTCGGTGCGGCGGGTTTGATGACGGGAAGTTTTTCCGCCTCGGCCGCAGGGGTAACGGGCGGCGGCGGAAGCGTTCTGACGTCCTGCCATTTATTCAGATCAGTTGAGAACTCGCGCTGAGCAGTTGCTTCAAGCTGCGCGTTGCGACGGTAGTTCCACCAGTGAACATTTTTCATCGTCGGATTAATCTGCTCAATCGAATAGCCGTAACGCTTCGCAAGCTGATCCCAATTACTGAAAGAGAAGTCGAAATGAAGGCCGAGTAAATGGAGCATCACGCGCGGATCGGTGGATGTCAGGCGGCTGGCGCCTTCACACCATGTGCTGTTCGGAATTAATACATCCGGGGCGCGAACCCGTTCGTTTTCAACAATGACAGCGTGTTTCGGCCGGTTGGCGAAGAAGGTTCCGCTGGTATAGTCCCCGACCGGAACGGCAACCCAGTCGTCACCGTTCCATGCATGGAGCTTCAAACTGCCGCGCGTAAGCTGGTAGCTCACCAGCAGAACCGGATAGCGGCGGGAAATATCCTGTCCGACCTGAATCGGAATTACGTCGCGCGGCACCACCAGCATCGTGATGGTATTCTCCTGACCGGCCTGGGCAGGCAGTGAAAAGGCGGACAGAATAAAAACAATCGCCAGAACCAGTTGTTTGAACATAGTCGAGTCCTCTTCTTAAGCCTGTGCGGCGGCGGCAGGCGCGGGCGGCAGCCGCAGGCTGAGCTTGTCATCAATCATCATCAAGGCCGCGCCGTTGTCGCCGATCATTCTCAGACGATCAACGATTTCTTTCGCGTTGGCTTCTTCTTCGACCTGTTCGGTGATGAACCACTGCAGAAAGACCTGTGTGGCGTGGTCTTTCTCTTCCACCGCGATGTTCAGCAGTTCGTTAATCGACTCCGTCACAAACCGCTCGTGTTTCTGGCTGGCTTCGAAAGCGCCGAGGATCGAGCCGAAATCGGCAGGCGGCTCGTCGATTTTCAGCAACCGGGCTTCACCGCCGTGCTGCATGACGTAGTCGAACATTTTGGTCATGTGGATGACTTCTTCGTCGTATTGGATGCGGAACCAGTGTTCGCACCCCGGCATGTTGACTTTGTTGCAATAGGCCGACATAGCGAGGTAAAGATAAGCGGAGTAAAATTCCTTATTAATCTGCGCGTTCAGCGCCTTTTCCATCTTTTTTGTGATCATGATTGAATCTCCCCTTGTTTGCAGGAATTCTAGCCCAACTATGCAGGCAGTCAAATCACAACCCCCGAAAATAGCCAGCCTTCAAAAGGCGGTTAAGTTGTGCCTTCTGCCATGGTTTGAAACAAACGCCCGCGATCTGCCGTGGCGCCGCAACCGTACGCCGTACCGTGTCTGGGTATCGGAGATCATGCTTCAGCAGACGCGGGTTGATACCGTAATTCCGTACTATCGCCGCTGGATGAAGGCCTTTCCGTCGTGGAAGGCGCTGGCCTGTGCGCCGCAAAGCGACGTTCTAAAATGCTGGGAAGGGCTGGGCTACTACAGCCGAGCCCGCAATTTGCACGCCGCCGCAAAAATTATTTCGGATGAATTTGGCGGAAAGATTCCGTCTTCGGTTGCCGACCTGAAGAAGTTGCCGGGCATAGGCGCTTACACGGCGGCGGCGATTTCCAGTTTGGCCTTTAATGAGGACGCGGCGGTTGTCGATGGAAACGTCGTTCGCGTTCTGAGTCGCCTTTTCGTCTTTGGCGGCGACACGCGTTCGACGGCGGGCAAAAAACAGATGCAAGTCTGGGCCGACGGTCTGCTGGTGAAGGGCCGGGCGGGACAATTTAACGAAGCCATGATGGAGCTTGGCGCACTGGTTTGTCTGCCGAAGAATCCGAAATGCCCGGAGTGTCCACTGTCGAAAAGTTGCGCCGCCTTTGCCGGAGGTGCCCCGGATAAGTTTCCTGTAATGAGGAAAAAGAAAAAAGTTCCGCACATCGTCGTTGGCGCGGCGGTTGCCGCCAACCGCAAAGGCGAGGTGCTGATTGCCCAGCGCAAACAGGACGATATGCTCGGCGGACTTTGGGAGTTTCCCGGCGGCAAGCAGGAGCCGGACGAGACGATTCAGGAGTGCGTCGCCCGCGAACTGTCAGAGGAGCTTGGCATCAAAACCGCTGTCGGAGAACATCTTATGACAGTGAAACACGCCTACAGCCACTTCACCATGACGATGCATGTGCACCGCGCCAAAATTATTTCGGGGCGTCCGCGCCCGATCCATTGCGCCGATTACGACTGGGTAAAGGTTCCTGACCTTGGGAACTTTGCCTGGTCCAAAGCCGATTTGCAGGTTGTCGAAAAACTGCAGGGCCGTCCGGCGGGGTTAAAAAAACGGAAAAAAGGTTGATGCCGGGGGGTGAATCATATAGACAGGTTCCTCTTTTTCCGCGGACAGGAGTCCGCAACTTGGACTGGAGATTACAGAAATATGGCAACAAAAATACGTTTACGTCGAATGGGCACCATCAAAAAGCCGTTTTACCGCATTGTGGTGGCTGATTCCCGCTTCGCGACCACCGGTCGCTTCCTCGAAATTCTCGGCTGGTACGATCCCAAGCAGAAGAAAGACAATTTCAGCGTCAATGTTGAACGCGTCAAACACTGGATTGGCACTGGCGCGCAGCTTTCCAACACCGCCGCGAACCTTTTGAAGCGGGCCGAAGCCGGCGAAGGTGTTCCTGTTGGCGCAGCTCCGGCTGCCGCCGCTAAGGCCGCCTCCGAACAGCAGGAGGCTTAAACATGAAGAAGCTCGTAAAGCAGATGGTCGCCGCTCTGGTTGACCACCCCCGCCATGTCAAGATCACTGAAGTCAAAGGCGAAAAAAGCGTCGTCTATGAACTGCGCTGTCACGAAAAAGATGTCGGCAAAGTGATTGGTCGCAGCGGAAAAACCGTTGGCGCCATGCGTACACTTCTCGGCGCAATCGCCGCCCGTGACGGTCGCCGCGCAATGCTCGAAGTTGTGGAATAAAAAACCGCACCGTGGTACAAAGGCGGCCGAGAGGCCGCTTTTTTTGTTATGCAGATCGACGTGATAGCTCTTTTCCCGGAAATGCTCGACGGCTTCCTCGGCCAGAGCATGATGAAGCGTGCCGCCAAGGCAGGCCACGTCAGCTTTCGGTTCATCAACCTCCGTGACTTCGCCGAAGACAAACATCGCACGACCGACGAACGTCCGTTCGGCGGCGGCCCCGGCATGGTCATGAAGCCCGAACCGATTTTTAAAGCGGTCGAATCCATTCGTACGGAAAAATCCCGCGTCATTCTGATGTGCCCGCAAGGGAAGCCGTTTGCCCAGAAGCGGGCGCAGAAACTTTCGACCGAAGAACACCTGATTTTTGTCTGCGGTCATTACGAAGGAATAGACGAGCGGATCCGCGCGGCGCTCATCGACGAAGAAATTTCCATTGGTGATTATGTGCTGACCAACGGTGTATTGCCTGCGGCGGTTGTAATCGACGCGGTCGTGCGGCTGATTCCCGGCGTGCTGGGCGGGGAGGGTTCCGCCGAGCAGGAATCATTCAGTGAACCGCTTCTGGAATATCCGCAGTACACCCGGCCGGCCGAATTCCGCGGCATGGTTGTGCCCGAAGAACTGGTTTCCGGCGACCACGCCGCCATTGCAAAATGGCGGCGCCAGCAGTCTGAAAAACGGACTGAGGAACGCCGCCCCGACCTGCGGACCTGCCGTCCGGCAGAAAACGGAGATGGCGCTTGACCGAAAGACGCAGTTGGGTATTATTCGACGCTCACTTTTGGAATCTGGAAGAAAGAGAACAATTATGAACCCGGTAGTCGCAAATATAGGCAAAGAGCAGTGCACCAAGGAAATTCCCGCTTTCAATATCGGTGATACCGTTGACGTGCATGTAAAAATTAAAGAAGGCACCAAGGAACGCATTCAGGTGTACACCGGCACGGTCATCGCCCGTGAAGGCTCCGGCGTTTCCGAAACATTTGTTGTTCGCCGTGTCGCTTTCGGCGAAGGCATCGAACGCGTATTCCCGTTGCAAAGCCCGAACATCGCGAAGATTGAAGTGGTGCGCAGCGGCAAGACCCGCCGTGCGAAACTTTACTATCTCCGTGACATTTCCGGCAAAAAAGCGCGCATCAAAGAACGCCGCGCGTAGGGTTCAATGGACATGCTCCGCTATGAAAAAGAGGCCTGGAATTCAGGCCTCTTTTTTATTGCCGGAATTGACGAAGCCGGGCGCGGTCCACTGGCCGGCCCGGTCGTGGCCGCCGCAGTCGCTTTTGAACGCGGCCCGCTCGAAAACGGCGGCGCAGAAATTTTCTCCGGACTCACCGACTCCAAAGCACTTTCTGAGAAGCGGCGTGAACATTTTTTTGAGCGGCTTCAAGGTTGCAGCTTTGCCCGCATCGGTTGTGCTGTTATCGGGCCGGAAATTATTGATGACATCAATATTCTGCAGGCGACATGGAAAGCCATGGCCGAAGCCGTTGCGCAGATCAGCCCGCGACCTGATCTGGCGCTGGTTGATGGCCGTCCGGTTCGCGGACTCTGTTGTAAATCGCAAAGCATCGTTAAAGGCGATGCACAAAGCCTCTCAATCGCCGCCGCCAGCGTTATCGCTAAAGTCACTCGCGACCGCCTGATGGTTGAGCTCGATGCCAGATTTCCAGAATACGGTTTTGCCAAACATAAAGGCTACGGCACCAAGGAACATCTAGCCGCCATCCGCTGTCACGGCCCGTGCCCCCATCATCGCAAAACGTTTCGACCGGTCTCTGATTTCGGCCAGGGAGAATTGGAGCTGTGAACTGGTTGTTCCGATGGTTCAGAAAAGAAGCCGCGCATTTGCGCACGGGGCGGATCGGCGAGGCGCAGGCGGAAAAGTTTCTGAAAAAAGCCGGATTGAAAATCATCGCCCGGAATGTGCGGGTGGGGTACGACGAGATCGACCTGATTGCCAAGCAGGGCGACACGCTGATTTTTGTAGAGGTTAAAACCCGCGCGAACGAAGACTTCGGCCGGCCAGTGGCGGCAGTCAATCGAGCTAAACGGAAGAAGTTATCGCGTGCCGCGATTCACTTTCTGAAAAACCGAAAATTACGTCCACCGTACATTCGCTTCGATGTAGTCGAGGTGATTGGCGACAAGCCGGAAATCCGTCACATTCAAAACGCCTTCACGCTTGAAGGCGGGTATCGCATCTGGTGGTGACTAAATTATTTGGCGTATTCGATGGCGCGGGTTTCGCGGATGACCGTCACTTTGACTTGGCCGGGATATTTGACTTCGGTTTGGATGCGGTTGGCGATTTCCCGCGCCAGAATCAGCGCGCGGGCATCATCCACCTTGTCACCCTCCACGATCACACGCAGTTCACGTCCCGCCTGAATGGCGTAGCACTTGTCGACGCCTTTGAATGAGGTTGCGATTTTTTCGAGCTTATCGAGACGCTGGAAGTAGAGGTCGGTGGTGTCCATGCGCGCACCGGGCCGGGCGGCAGTCATGGCGTCGGCGGCGGAGGCCAGCACAGCATAGACGCTGTTCTTTTCGACGTCGTCATGATGCGCGGCGACAGCGTTATAGATCAGCGGCGCCTCGCCGTATTTGCGGAGCAGGTTGGCGCCGATGACGGCGTGAGAGCCTTCGACTTCGTGGTCAACGGCTTTTCCGAGGTCATGAAAAATGCCGACGCGTCTGGCGAGGTCGACATCCAGGCCGAGATCGGCGGCCATCATGGCCATCAGCGAGGCCATTTCAATGGAGTGGTCGAGCACGTTTTGTTTATAGCTGGTGCGGTATTTCAGACGTCCAAGAATTTTAACCAGCTCCGGCGCGACGCCGGAGATGCCGAGTTTATAGAGGGCGTCTTCGCCTGCCTGCCGGATAATTTCGTCAACTTCCGTGCGGGTCTTTTTAACCGTTTCCTCGATGCTGGCCGGATGGATTCGTCCGTCGGCGATCAGTTTTTCGAGCGCGACACGCGCCACTTCGCGGCGCACCGGATCAAAGCTGGAAAGCTGAACCATGCCGGGCGTTTCATCGACAATCAGATTGACGCCTGATTCCATTTCAAACGATTTGAAGTTGCGGCCTTCTTTGCCGATCAGGCGGCCCTTCATGTCTTCAGAGGGAATTGCCACCTGTGTTACGGTGATATTACTGACGTGTTCACCGGCGTAGCGCTCAATGGCTGTACAGATCAGATCGCGGGCTTCAGCCCGAACCTGCTCATAAACGGTTTTCTGCTGATGCCGGATCAGCCCGCTGATTTCCGATTCCAGCTCTTTTTCCATCTGCTCCATGATTAATTTGCGCGCATCTTCTCTGGAAAGATTTCCCGCCTCCTGAACGCGCCGGGTTTCTTCTTCAATCCGGCTTTTCAGCTCGGCCTGCTGAGCCTTGAGGTCCTCATTCTGCCGCTCCGCCTTATCGATTTTTTCGGTCAGCGCACGATCCTTGGCCTCAAGCAGTTCGAGTTTTCTGGAAATATCTTTTTCACGGGCGACAACGCGGTCTTCCAGCGCAATGATACTTTGCCGTTTGGTTTCCTGCTCCCTTTCGGCCCGCTCGCGCGCCTTGAGCACTTCTTCGCGGGCGTTTACATCCGCTTCGTGTTTAATCGCTTCGGCCTGTTTTTTTGCCTCTTCCAGAATGACTGCGCCCCGATGACTGGCAGCCACCGCATTGGTGCGGGTTAGATAAGCGTGAAAAAAGAAGCCGAGAATGACGAACCCGATACTGAGTACGAAATCCTGCATTCCGCCCCACCAGATTTCTAAACTGTCCATAGACGCACTTTCTTTTCAGAGTTTTGTTTTCGTGAATTGAGAATAGCTCCGACAACTCCGCTTGTCTAACTGTTCATCGCAATTTCAAGAATCCGCTTTTCTGTTATCAGCCAGTTCGCCCGGACATCATGTTCCTCTGCCGGAACAGTTTCTAAATACTGGAAGTCGAAACAAACGCCGGCACGTACAGTGCGGTACTGCGGCAGTAAACGGTCATAAAACCCGCCGCCGCGCCCGATCCGGCGGCCTGCGCGGTCAAATGCCACGCCCGGCACAATAATCAGGTCAAGTTCGTTTTCCTCCGCGAAAACCGGAGCCGCCGGTTCCAGAATACCGAAACGCCCTGTTTTTAATTCTGCCGTAAGCCGCGCCATCCGGTAAAGGCCGGACTCCGGATCGAACGCCGGAACGAAAAATATTTTTTCCAAACACCGGAAGAGAGGAGCGATGTTCACCTCATCCGGAAGCGGCATGTAGGCTCCGACGGTTCGCGCAGAACGGAAGATTTTCAGCGATTGGAGATTTTCCACGGCTCCGGCGCTTAAAGCGTCCAGATTCCGAAAACTTTTTTTCCGCTCGGCAATTTTCGCGCGTATTTCCGCTTTCGTCATTTTTTCTTTTTCCGCATGGAGGCCCAGTGCTCCAGCCGCTTCCGGATGGTTTCTTCATAGCCCTGGTCGGTCGGGGCGTAATAAACCCGGTCGGTCGGCACATATTCCTGATCAACAAAATGATCCGTACCGTCGTGAGCGTATTGGTACTGCACATCGCCTTTGCCGGGATGCGGCGCGTTTTTCAGATGGTCCGGCACCGGCAGCGTGCGGCCGCTTTCCACATCGGCCAGTGCCGCATCAATGGCGAGATAGCTGGCGTTGCTTTTCGGCGCACAGGCCAGATAGGTTGTCGCCTGCGCCAGAATAATGCGCGCTTCCGGCATGCCGACAAAATCGACCGCCTGCATGGCCGCTATTGCCACTGACAGTCCGCGCGGATCGGCGTTGCCGATATCTTCAGAGGCCAGAATCACCAGTCGGCGGGCGATGAAGCGCGGGTCTTCGCCGGCGTAGACCATTTTTGCCAGCCAGTAGATCGCCGCGTTCGCATCGGAGCCGCGCACGCTTTTGATGAAAGCCGAAATGGTGTCGTAGTGTTCGTCTTCGTCGTGATCGTATGACACCGCTTTTTTCTGAACCGACTCTTCGGTTTCATGGCGCGTCAAATGAACGACACCGTCCTTGCCGGGCGGCGTGGTCAGTGCGGCGATTTCGAGCGCGTTCAGCGCGCGGCGGGCGTCGCCTTCGCAAACGGTCGCCAGATGCTCCAGCGCGTCGTCGTCAGCAGTCACCAGTCCGTTCAGTCCTGCCGGATGTTCCATCGCGCGCTTCAGCACGGTCTTGATGGCCTCTTCGCTCAGCGGGTTGAGCTGGAAAATCTGTGAGCGTGAGTTGAGCGGTGTGTTGATGAAAAAGAATGGATTATGCGTCGTCGCGCCGATCAGAATAATGTCGCCGCTCTCGACGTAGGGCAGGAGCACGTCCTGCTGCGATTTGTTGAAGCGGTGGATTTCGTCGATAAAAAGAATTGTGTCCTGCCGGTGAATTTTTTTCCATCCAGCGGCCTGTTCGAGCAACTTGCGCAGAATGGCGACATTAGCCAGTACGCCGCTGGTGCGCTCGAAACGGCGGTCGGTGACGAGCGCAATCACTTCGGCCAGCGAAGTTTTGCCGCAGCCGGGCGGGCCGTAGAGAATGACGCTCGAGATGCGGTCGGCCTCAATTGCGCGGCGTAGGAGTTTGCTCGCGCCGAGGATGTGATCCTGCCCGGCGATTTCGTCGAGAGTTCGCGGACGCATCCGCGCCGCCAGCGGCGCGGTGCCTGCGCCGGGTTTTGGATTAACAGACGGGGTTCCCTCGAAAAGTTCCATACGAGAGGAGTTTAGTCATCCGCCGCCGCTTTACAAGCTATGGCGCACAGAGGACTTCGACGCCTTCCGGGGCGGTGTAGTTCAGTTCGATTTTCCCTTCGACCCGCTTCCACTCCACATGAATACTGCCTTTTGGATGAGGATAGGTTCCTCTGGCCCAGTCAATGGTGTCGGCTTGCGGAGCGATGAGAACCTTGTTCGGATTTTTCGGGTCGGGCAGTTGAACGCCCAGCGTATGCCGCATGGCGCTGATGAGAGGTTCTCCGCCCCACGAGTGGCAGCGGCTGCCGACTTCCTGAACCCCCCGGCACAGGCATTCCCACAGCGTACCGGAATCCGCTTTCATCATGGGCCGGTAATGGTCACGGATGACCTGTTCCGCTGTGCCGATGCGACCCCGCTGATAGAGCATCTCAATTGCATAGAAGAGAAAGTAATATTCCGCGTGACCGGAAAACTGACCGTTTATCTGCGCGTCGGCTGCGTTGCGTTTAAGGCGCTTTTCAATATATCGGCAGGCGGCATCCTGCTGCTTTTCGCTGCCGATGCGATAGAGCGTTGCCAGAATGTTCGCGTGCAGTGCCGTGGTTTTTGCCTGCGATCCGTCCGCGTTCAGATAAGGGGCAAACCGATCTTCTGAATCAATCCAGAGGTGTTTTTCAAAAGCAGTGCGTACCGCAGACAGTTCCTCGCGCAACGCTTCGGCGCGATTTGTTTTTCCGATCACACCGGCCATTACAGCGGCACACTCCAGTGCGCGGATGCGAAAGGCGTTCAGTACGGCATTGGCCCGCCCGAGCCGTTCTTCGCGAAGCACACCCCAGTCGATGAAAACATTCAGATGGTCTGATCCCCAGAGGCCGGTTTCGTCGGCAATCCATTCGGGACTGCTTAGAATGTTTTCGAGTGCGGGCCACAACGTTTCGACGAGCGCGGCATCTTGCGTGAGTTTCCAGTAGTCGTGCAGACAAAGAATCCAGATCAGGGTGAAATCTGAGAGACAAGAAACCGTCCATGAAGGTGCCGAAGCGGGCATTTGCCCGTTTCCAAGCTGGGAATATGCAAACAGCCGGAGAAAGCGATTTGGAATCCGCCGGTCCGCATTGACCATCTCATGCATGTGGATGTTGACGTACCCGTCGCCAAGGTAGGTTCCGCGTTCACGCCACGGGCAGTCGGCATAGGAATCCTCGGTGGAAACCTGCAGGGTGCGGAATGCTGTTGCATAGGCCCAGTTGAGAACGGGCTCGGAGCACTCAAAGCTCCCGAGATTCGGGAAATGGCAGTTTGCGCTTAGTATATGAGCGTCGTGAATGTGCGCCGTTCCGGTTTCGCCGTCAGGCAGGGAGAGTGTAAGCTGAAGAAAATGCCCGCCGCGCACATGGAAGCTTTGAATTTTCTGACGGCCGCCGCGCAGAATATAGCGGTCGACGGCATTGACGAAAGGATTGGAACCATAGAGGCGGATGAGCCCGTCTTTGCGGAGCCAGTCGTCCACGCCCACGTCCAGAACAGTTCCGGCGGGCGCTTCAACCTCCACGGTGATGTAGCCGTCGAATTCTTTTTTGAATTCATAGACCCATGCGCGGGCCCCGGTTTGCATCGGGGCGGTTTCTTCTGATGTTCCGGCGACAATATCCCAGGCCCGGAGGCGGGCCGGAAGCTGCGGCTCGCTGTCAGCCGGTACGGTATTCCAAACGATACCCGAAGACCGGAGGCTTTCATGGTCGAACGGCACCGCATTATTCGCGGACGGTGTGTTTTCGGGCGGGGTAAGTTCGGAATAAAGCAGCCCGGTTGTACAGTGGACCTCCGGCTCGGATCGGATTGTGAGTCCGGCCTGCCGAGGAATTCCAAGCAGCAACCCCCAGACCTCTTCGAGCTGCTCAATTTCTCCGTACAGCAGGTTCCAGCCCGCTTTGAGGTGGAGCGTGGTGTTCTGCCGGTTTCCGCGCAGGGGTTCCGCCCGATATACCAGCGGAGTTCCGTTGAGGTAATGCTTTCCCCAGAAAATTCCAATATCTGTCATTTGCTCGCGCGGGGCGTGAATCCATGCGGCATAGAGAACACAGCGCTTGGCGGAGTTTTTTGAACAACGGTCCGGATACATCTGGCGGAATCCGATAATGGATTCATCCCGGGCCAGATCGAAGATCGCCTTTTTATCCGGCATGAGCGCTGCGAAGGTCGAGCACGGAACGCTGCGCGGCATCAGGGTTCCCCACCGGTTCTGATTGGCAATTTTCACCGGAGTGCGGGGTTTGTTTGCGTCCAGTTTTCGTGTGTCCAGAATTTCCGCCGGGCCGATCGCAAAACTGAAAGTAGGAGCCTGAGCATCCCATGCGTCCATTACCTGAACGCTCCACGCGCCGGGGGTGGCAAAACTAATTGTTTCGCCGGCGACCGCTTCGCCCCAGGCAATGAACCCGCCAGCGCTTTCGCGTGAGGTTTGAAAGGAACTGGCTCCGTAAGAAGTTGCTTCCACGCAAATGGTATTGCTTCCGGGATGCAGGTGCGCGGCGATGTCGTAGGAATCATATTCGGGATGACCCGGCGCAAACCGAGCCGGCCCCGCACCGATGAAGGCTCCGTTGACGATTAACCGGTAACGCGAGTCGGCAAAAAGATTCAGGGTGGCTGAGGTCGCCGGGGAACTCAATGTGAAGTTAAGCAGGAAGCGTCGGAAAAGGTTGCGGCCGTTTCCAGTTGGCTCATCCCAGATAAACGAAGCCGGATGCGAAGCGCGATCCATAAAATCCCTTTGGTTATGGCCCGAAATTTCTGCGTCGGGAAGGTTCGTAAGGTGGCGGAACAGCCGGGCTTAATCAATATGTTTTTTCCGCGCGCCAGAACGGCTTTGCTCCGCCCTGCGAACTTATCCCAGTTTGCGCTTGAAATAAGAAGTTCGCCGACTATCCTCCTTGTCTCTTTCTTGCGGGGGCGTAGCTCAATGGTTAGAGTGCCAGCCTGTCACGCTGGATGTTGCGGGTTCGAGTCCCGTCGCTCCCGCCACTTCTAACCGATTCCAAATCTGAGAACGGTTTTTCAGAGGAAGTTTTTCGCGAATAAAATTTTGGCATTTCAGGCGGGCTTTTTGTCGAATTCAAAAAACCTGCTCGTTTAGGAATAACTATTGCTTTATTTACCACAAATGCAGAAATTGTATCCGGAAAATTGAGCGGGAGGCAAACGGACAGTGATTTCAATGGGAGACAGAGTTCCGATGTTCAAGTTGCGGCCGTATCGCGGACTGCTGATAGCGGCCGTGTTTGTATTGGTTGTCGGCGGGCTGCTTTCCGCTTATTTTTTTACGGAAGACGTCTATCGCGCTGGAGCCCATCGAGGACTCTTTACTCTGATTGTTACGCTGGTTCTTGCCCTTCTTCTGGTGATGGTATCCTTTTCGCGGTACGGTTTCCGCCACCTGTGGCACCATCGCCCCGGTTATAAACGCGGCTGAGGGTTTGACTTCGCCGGAACTTTTCGCATAATCCCGCCTCTTTTTGATGCCGGCGTAGCTCAGTGGTAGAGCAGCTGATTTGTAATCAGCTGGTCGGGGGTTCAAATCCCTCCGCCGGCTCCAGTTCTAAAGTCCGGGCTCGGTTTTCCACCCTTTGGAAATCCGTTTCTGCAGCGCATCCCAGGTCGGAATTCCACTGATTGCATCTGCGGCCTCGACGTTGCACGCGCCGCTTCCAGTGGCGGAGTCCATGACGGCTTCGGGGTTTTGGCCGTAAAGCAGTCCGGCAAGAAAGCCCGCGATAGCGCAGTCCCCCGCGCCGGTTGTGCCGACTACTTGCTTCTCAAAGCAGGGATGATAAAGCTCGCGGTCAATCCATTGGGCCGGATTGGCTGGCGCGCCGTTTCCAAACTTTAACAACCGTGCGGAATTGGCGGAACTGCGAAGATAGAGACCGTATGCGCCGAGTTTCATAACGACCATTCCGGTGCCCATCGCAATCAGTTCGTCCGACAGAGCGCGCAGATCCGTTTGTCGGAGTCCGCCAAGCGGTTCACCGGCCTCGAGCGCGGCTTCAAATTTTGCAAAGCGCGGGCGGTCGAGCATATAGAGCAGTTCGTCCACGCTGGGCAGGAAAATATCGACGTGCGGCAGAATATTGCGGAGCAGAGCGCGCCAGTCGACGCGGCCTGATTCCGCGCCGGAGTCCGGCCGGGCCATATCCAGAGAGGTTGTCAGACCGTTCGCCTTGGCGTTGCAAAACAGCTTTGCCGTTTCTGCACCGCAGTCTAAAAACATACGACGCATCAGCGGCGGATAGCCGAAATGGAAAAGTCTGCCGGTCCCGATCATTGGAAAATCAACATCGTCAGCGCAGAACGCATCATTGGCACCGGGGCAGTGCAGAAACATCCGGTCGATACCGGGCGGATTGATGACGATGGTGTATGAGCTTGCTTCGCCCGGCGCAACGACGATGGATTGCGTCAGTCCCGGATCGCGAGCGCGGATGACGTCGAGAATGGCGCGGCCGAAGGTGTCGTTGCCGATTTTCCCGACGAGCCGGGTGTTCAGCCCGTAGCGGTGCAGGGCGAGGCCGGTATTGGATACTGCGCCGCCGGTGGCGCAGACGGCTCCGCCGACATTAGTCAGACGACCCGGCGCGTGGAGATCGGACAGCGGACGCTTTTCAGCCGGGAACGCCGGAATAATGTCCAGGCAAAGATGTCCGGCGACGATCACATCGACTTCATTTTTTTTCATACGCACACCCAATCTGCCGCGTGGAGGTGAGGGGGTCCTCACCTTTTTTGTTAGCGAGACCCAATTTCCTTTTATGATTCCGCGGAGTACAGCAACGGAATGGTGCGATGTCCAGCCGGAGTTTGCGCCGACTCGGCATTATAAACTCTGGCTTTTCCGGCCTGCATTCATTACAACCCGCAGGATATGAAGAAGCGCGCGGCAGTTGGAATGAGTGGCGGCACGGACAGTTCTGTGGCGGCGGCTCTGCTTGTCGAGCAGGGGTACGAAGTGATCGGCCTGACCGCCCACATGTGGAAAGACGGATCGCGCTGCTGTTCGCTCGAAGATGTCACCCGTGCTCAGAAAGTCTGCGCGGCGCTCGGCATCCGGCACTATGTCGTCAACGCGCAGGATCGCTTCGAAGAAAAAGTGGTCGCGCCGTTTGTCAGCGAATACGCGGCTGGCCGCACGCCGTCGCCGTGTATAGCCTGCAATCAATTCATCAAATTCGGTTTTCTGCTCGACCGCGCCGTCCAGCTCGACTGCGATGTGCTGGCGACCGGCCACTACGCCCGCCTCGAAGAACGCGACGGCGCGTTTCACCTGCTGCGCGCTGTGGACCGCACCAAAGACCAGTCCTACTTCCTGCACCGTCTCTCGCAGAAACAGCTCGCGCATACCGTTTTCCCGCTCGGCGGCTGGACGAAAGAGGAAGTGAAAAAATGGTCGGCCGACCATAATCTGCCGATTGTACCGCGCGGCGAAAGTCAGGATCTCTGCTTTGTCGAAGAGGGAATGTATCCGGAGTTTGTCGAAGCGCGTATGCCGGAAGTTAAGAAGAAGGGCCGCGTACTCGACGACCAAGGCAAACAGCTGGCGGAACACGACGGCGTCCACCGCTTTACCGTCGGACAGCGCGGCGGAACCGGCGTTGCTGTCGGCGAACGCGTTTACGTCAGCCGGATTGATGCGGATAAAAACGAAATCATCCTCTCGCCGCGCGAAGGAGCGATGCAGTCGGAATGTTTCGTTCGGGACGCGCACTGGATTTCCGGTGAATTTCCTCAATGTACCGCCGGCGTCTCGCCGGCCTTGTTTATTGTCCAGCCGCGCTACGGCCACCGCGGCGCACCGGCGACGCTCGAAAAAATCAGTGATACCGAATTTAAAGTTTGTTTTTCCGAACCGCAATTTGCGCTGACCCCCGGACAGGCCGCAGTCGTTTATGACGGCGACGAACTCCTCGGCGGCGGGTGGATTAAGAGAATAGCGGGGTGATGATTTGCTAAACAGTTCTGTTTGTCTCACCAGGTTTGAGTCGCCGAGTCAATGGTAACGGCCAGGGTGGCGCGCAACCAGCTAAACGGCTCCTTCATTACGTCAAAGTCGGGTCCGGATGTTATGAACTTTGCCTTTCCTTTGATCAGGAATCCGGCTCCCGGCCCGTGTAACCCCTGAACCTTACTGCTGGCCAATGTAATCAGCACATTCGGGTTATGGGTAATATTCGCTTCCGTTTTATGCATGTAGCCTGCGGGGATAAACAATCTGCCGTCTTGTGAGATTCGGAGGTAGCTGTTCCAGGTATTGACCATATGAGGCCCGTCTGCTCCCAAAGTCGCGATAGCCACAACGCCATCCTTCTGCATTATTTCCTGAAGTTTTTCGGGAATCACCATAGCGTGCTCCTTTTATTTGTTTTCACAACACGGTCATAACAGCAATCACCGCAAATGCCGAACAAGTTTAGCCGGAAACGGGAAGTTGATTTTGTAGCCGGGGTCGGCGACCCCGGTAATTCAGGGCGGGCTCAGCGAGCCCACCTACAGAAGAAGTCGCGTTGTTGCGCTTTCGTTCAAGCGGTGGTCGTCTATGACGGCGACGAACTCCTCGGCGGCGGGCGGATTAAGCAATCAGTTGGAGTTGTTCCCTGCGGCGGAAATCCAGGCGGAGTTGTGCGCCGTGAATCCGATTTTTGGATAATATTTTTCCGCTTTGGGCGCGGCCAGCAGGATGATTTTAGCATTCTTTCCCAGCCGTTTTTTCGTCAGCGCAATCAGTTCTTTGCCGATGCCTGCGTGCTGGTAGGCCTGATCGACGGCGAGATCCGACAGATAGCAGCAGTACTCAAAGTCGGTGACGGAGCGCGCGACGCCCACCAGCTTGTCGCCGTCCCATGCAGTGCACAGGAGGTTTCCATGGCGCAGCATCGCGGTGATACACGCGAGATCGTCAACGGGACGCCGCTCGGCGAGTGTTGACCGAACCAGCAAATCCACAAATTCTGCCGGAGTGATTTGGCGGGACGACTCGTAACGGATATTCATTTTGCACCCTTGTTCAGCGGATCCAGCACCCAGCGTTTGTTGAACCAGAAGTATTGTTCGGGGTGGGCGTGGATTTCGGCGTCAAAAATGGAAACGAGTTTTTGCATCATCCGCTGCCAGTCCTCTTTTTTGTCGAGCGACGGGTCGGGGAAGATCGGGTCGAACACTTTGTATTCGTGGTGCGTCCAGCCGCGGCGGAGCAACGCGACCGGATAAATCGGGCAGTGCGCCATTTGCGCGAAGAGCGCGGCGCCGGCGCCGAGGTTGGCTTGGCCGCCGAGGAAATCAATCGAGAGCGCTTCGGTGGCGGAACGTACGTCGGGAAGAATCGCCAGCACTTCACCGGCTTTCAGGCGGCGGACAACATTTTTCAGTACGGTGGAGTCGTTCAGCACGACGTCCATGCCGGTGGCGTTGCGCATCCGGTTGAGCAGGTCGTCGGTGAGCGGATTTTTCTGCCGGCGCGCGATGGAAAAAACCGGTATGCCCGCCAGTTTGCAGGCGACGCCGCCGAGATCCCAGTTGCCCATGTGCGCTGTGGCGAAAATGAATGCGCCGTTTTTCCGGTAAGTTTCCTGCATCGCGACGATGCCGGGATACAGCGCCGTTTTTTTCAGTTGCTCCATCGTCAGCTTTTTAAAACGTGCGGCTTCAACGGCGTTGAAGCTGATGTTGCGGAAGGAAAGCCACGCGATACGCCGCCGCTCTTTGGCGGTGAAGCGGTCGCCGAAGACCTGCTTCAGGCGCGACTCCGCTTTTTCGCGGCGAAAGCGCAGGACGTGAAAGAAGAACGCGGCGATCAGCCAGCCGACCGCCAGCGCCGCGCGCAGCGGCAGAATGTTCACGACGGCGAGCAGGCCGCGCAGCAGAATGTATTCGGCGATATGTTTCGGGCGGTGTTTCATTGGGCGGAAACTAACGGATTGCAACAGAATGGAAAAGCCCGAAACCGATATGGTCACGGCTGTCCGCCCTGCCGATAGGCGCGCGGAGTATCGTTTGTCTTTTCCTTGAATATGCGGCTGAAGGCTTGCGGCGAGCCGAAGCCTGCTTCGGCGGCGATGTCGGCGATCGAGAAGTCCGTCGTGCGCAGCAGAGCCATCGCGCGGTTGATCCGGTAATTCTGCATGTATTGCCCGAGCGGAATTCCAGCGGCCTCTTTGAACAGCACACGCAATCGCGACTCCGACAGGTTTAACGTCTGGGCCAGATCGGTTGTCGCAACGGTTCGTCCTCGCCACTCTGCCATTAAGCGATTAACGGTTCTCAGTAGATTGTCTTCCGGCTCAGGCGGCAGATCGCTGCCGGAGCGCTGACGGTCTTGTTTCAGCGAAAGCAGGAGATGAAGCAGGTCGGTTTGCAGTTTCCCGGCCTGTAGTTCCGAGGCCGGCCGGTGCCATTCTTCGAGCAGATTTTTCAGCGACTGCTGCGTCGGTTCGCCGGTATCCACCACGCGGTTCCGCAGCGGCTCCAGAAAGGTGTGTGGTGTCAGTTCAAAGGTGCAGAAAAGCCATTTTAGTTTTGCGGAAGCCAGCAGGCTGAAGTGGTGGAACTGGTAGGGCAGAATGAGCAGCGACTGTCCGGGTTTAACGTGCAGCTCCAGATGGTCGATGTGCACACGGCCTTCGGTCGCCAGATTAAAGATGAGCACGAAGCGGTGGTGGGAGCGGCTCTGCAGAGCCTCCTCCTGGAGTTTGTTTTTTGTCGTCCGTACAAACAGCAGCACATTGGCGGGAACCGGGAGCGGATGGTGTCCGGCGCCTTTGAAATAATCGGCCGGATCCGGTATTTGCAGTAGCGCGTTGTTCATTCCGGCAGGATTGCCGTCGCGGGCTGAAAAGTCAATATCGTTAAAAAACAGATGATATTGGTAAATTATTAATGTTTATGCTCTTTCGCCGGTGAGCCATCCTTACCGCGCCAATGAGGAAATCCCTAATGAACGTTGATGTACCAGTTAAGCCGGAACTCGATCCCGATTTCGTCCCGGCGGTTTTATGGAACCGGGTCTATCAGGAGCGTGTGAATTTTTCGGTGGCGCCGGTTGAGGTGACGCTGGCGCTGGTTTGTCCCGATAAAACCTGTTCGGTATTCAACACCCGCATCCTGCCGCTTTCGGCGGAAAATGAATCTCTCACCCTGCGCTACCTCGAACGCATTTTAAAATTTCTGCTGTGGCAGCGCGGCGGCAGCCAAGTTCTGATTTCCGGCTGTCCGGCCATCGCCGGAAAACTCGCGGCTCTTTATTCGCCGAACGGCGCGCGGCATTTCGATTGCGAATTTTTCGGCGGGAAGGTCTATCTCCAGCCGCTGAAAATTCTGGCCTGCTCCGCGGATGAACTTCCGGAACCCAACGAACAGATGGCGGCGCTGGGGCGTCATTTCGACGGATGCCGCATCGGCTTCGACCTCGGCGGCTCCGACCGCAAGTGCGCCGCGCTGATCGACGGCAAGGTGGTTTTTTCCGAAGAGGTCGAATGGAATCCCTATTTCGAAAGCGACCCGGATTATCACATCGAAGGCATTAGCGACACGCTTCAGCGCGCCGCATTGCACCTGCCGCGAGTTGATGCCATTGGCGGCAGTGCGGCGGGAGTGTATGTGAATAACGAAGTCCGCGCGGCTTCGCTGTTCCGCGGAATTTCATCGTCCGACTTCGAATCAAAAATCCGTCGCATATTTTTCGATCTCAAGGAACGCTGGGGCGGTATTCCGTTCGAGGTAGTCAACGACGGCGAAGTCACCGCGCTGGCCGGATCGATGGCGATGAACGAAAACGCAGTGCTCGGCATTTCAATGGGCACCAGTCTGGCGGCCGGTTATGTGACGCCGGACGGCGGCATCACCTCCTGGCTTAATGAACTCGCGTTCGCGCCGGTTGATTACCGCACCGATGCGCCCGCCGATGAGTGGTCGGGCGATCTCGGTTGCGGCGTGCAGTATTTTTCGCAGCAGGCCGTTGCCCGGCTCGCGCCGCGCGCCGGACTTTCTTTTCCCGCCGGGATGCCGTTTCCGGAACAGCTGGTCGAAGTGCAAAAGCTGATGGCGATGGGCGACGCGCGGGCGGAAAAAATTTACTCCACGATCGGCACCTGTCTTGGATACGCCATTGCGCACTACGCCGGGTTCTACGAAATCCGGAACGTGCTGCTGCTTGGCCGCGTCACCAGCGGCATTGGAGGCGGCATCATCATCGCCAAAGCCAACGAAGTGCTCTCCGCCGTCTTCAACGGATTGGATCAACGGATTGAAATTGTTACACCGAATGAAAAAGAGAAGCGGCACGGCCAGGCGGTCGCGGCCGCCAGTCTTCCAGAGATCGGAGGCCGGAAGTGAATCCATATCTGCATTTTGTTGAGAGCATCAAAGCCGGTGTTGCCGATGCCAAACCGATTTCCGCGTCCGGCAAAACGGAACCGGTCAAATCGACGTCGAAGGTTCTGCTTTTTTCTCCGCACCCGGACGACGAGTGCATTACCGGTCTGCTTCCGCTGCGCCTGATGCGCGAAGCCGGAAAACAGATCATCAATATTCCGGTCACGTTCGGCAGCAAGGTCGAACGCCGCGCGGGCCGCGCCAAAGAGCTGACCGACGCCTGCGCCTATCTCGGCTGGACGGTTTTTCATGGAGCGGAAAATTTTCAGCCGCTGGGTGTCGTCGATGCGGTGCGCATTCTGAAAAAGTTCCGTCCGGAAATTATTTTTATGCCGCACGCCAAAGATCAGAACGTCCGGCACATTTCCACGCACGTTCTCGTGATGGATGCGCTCCGGCAGATGGAGGATGATTTTTCCTGCACGGTGGTGGAGACCGAATTCTGGAGCGCCATGGAACATCCGAATCTGATGGTGGAAGCGGACGCACAAACCGTCGCCGATCTGATCGCCGCCACCTCCTTCCATGCCGAGGAAGTGAAGCGTAATCCGTATCACCTGTCGCTTCCGGCGTGGATGCAGGACAATGTGCGGCGCGGCAGCGAGCTGGTCGGCACACAGGGCGGCGATGCGCCGGAGTTTACGTTTGCGACGCTGTATCATGTGTCCAGATGGACACGTGGCGCGCAGAAAGATTTTTACGAAGGCGGGCGGAATCTGCCGTGCGGAGAAAATGTCGCCGAGGAATCCCGCGTAACCGGAAAGACGGTTATGATTAAGGATTTTTTGGCGAAGATCGGTTAGCACATGTAACGCGTCGGAAAGGAACATATGGAAATCATTATTCAGAAAACGGCGGAAGAGGGCAGCGCGGTCGGCGGACGGATCGTGGCGAAGCTGGTGCGGTATAAACCGGCGGCTGTGCTTGGGCTGGCAACCGGCAGTACGCCGGTTCAGCTCTATCGTGAAATGATCCGGTGGCACAAAGAGCAAGGGCTCGATTTCAGCAAGGTCACGACGTTCAACCTCGATGAATATGTCGGACTTTCGGCTGATCACCACGCTTCATACCACCGCTTCATGAAGGGAAATCTGTTCGACGGAATCAACGTGCCGGAAACGAATATCCATATTCCCGACGGCCTGACAAAAAATCTCGCCGAATATTGTGCGGCGTACGAAAAGTCGATCCGCGATGCGGGCGGAATCGATCTTCAGGTGCTGGGAATCGGCTCGGACGGTCACCTTGGCTTTAACGAGCCGACCTCGTCGTTCGCCTCGCACACCCGCATCAAGACGCTGGATGAGCAGACCGTGAAAGATAACCGGCGTTTCTTTAAGCCGGGCGAGGAAGTGCCGCGCCATGTCATCACGATGGGGCTCGGATCCATCATGGAAGCCCGCACCTGTCTGCTGCTGGCCTTTGGCGAAAACAAAGCCGACGCCGTGGCGGCGCTGGTGGAAGGGCCGGTGTCCGCGATGGTTCCGGCAACGATTCTTCAGTTTCATCGCGACGCGCGGATTATTCTCGACGAAGCCGCCGCATCCAAACTGAAGAAGGCCGACTACTATAAATGGGTGTACGGTAATAAACCGGAATGGCAGTGCTATTGAGGTGAGCCGGTTAGGAATTATTTCTTCGGCCATCTGCGCCGGGGCGGTTCGCGCAGGAACGGCTGGGAGCGCGCGCCGACATAAACGGCGTCTTCGCCGAGCAGGTGTTCGAGATTCTGCACCAGTTCCGGCGAGGCGGTCACCTGTGAAGCACGGTCCGCTTTAATAAAAATCTTTTCGCCGGAATCGAGCAGTACGCAAATATTCAGCGGCGTTGGGCCGGGATGTGTCGCCGCGATTTTTTTGATGGCCTGAAGCTTTTCCTGACTCAGCGCCGTTTCCGGCAGATGCAGGCTGACCTTCTCGGCGAACAGCCCGGGCGCGGAGGCCAGCGGAAAAAGTTCCGACACCTGAATTTCCAATTCATCGCGGAAGTCGCGGGTGATCTTTCCGGTCGCCATCAGCGGTGCGCCGTCTTCGAGCAGTTTTTCAAATTGCGGAAACTCGCTGGACCAGACGACGGCATTGACGGCGGCTTCGAGTCCTTCGAGCCGGAAGCGGGCGTACGGTTTCGGGCTGTCGTCCGGCGATTTCGGTTTGGTGAAAACTTTTTTGTATTTGTCCACCAGTCCGCCGACGCGCACGAATGCCTTTGGCTCATCGGTTCCGGCGGCGACCAGCACGTCGGCGAGTTCACCGATTTTCTGAAGCGCGAAGGTTTTCAGCGTCCATTCGTGCACAGAGAGCGGATGGCCGGAAATGTAAAAGCCGATCAGTTCTTTTTCCGCCGAAAGCATTTCGCTGTCGGGCCACGGCTCGATGGCAGGCAGATCGTCATCGCTGTCCTGTGCGGGGCCGCTGCCGCTGAACATATCAAAAAGCGAGCGCTGGCCGCTCAGCTTATCTTTCTGTGCGCTTTGCGCACGGCCCATCGCCATTTCGATACCGGCGAACAGACGGCTGCGCGGCTTATGGCAAAAGTCGAAAGCTCCGCATTTGATCAAACTTTCCAGCGTCTTGCGGTTCACTTCGCGCGAATCCATGCGAGAACAGAAATTCATCAAACCAGTGTACGGGCCTTTGGTTTCACGTTCTTTCACCAGCGATTCAACCGCACCGGCGCCGACATTTTTCACGCCTGCCAGACCGAAGTGAACCGTCCCTTTTTCGGGACGGAACCGTGCCAGCCCTTCGTTGACGCTCGGTGCGCGGACGTTGAGTCCCATTTCGCGCGCCTCGGCCAGCAGGAAAGCCAGCTTGTCGGGCGTGCCCATTTCACTTGAAAGCAGGGCGGCCATGAATTCTTCGGGGTAGTTGGCCTTCAGCCACGCCGTCTGGTAGGAAATGATGCCGTATGCCGCGCTGTGCGATTTATTGAAACCGTACTCCGCGAACTTCTCGATCATGTCCCAGAGTTTTTCGCCCAGCTTGCGGTCAATATCGTTGGTCTTTTTACAGCCCGCGATAAAATTTTCGCGCTGGGTCGCCATGACGGCTTTATCTTTTTTCCCCATCGCGCGGCGCAGAATGTCGCCTTCGCCGAGCGAGAAGCCGGCCAGCTTGTTGGCCGCCTGCTGAATCTGTTCCTGATAGACGATAATGCCGTAGGTTTCTTTCAGCACCGGTTCGAGCAGCGGATGGTCATACTGAATTTTCACCTTGCCGTGCTTGCGGTTGATAAATTCGTCGATGAATTGCATCGGACCCGGACGGTAGAGCGCGATCATGGCGATCAGGTCTTCGACGCGGTCGAGGCCGATCTTGCGCAGCGTGTCGCGCATCCCCGCACTTTCAACCTGAAATACACCGATCGTGTCGCCGCGGTTGAGCAGGTCGTAGGTTTTTCTGTCGTCGAGCGGAAGTTTGTTGATGTCCAGCGTGACGCCGTGGTTGGTGCGGATATATTCAACCGCCTCCTGAATAACCGTCAGCGTTTTCAGCCCGAGAAAGTCCATCTTCAGCAGGCCGATGTCTTCCATCGGCTTCATTTCAAACTGGGTGATCACCTGTTTGTCTTTATCCCGCGAGAGCGGAAGAATATCGATCAGCGGCTTTTCGCCGATAACGACACCGGCGGCGTGCGTGCCGGTATGGCGCGGCAGGCCTTCCAGAATCAGCGCGTACTTCATGATTTCCTGCGCTACCGGATCCTGCTTGGTCGCGCGTTTGAAATCGGGATTTTCCTCCAGCGCCTTGGCCAGTGTCGCGCCGGGCGTTTCCGGAACCATCTTGGCGAGCTTGTCGCACTCCTGAAGCGGCAGAGCCAGTACGCGGCCGATGTCGCGGATGACGGTTTTGGCGCCGAGCGTTCCGAAGGTGATAATCTGCGCGACGTTTTCGCGGCCGTACTTGTCTTTGACGTATTCGATCACCTCGCTGCGGCGCGCCTGACAGAAGTCGATATCAAAGTCCGGCGGCGAAATACGGTCGGGATTGAGGAAGCGCTCGAAAATCAGATTGTAGTGCAGCGGATCGAGCGCGGTGATGCCCAGCGCGTAGGCCAGCATACTGCCTGCGCCGGAACCGCGGCCCGGCCCGACCGGAATGTTCTGACTTTTCGCGTAGGCAATGAAGTCCTGCACGACGAGGAAATAGTTGATGAAGCCGGTCTTCTCGATGATGCCGACTTCATAGTTGAACCGTTCGGATACCTGTTTTTCGATATCAGTTTTCGGATTGTCAAAGTCGTCGATCGGATAAAGCGTTTTCAATCCGGCTTTGCCGATGGCCATCAGGTAATCCTTCTGGCTCTTATATTCCGGCGGAACTGCGAACGTCGGAAAGTGGAGCGGCTTGTTTTTATCGACCAGCTCGACGTTGCAGCGGCGGGCGATTTCAACGGTATTGGCCAGTGCTTCCGGCTGGTTCGGGAAAAGCCGCTCCATCTCCGCGCCGCTCTTCATGTAAAACTCGCTGCCGGAATAACTCATCCGGTTCGGATCGCTCACCAGATTGCCGTGCTGGAGACAGATCAGAACGTCGTGCGCGTCGCGGTGTTCCTTCTTGATGTAATGCACGTCGTTGGTCGCCACCAGCGGCAGGCCGGTGCGCTTTGCCACTTCGACGATATGCCGATTGGCCGTTTTCTGTTCCGGAATGCCGTGATCCTGAATTTCCAGAAAGAAATTGTTCGGCCCGAGAATTTCAGAATATTCCTTCGCCAGCGCCACGGCCTTATCAACGGCACCTTCGGCGCAGGCTTCTGCAATTTCGCCTTTTAGACAGGCCGACAGACCGATCAGTCCTTTGCTGTACTGCCGCAGAAGTTTCTTATCGATGCGTGGCTTGTAATAAAATCCTTCCAGATGGCCGAACGAAACCAGATGCATCAGATTGTTGTAGCCTTCGTTGTCCTCCGCCAGCAGAACGAGGTGCAGGTTGTCGGCTTGCGATGTCTTCTCGTCCATGCCGTTGCGGGCAATGTACACCTCGCAGCCGATGATCGGCTTAATGCCCGCCTTCTGCGCCTGCTTGTAGAAATCGATCACGCCGTAGAGTACGCCGTGGTCGGTAATCGCCAGATGCTCCTGACCCAGCTCCTTGGCCGTCGCCACGGCATCCGCCACCTTGCACGAGCTGTCGAGCAGGCTGTATTCCGTGTGAAAATGAAGATGGCAGAACGGTATGGTTTTCATGGGTCAGGGCGCCCATATTACCGATCCCGCCCGCCGGAAAAAGACCGAAGTTTCCAACCGCCGGAACTTTTCCCTTAAACCCTTCCAACCCTTGCAAAAACGACAGGAAAAATTTTACGGCATGGCGGGCGCCGAGCGGAATTCGGGATGGCGGATTTGTCCGCCCGCTTCGGCGGTCCAGACCAGCAGGGCGGTACAGACGATGCAGGCGACCAGCACCAGCGCCGCAACGTTGTACTGATGTTTCGGCGCAAACCGCATGGTCAGCAATCCAATTACTGCGAATGACAAAGCGACGTAAACAGAAGCGGAGGCAACATCGGCCCGCTCTTCGTGTTCTTTCAGGAACGTCATCGAAACGCCGTCCAGCTGAACTCCGGCGTCGCCGGACATCAGCCGCGCTGTTGCTCCGTCGCCGGTTTCCATGACAACCGGAATGCTGAGTCCGTAAATCAGGACGATCAGCAAACCGGAAAGCAGTGCGCCGCGATCTTTGCGGAACAGGGCGATGGCCAGCGGAATGATAGCGACGGCCAGCCCGATCAGCGCGACGTGATTCAAGGCAACATGCAGATGTTCCGGTGTAAACATAAGATTCCTCCTGAGGTTATCCGACAGTAAGCCGGGGGCGCAGGTTTGTCAGGCGAATAAACGGGTTCCAATCAGCGGCAAAAAGGCCTACGATTTTTCCAATGTCTGGAAACGGTAAAATCATATGGCGGTGTCGCGGACGGGAGGTCGTCTGCGGGCAGAGAACGCTGATTATGGGCATTCTGAACGCGACGCCGGATTCGTTTTCGGACGGCGGAAAGTTTCTGGCTTTAGAAAAGGCTGTGGTGCGCGGACTGCAAATGGTCGAAGAGGGCGCCGACATCATTGATATCGGCGGCGAATCGACCCGTCCGGGAGCCACGCCGGTTCAAGCGCTGGAAGAAATTGCGCGGACGGTTCCGGTGATTAAAAAACTGCGCGAGAAAACGGACGCGCTGATTTCGATCGATACGCGCAAAGCCGAAGTTGCCCGTGCGGCTGTCGCCGCCGGTGCCGACATTATCAACGATATTTCGGCGCTGTCCGATTCCGGTATGGCGGCTGTCGCGGCCGAGTCCGGCGCGGGGCTGGTTCTGATGCACATGCTCGGGACACCGGAAACGATGCAAAACGATCCGCGCTACGACGATGTAGTTTTCGATGTCCGGAACTTTCTCGAAGAACGGACGGCGTTCGCCGTTTCGCGGGGGATTGCACCGGAACAGATTGCGCTCGATCCGGGGATTGGCTTTGGGAAGACGGATGAGCATAATCTGGCGCTGCTGAACGGGATTCCGGCGCTGGCGGCTTCGGGCTGTCCGGTGCTGATCGGCGCGAGCCGCAAGGGGTTTATTGGACGTTTGACCGGCAAAAATCCAGATGACCGGCTGGCCGGGTCGCTGGCGGTGGCGGGCTTTTCAATTTTGCACGGCGCGCATATTTTGCGGGTGCATGATGTAAAGGAATCTTGCGATGCCGCGAGGCTTATGGATAGACTGCGTGCTCAGGAAAAACGCAAATGAACTGGCTGCACAGCATAGAAAATCCCGGGCTGACCGGAGTGGTCGAGATTCTGATTCTCGCAGCCGCTTTCTATTTTCTGGTGAAGTTTTTCCGCGGCACGCGCGGCGCCGCCATTCTGACCGGGCTGGCCATCATTTTCGGCTTCCTGATGGTGATTACCAAATTCACCAATCTGCTGATTCTCAACTGGCTGCTGCAGAAGCTGATGGTTTATCTGGCGCTTGCGATGATCGTGATTTTCCAGCCGGAAATCCGCCGCGCTCTGGCACGGCTTGGGCGGCAGGGTAAGTTTATGGTCGGCAAGGCCCGCGGCGCGCTGGCCGATCCGGTAACGGACGCCGTCCTTCTGCTGGCTTCCCGAAGAACCGGCGCGCTGATTGCGATCGAACGCGAAGTAGAAACCAAGACGATTCAAAACACAGGCACCGCCATGAACAGCGAGGTGAGTGTAGAGCTGCTGACTTCCATTTTTTATCCCGGAACATCACTGCACGACGGCGGCGTCATCATCAGCGAAGACCGCATTGCGGCGGCGGGCTGCGTTTTTCCGCTGACGCAGACCGATGATCTGACCAGCGATCTCGGCACGCGTCACCGCGCGGCCATCGGCCTGACGGAGGAAACCGACACGATGGTGATCGTGGTTTCGGAAGAGACCGGAATCATTTCGGTGGCGTATAACGGACGCCTTGAGCGCGGCTTCGACGGGCCGCGTCTGCGCCGGATGCTGACTTCGTTTCTTAGCCGCGAGGCCAACGGGTTCGGCGAAGACGGCGGGCAGGCTGGATTTATGTTCGAGGAGGCCTCGAATGATTAAGCAGGCCGCAAGAGGGTTGATTCATTCGTTCCGCCCGGCCCGCATCCGGCAGATGATGAGCCGCAACTGGCTGATGAAGCTGTTCTGTCTTTTGCTGGCGTTCGCGGTTTGGCAGGCTGTTCGCGAAAACACCAGTTTCGAGGTGATGGTGGCGAACGTTCCGATCACTGTCACGGCGGGGGAAGGCCGGGCGGTTTTTGATCAATCGGCCGATACAGTTAACATCCGGTTCCGCGGTTCGCGCGATGATATTCGTTTTATCAGCAGCGATCAGGTGGCGGTGAAAATCGATCTCTCAGGAGATACCGCCCGGTTGCGTCAAACCGTCAAAATTTCGCCGCGTTATGTGAAGGCGCCATCACGGGCGCATGCGGTTCAGTTTGATCCGCCTGACGTAACGGTTACCATTGACCGCGAAGCGGAACGGGTGCTGCCGGTGAAAGTTGTGCTGGAAGGCGACTTGCCGAAAGGCGTTCAAATGGAACAGGCGGTCTGTTCGCCTGCTTCGGTTAAGGTGCGCGGAGCCGAACGGCTGCTGAGAGATATGGATCAGGTGCGGACGGTTCCAGTCAGTCTCGACGGATGTCACGGCTCATTCAAAACACATGTGGAGATTGCCTCGAACGGTCAGCCGTGGACGGTTTATCCGGAGCGCGTTGCGGCGGAGGTGTCGCTGGTTGAACGGGTGGCGTCCCGGCGGATCGAGAACAGTCCTGTGCGCCCGATGCTGGCTTCGGATGATGCCCGGGCGGTGAAAATCCGGCCCGAAAAAGTGGCGGTGACGCTGCGCGGAAGCCCGCAACGGATTGCCGAGTTGAATGCGCGCGATGTTTATACATACATTGATTGTACGGAACTGACCGACCCGGCAAACTATGAAGTTCCGGTGAGGGTTGACCTGCCGTCCGATCTGCAGATTGAAAAAATTGAACCGGCGACGGTGCAGGTGACCGTCAGGAAAATGTGAAAAACTTATGCAACACCTTCTACTGATTTTAACGGCAATTCTACTGGCGGCTTCCGCAACGGCGCAAAACGCGCCGCAGGGGCCTTCACCATTGGCAATCCGCGTGTATGAAGCGAAAACTAACGCCGGGGTAAGCGCCGGGTCGGCGGCGGCAAAGGGCGTTCTGCAAGGGCCCACACCGCTGGCTGCCGATGCGTATGGAGAGGTTGCTTCCACGCAGGCCCAGCTGGCTGCGCCGGGTTCTGCGCAGAGTTCCGGCCCGCTGATCACCGGTGGATATACAGAGACAACGAATGCCGAGGTGCAGATCGCAACAGAACCTCAGACGGATCAGGTAAAAGCCTCCCGGGTTTCTTTTTTAATGGATGCCGGCGTACAATATGCCAGCGAGGGAGAATACAAACAGGCCGAGCAGGCCTATGTGCGCGCGCTGCAAACGGATCCCGGCAATCCAGATCTTTTTTTCCGGCTGAGTATGCTTTATGTTCAGATGGAGCGCTATGAGGAGTCGGTTATGCTGTTAACGAGGCTGTCAAAAGCCTTTCCGGATAATCCGATGCTCCATAATAACCTGTCCTGGATTTACGCCACTGGCGGCAAGATAAAAAACGGGAAGTTGGCGCTCCGCCACGCACGCGAAGCCATCCTGATCGCTCCTTATTCCTCAGACTTGTGGAACACCCTTGCGGAAGCCTATTACGTGTCTGGCGAATACGACAAAGCCCTGCGGGCCTCTGAGTGCGCCATGGAGATTCTCCGATCGCAAAAGAGTGCGACAAAAGAAGAAATCAGCTCGTATGAAACACAGCGCGCCAAAATCCGACGTGCGGCAGAGTCGTATAAAATGCTTTTGAAGCTTGATCCGGATGCCCGGCCCTAATCCCAGATGCTGGTTTTAAGTTTCGGCATAGGATCGATCGCGAACGGATCTTGCCGATTGATCGGCGACGACTTCTTGATCATTTGCAACGGAGTCAACGGCATCTCCGATTCGATCGGTCTGGATGAAACCCCGGGCGAAACACTGCGTGATGGCGAGCCGACCATCGGGCTGTTCAGCGGATTCCGGAGCGGGTTGAGCGGAGTTTGAGCCGCCGGCAGGGGAGCCTTCGCGGCTTGCGGAGAAAACAGCGGTGGCGGATTCTCCTTTTTCGGTGTCGGGCGGATTGCCGCCATCGGATCGGGCGTTCCGCTTTGCGGAAGCATGTATGAAGGACCTGCCGGCGTTGGCTCTTTGCCGGCATTAAACTTTTTCGGGTCAAGCTGGTATTGCTTCAGGCGCTCCAGTTCCGGCGTAGTGTTTTGCGGTCGCGACTGTGTTTTCTCGTGCAGAAGCTTCTGAACCAGCGCATCTTCTTTCGCTGTGTCATCCTTGGTTTTTTGGCGAGCCGCTTCCCGGGCGATCCAGTCGTCGTCTGTTGACTCGGCTTGCGAAACGAACGAAGTGCTGTCACCCATTACCGCCGTAGCCAGCCAGTTTTTATCTTTGACGGAACGAACCGGTGCGGGGGCCGTACGGTGAGGTGAGTCCGGATTTGGCAAAGAGACTGCAACGTTCGCCTTATCCTCCATTTCCTTCAGCTTTTTATCGAGCTGCCGATCCTCTTCCGTCTCAGTTTTCGGTACAGAGAGATTGTGATCCTCCACCAGCGCGCTGTCCGAATAAACCCGTCTCTGCGCCTTTTTTTTCTGTGCCGCAAGCGCCGCGTCCAGATCTTCCGCCGCAACCGGGATACCGGCTCCGGCCAGCACGAGCACCAAAGCTAAAAGTTTGTAAATCAGAGGCTTCATAACCATTAAATAATACGCCTCATTGCCCGTCTCGTCAACCGCACCACCGGCGAGCCGATTGCCATCCTGCCGCGTTCCTGCTACCTTGCCGTTCATGCGTACTGTTCTGCCGATGGTTCTGTTAACCTTTTTGATCTGCACGCTTTGTCCAAAGGCCGCAGTTCTGGAATTCCGGCTCGACCAGAACCGTCTTTGGCTCACCGCTCAGGATGAGCCGCTCCCGCAACTTCTCGAACGGTTCGCCGTTGCGGGTATCGACGTACAGATTGACCCTGCGGCACAGAAAAACATTTCCGGTTCCTGCCGCGCCGCCGACATCGAAATCGTTCTTGGCGAACTCCTTTCGCCGTATGATTACTTGCTGGATTGGCGGCGCGAATCCGGCCCGCTCGGCGACCAGACCCGTCTTACCGGCATCCGCGTATTCCGCAAAGGGTTCGCCGGATCGGTGCAGCCGCTGCGCGGTCAGCGGCGGATCGAAACTTCTTTTGACGGGAAATTCCGCTTCATGGCCCGCGAAATTCTGGTTGGGTTTGGTGCGGGCGCTTCCATCGAAAATCTGCGCGCCTTTCTTGCCCGCACCGGCGGCACGGTTATCTCCGCCAATACAGACTTAGGCATCTACCGCATTCTTTTGCCCGAAGGGGCCAATGTCCTTGATCTCGTCGCTCAGCTTGGCAACGAACCAACTATCGCGCTTGCCGAACCTAACTATGTTTATGACCTGCCCAAACTTCTGCCCGCAGAAGGCGGGGCGCCGGGCATTCCGGCGCAGTGGAACGCGCCTTCCGGCGGCGGCCCGATTGCCGTTGCGGTTCTCGACTCCGGCCTTGCGCCCGACGACAACCTGAACCGCGCCGTCATCAGCGCTTTCGACGCAACCCGACCCGATTTGAAACTCATCACGGATGCCGTCGGCCACGGCACACTCATGGCGCGGCTCGCCGCCGGACTGCTTGATCCATACAACACTCCGGTCGGCGAAGGCGTTTCTGTTGTCGCAGTCAAAGCCTTTGCCGACGACGGTCTGGCTGACTCCTTCACCCTGATGAACGCCATGACCTACGCCGTAAAAAACAGCTCCGGCCCGATCAGTCTCAGCTGGGGTTCTGAAACGCCGAGCCGGTTTGTTGAATCCGCCGTGGAGTACGCGATCTCGCAAGGCCATCCGGTGTTTGCCGCCGTCGGCAATGAAAACACCGGCCGGCCAATGTATCCGGCGGCCTATCCCGGTGTCACCGGTGTCGCCGCGTCGAACGGCGACAAACTCGCCGACTATTCCAACCGCGGCGACTTTGTTGATTTGATTGCGCCCGGATCGGCCGGCGGATCGCAAGGAACCTCCGTCGCCACCGCCTGCGTTTCACACATTGCCGCGCTCTACATGAAAAATCATCCCGGCGTCTCCGCCGTCGATACCGTCGCCGCGCTTAAAAAAGCCGCCGGGCCGACCGGCTTGCTCACCGAATCCGCCGTTAAACAGCTCCTCGCCAAATAAGTTTCCAAACTTTGGAAACGCAGTTAATGTTCTGTCGATGAATCAGCACATCCAGATGCTTCCGGATCATGTGATCAATAAGATCGCGGCGGGAGAGGTGATCGAGCGGCCCGCTTCGGTGATGAAGGAGCTGGTCGAAAATGCGATCGATGCCGGTGCGACGCAGGTGGATGTAGAGGTCGTACAGGGCGGAAGTCAGCTGATTGCCGTTTCCGATAACGGCTCCGGCATGAACCGCGACGACGCGTTGCTTTCCATTGAGCGCCACGCGACCAGTAAAATCCGCACCGCCGAAGAAGTGGAAGCGGTTTCAACTCTTGGGTTCCGCGGCGAGGCGCTTTCGTCCATCGCCGCCGTGTCACGCTTTACGCTGATTACGCGGCCCGCCGCAGAACTCAGCGGTACACAAATCCTGATCAGCGGCGGAAAGCTTCAGGACGTGCTCGATGCCGGCTGTCCGCCCGGCACACGGTTTGAGATCCGTAATCTTTTTTTCAACGTCCCGGCGCGGCGCAAATTTCTGCGCACCGAAGCGACCGAGCTGGCGCAAATCCGCCAGCTTTTTGCGGTCTATGCGCTGGCGCATCCGGAAACCGGACTCACGTTCAATTCCGACGGGCGCGAAGTCTATAATCTGCCCGGCGGCTCATCGTTGGCCGACCGCATCACCGCGCTATACAGCTCGTCGTTTCTAAGCCATCTGCGCCAGCTCGATTTCGCGACGGATGAGGTGAAAATTTCCGGCTTTGCCGGACTGCCGCAGACCGGAAGATCGGATCGTTCCGATCAGTATGTCTTCATCAATGGCCGCCCGGCTTCCGCGCCGGTGATTTATCATGCGCTGAACGAAGCCTATCACGCTGTGCTGGCACGCGGACGGTATCCATCGGCGTTTATTTTTATCACCGTGCCGCCTGCGCTGGTGGACGTAAATGTGCATCCGGCAAAAAAGGAAGTGCGCTTCCGGCATCCTGCTGTGGTACGCGATGCAGTGATCGCGGCGGTGCAGAAAGCGCTGGCACTGGAAGCGCCGGAAGCCGAACGGCGCGAACCGGCATTCAAGTTTGAGGCCCCGCGCCCCGCGCCGGCAGTTCATAAGCAGCATGAACTGGATATTAAAAATCAGAGGACAGAAGACAGAGAACAGAAGACGGAGAATCCAAGCAGGAATACCAACCCTCTGTCCTCCGTCGTCCGTCCTCCGTCCTCAAGCTCCTCTTCCCCCTGGAAATGGTGCCGCGTGCTGGGGCAGGCAGGAGGAATGTATGCCGTGCTCGAAACGGAAGAGGGCATTGTGCTGATGGATCCGCAGGCGGCGCATGAGCGGGTGCTGTTTGAAAAATTCATGCACGATCTCACCGCCGGAAAGCCGCTGCGGCAGGGACTGCTGACACCGGAGGCAATTGAACTGATGCCAGCGGATGCCGAAGCACTGCGCCGTCATTTGCCGGTTCTCGACGAAATGGGATTCGGAATTTCGGACTTCGGACAGGATACCTTTATCGTCGATGCGCTTCCGGTTCACCTGCAGAGCGGCTCGCCGATTGTGATTCTCAGCGGTATTGCGCGGGCGATGGAAAAAACCGGTGCGACATCGCGGGCGACGCGCGAGGCTTTGCGCGAAACGGTGGCACAGGCCGCCTGCCGTACGTCGGTTAAAGCGAAAGACCCGCTTTCGACTGCGGCGATTGAACGGCTGGTGGAAGATTTGGCGAAAACGGAAATGCCGTACACCTGTCCGCATGGACGTCCAACGTTGATTTTCACCAGCTTCACCGAACTCAACCGCAAGTTCGGACGGTCTTAATCCGGAAACTCGGCGGCTTTTTCCGCCTCGCCGTCGGCCTGTTCGTCGAAATGGCGGTACGCTTTTTCGTAACGGGCTTTATCAATGACGGTCATTTTTGCAAGGCTGGTCTGCTGAAGTTCCCGAAACGGTTTTTCCGCCTGCTGCAGAATCAGAAGCAGACCTTTAAGAATGTGCGCTGCACAGCGGCGGTAGTGTCCGCTCATTTTTGCGCCGGTATCGCCGGAGTTCAGGAACTGATCAAGCGGATTGTCGGCGGCATTCACGCCGATCTGGCGGCGGAGCATGCGGCCAATGGACTGGGTATTATCAACCACGGTGTCCATAAAACCCACAAACAGCCGGCTTTGTACGGATGTTTTTTCCGAGCGGTTCGCCGCTTCGGCATGGCGGCGGGCTTCGCGGAGCAGATAAAGCGCCTGTTCGGCGGTTTGACTCTGCTCGGCAGGCAGTTTCTGTAATGAAAGCCTCCGGACGCGCTCAACGGCTTTTCCATAAAACACATCGCGGCGGGCGAGGTGAACGGGCCGGTTAAGATGGAACGGGTCGGCGCTCATGCGCGTAAGATAACAGGCTGGCTTTACTGCGGCAATCCCTGAAAAACCCGCAGTTTAGGGTGGCAATCGGAGGCTCCTTCGTTACAATGCGCCCTCAATTTAACCGGAACATACCAACGAGGAGAAACCAATGATCGTAACGACAAAAGAACTGTTCAAGCATGCCTATGGCAAATACGCCATCGGCGCTTATAACATCAACAACGCCGAACAGGTAATGGGTCTGTTCCGCGGCTGTATGGAAAGCAAAGCTCCGTTTATCGTGCAGCTTTCCAAAGGCGCCCGTTCCTACACCGACAAACGCATGCTCGAAGCCATGCTGCGCGCGGCGGATGAAATTTTCCCGGATGCCATCTTCGCGGTGCATCTCGACCACGGCGACGAAAAAACCTGTATGGACTGTATCGAAAGCGGTTTCTACAGCTCCGTCATGATTGACGCCAGCCATGAGTCGTTCGACGAAAACATCGCCATCTGCAAGCGCGTCGCAGATGCCGCTCACGCTAAAGGCCTTGTGGTTGAAGCCGAACTCGGCCAGCTCGGCGGCGTCGAAGAACACGTTTCCGTCAGCGAAGCCGACGCCAAACTGACCAATCCTGAACAGGCGAAAGAATTTGTTCAGCGCTCCGGCGTTGACTCGCTGGCCTGCGCCATCGGCACCTCGCACGGCGCGTTCAAATTCAGCGGCTCGCAGGGTCTGCACTTTGACGTTCTCGAAGAAATTCAGAAACGTCTGCCGGGCTTCCCGCTCGTCATGCACGGTTCCAGCTCGGTTCCGCAGGACGAAGTCGCCCGCATCAACGCCGCTGGCGGCAAGATGGCTGGTGCTAAAGGCGTCGACGAAAAGCAATTCCTACCTGCCGCAAAACTCGGCGTAACCAAGATCAACATCGACACCGATGGTCGCTTGGTCTGGTGCCGCGTTCACCGTGAAGAGTTCATGAAGAATCCTGAAAACTTCGACCTGCGTCCCCCGGGTAAAGTGTTCATGGCCGAATACGCCAAGTACATCGCCCACAAGAACACCGTTCTTGGCAGCGCCGGACAGCTCGACAGCATTCGCGCCAGCCTCAAAAAATAAACAGTCTCATGACTGTTGCGAAAACGCCCCGGAATTTCCGGGGCGTTTTTTGTTTTCAGGAATGAACGGGATCGGGCAAACTGCCCGCCGTTTAACTTTTGGGAGAATCCGGATGTCTGAACTTTCTATCGCCGCCTTATTGATCGGTCTGCTGGCTCTGACCGGCGGAACAATTTCTCTGCTGTCGCCGGCACGAATCCGCGCTGGCGTGGCGGCTTTCCCGCGCAGCGTATGGCCGGGGCGCATTCTGGCTGCCATCGATCTGATCTGGGCCGCTTATGAACTTTCGCTGATGCACCTCGGCATGTTCGATGCCTGGAAAGTTCACCTCTACTGGATGACGCCGATTGCGATTTTCCTGTGCGTCAAATATCTCGACGAGCTGCTTTCTCCTCGTGCCCTCGGCGGATTTCTGCTGCTGGTCGCCGGGCCGGTGCTGGATGCCGCGCGCTGGCATCCGTCGGACTGGCGGCTGATTGTCACGACCTTTGCCTATCTCTGGATTCTGCTCGGACTTACCTTCCTGCTTTCGCCGTGGTGGTTCCGCCGGATTGCCGTCAAGCTTACCGGCTCCGGCGATAACGCGGTACGGATCACCGGCGCGATTAAAGCGGCGGTCGGCCTCGGACTGATCGCTTTGGCTCTGCTGGTTTACTGAACGCTATGACTCCGGAACTTCTCAGCCAGCTGACCGGCCGTTTTAGAATCTACGTTGACCGTTACCGCACGGATGGCCAGCTCCATCCGATGCATCAACTCAAACTGGAACATACCATTCGCGTCGCCGCCGATGCCCGCACCATCGCCACCGGCATGAACTGGCCGGAAGAAGAAGTTTGTTTGGCGGAAGCGGTTGGACTTTTTCACGACGTCGCGCGCTTTCCGCAGTTTAAACAGTACCGCTCATTTTCCGACGCCGACACCGTGGATCATGGCGAGCTGGGCGTCCAGACCTTGGGAAAAGAAAACCTGCTCGAAGGCGTTGCCGCCGAACCTCGAGCCCTGATTTTACATTCCGTGCAGTACCACAACAAAAAGGATTTGCCGTCTTCGCTGACTGCGCACGAGGAAAAACATTTGCGGCTGATCCGCGACGCCGACCGGCTCGATATCTTTTTTATCTGCTGGGATTCCATTAAAACCGGACATATCCACGATCATCCGGAAATCATCATGAATATTGATTTCAACAGCCCGCCGACCCCGGCGGTACTGGAGCAGTTCGAGCGCGGAGAAAAAATCGATTACCGCTGTATGAAAAGCATGTCCGACCGTTTTGTTCTTCAGCTCAGCTGGATCCACGACCTGAGCTACGCGTCAACCAAACGGCTGGTTCGCGAGCGCGGCATTCTCGACAAGTTCATTGATGTGATGCCGGTCAAAAACGACCGCTTATTGCGCTGCTTTGACAAAACCTCTGAATTTCTCGGCAAGGTTTGACGCTTTACGCCGTCAGGATTTCGACGAGCGCGGCTTCCTGCTGGACGCCGATGAAGTCGCGGACTTTCTGTCCGTTTTTGAAAAGGATCAGCGTCGGAATGGAGCGTACGCCGAACTGTGCGGCCAGCGCCGGACTTTCATCCACATTCACTTTGGCAATGACGGCTTTGTCGCCGACTTTGGCAGAAACTTTATCGAGAATCGGGGCCTGCATTTTGCATGGGCCGCACCACGGAGCCCAGAAATCGACCAGTACGGTTCCGGAAGCAACGGTGTTTGTGAAATTAGCGGCGTTAAGTTCTTTTACCTGATCAGACATGGGAGTTCTCCTTTTTTACAATTCCGACTATACAGGTTGGGTATCGCCGGAACAAGTGGGGAGTTAGACATTGAAGAGGAATTCGATGACGTCGCCGTCCTGCACGACGTAATCTTTGCCTTCGGTGCGCATCAGCCCCTTTTCGCGGCAGCCGGTTTCGCCGCCGTAGGTGATGTAGTCGTTATAGGAAATCACCTGCGCGCGAATGAAGCCGCGCTCAAAGTCAGTATGAATCACGCCTGCCGACGCCGGGGCTTTCCAGCCGCGGTGAATCGTCCACGCATGAACTTCCTTCGGCCCGGCGGTGAGGTAGCTGATGAGTCCGAGCGTGTGGTAACCGGTACGGGCAATCTGGTCGAGGCCGCTTTCGGTTACGTTGTACTCCTTGAGAAATTCCGCCGCTTCGGCTTCGTCCATGCCGATCAAATCCTCTTCCATCTTCGCGCAGATTTTCACGGTGTCGGCGCCCTTGGAGTCGGCGTAGGCGCGGACGGCTTTCACCCACTCGTTGTCTTCGGCCATACCGGCCTCGTCCACGTTGGCGCAGTAGATGATTTTCTTATCGGTCAGCAACGGCGACTCTTTCAGAAACGCCTTGATGTCATCGGTATCATGCTCCGGAAAACTGACCGCCGGTTTGCCTTCGCCGAGATGGGCCATCAGGCGTTTTACTGCCGCCAGTTGCTCTGCCAGCTTCTTATCGTTGCGGGCCAGTTTTTCCATCCGCTGGACGCGGGCCTCCACGGTTTGGTAATCGGACAGAATCAGCTCGGTTTCGATCACTTCGATATCGCGCAGCGGATCGACAGAACCGTCCACATGCACCACATTTTCATCTTCAAAGCAGCGGATGACATGGAGCAGGGCGTCGGTCTCGCGGACGTTGGCCAGAAATTTATTGCCGAGACCTTCGCCGCGGCTCGCGCCTTTCACCAGACCGGCGATATCGACGAAATCGACCGTGGCATAAACCACCTTTTTCGGGTTGGCCAGCGTTGCCAGTTTATTTACGCGCGGATCGGGAACCGGAACAATCGCCTTGTTCGGCTCAATCGTGCAGAAAGGATAGTTGGCGGCCTCCGCGTTTTGCGCGCGCGTCAGCGCGTTGAAAATTGTCGACTTTCCGACGTTCGGCAGACCCAGAATACCAATGCTCAAACTCATAGATTTACTCCGTAAAAGCCGTGGAAGTTAGCCGCAAAAGCACGCCATGACCACAAAAAACAGAGCGTTTATTGCGCGGAAACGTAGGCCGTGGCAGCGCGAACAGCTTCGAGAACTTTTTCGCGCAGTTCGGTGACGCGCGGAGCATCCGAAGCGAAGGCGGCGAGGACTTCCTGTTCGCTGATCTCTTTCGGCTCTTTGATGGCCAGCGCTTCGAGCTGTTTGGTGACTGCCGGTTTTTCCATTCCAAGAAAACGGACTTCCTGAGGAATGCGTTCGATCAGATCGCGGTAGCCCGCGATAACGGGACTCCAGACTTCGGAATCCTCGAAGCGGTTGAACACCTTGCTCGATTCTTCCCAGTAAGGGTTCTTTTTTCCGGCCAGCAGCGCGAAGAAGGAGGCGGCCAGTTTTTGCTTAATGCCTTCGTCACCGCCGATTGGCCGTTTCGGGAAGAGGAGCTTTTCGTGTTTTTCGATCAGCGCATGCAGTATCGCCTCGAAGTGATAGACCGTTTCGGTTTTCGGCGGTTTGCCGCCAAGCAGGCCGACGACCGCTTCCTGCACCTTTTCGATTTCGGCAAGTTTCAGTTCAGGATCAACAACCAGAAATGTTTCGCCGGTCGTCTTGTGTTCGTAAACGCGAACCTTGGTTTGGTCGGCGCGAACCTGAACATCCTTTTCGATCAGAATCTTTTTGCGCTCAAGCATGACGGCGAGAATGTAGATGGCGTTGGTGTCATCGGCGTCTTCCTTGGCGACCATGTTGCGCAGAAGCGTTTCCGCGTTCTCTTTTTTCATTACTTCAGTCGGCGGCGGCGGAATGCGGAAAATGCTTTTCCACGCGCTGAGGCCGTGGTCGGGTTGGGTTTCATTCCACCAGGCGAGGCGGTAGTCTTCGCGGACGTATTCGCCGTCCTGAAAAAGCAGACGGGTCATGATCTCTTCTTTATCGGAAAACGGCTCATGGGTTCCGGCGCAGAGGTCGGAACGTCGTTTGATCTGCCAGCTTTCTTCGCGTACGGATGACATAGGGTGGAGAGGTTACAGGGCTGGTTCGCTTTTTCAATTCAATTACTGAAGAGCGACCGGTTTTCGCGGAAGTAAACAATGCCGCTCCAGACGGTCAGCGCAGTGACCACTCCGGCCATCCACAGCATGATCAGCTGGAATGAATCGCTTTCCAGAAAACTCCACGAAACAATCGAGTTGGCGGCAAGAGCCAGCAGCACGGTGCTGATATAAACCATTTGCCAAATGGTTTTCTGTTTTCCCCAGACGCTGGCGGCGAGGACGAGGCCTTTATCGATGGCCAGCAGGCGCAGGCCGGTCACCATCATTTCGCGGGAAAGGATGAGCGTGACCATCCATGCCGGCATAATTCCGAGCTCAACGAAGCCGATGAAGGCGGCGGCGGTGAGGACTTTGTCGGCCAGCGGATCCATCAGCGTCCCGAAGGCGGAGCAGCCGTACACTTTGCGGGCGAGGTGCCCGTCGAGTGCGTCGGTGAGTGCAGCAATGCCGAAAAAGAACACGGCGGCAATCGGCGCGCCGGGGAAAGAGGCGCTTAGACACACCATAAAAACGGCGGCCAGAACAAAACGGCTGGTGGTGAGGATGTTGGGCAGTTTCATCGTGAACTTTCAATTTTACCGGGCTCGACAAGGTAAAGATCGGGCAGGGGTTCATCGAGGAGTTTGCGGGCCGCTTTAGTTTGTACAACGGGCACGGCGGGCTTTGCCGCAAGATGGCGGCGTACACAGCTGGAGACGCTGACGATCAGAATAATCAATATGATCAGCCCCGCAATTCCGATGGCGAGTGCGCGGATATCTTTTGCCACATAAGGCTTCAGGCCCGGCAAAAACTTTTTGAAGGGGGCGCTTAGCCACACCAGCGGATTGAGTTTTGCGGGAAGCCATTTGAGTTTGAACGAAAATGCAGAAGAGCGTTGTCTGTTTTTTTCGAGCTGGCTTTCTTCATCAATCAGCGGCTTCGGTTTTGGGGCATGCCGTGTGATGTATTCTTCAATGAGCGGATCCGGGTTCAGTCCGAGATATCCGGCGTAAATCCGGATAAACCCCTTGGCATAAGTCGGCGCGGCCATGAGAGAGAAGTCGTCGGCCTCCATGGCGGCAATCATCTTGGTTAGGATCTTCGTCGCGATGCCGGCATCGTGTTCACTGACACCTTTTGCCTCGCGCGCGGCCTTTAACTTTTGTCCGAGTGTTGCCATGGCGGTTATTCCTCCGGTTTATGCTCCTCGTCGTCACCGTTAAATTCCTGAGAAGCTTCCGCTTCGGAAAGAGGTTCGCCATGACCGCTGTGTTCGGGGATTTCGCCATCGAGGTCGATCAAAATATCGCGCGGGCCGGTTTCCGTCGGCGGACCGATGACACCTTTTTCTTCAAGCATATCCATCAGGCTTGCGGCGCGGTTATAGCCGATTTTCAGGCGGCGCTGGAGTGAGGAGGTTGAAGCGCGCTTGGTGCTGCGGAGTACTTCCATGGCGGCTTCGAGAAGGTCATCGCTTTCGTTCATCTCCGGAAGTTCCGGCCGGGTACTTTCGATCTTCTGCTTGATCTCCGTGATGAACTCCGGCGAGCCTTGAGTGCGGATAAAGTCGGTGACGCGGTGCATTTCACCGTCGCTGGTCCAGGTCCCCTGCAGGCGAACCGGTTTATTTTTGCCCGGCGGCAGGTAGAGCATATCGCCTTTGCCGAGCAGTTTTTCTGCGCCGACGGTATCAAGAATCGTGCGGCTGTCGTTGCCTTGTGCGACCTGAAAAGCGATACGGCCCGGAATGTTGGCCTTAATCGTGCCGGTGATGACGTTGACGGACGGACGCTGTGTGGCGAGAATCATATGAATGCCGGCGGCGCGGGAAAGCTGAGCGAGACGCACGATGCACGGCTCGATTTCCTGCTGGGCGACGCTCATCAATTCGGCCAGTTCGTCCACCACGATTACGATATAGGGCAGCTTGGCCGGAACCAGATCTTTCGGCTGGTCGGGATCTTCTTCAATGGCGGCACCGAACAGGTCGGTCTGTTTTTCGATCGGTCGGGTGTTGAAGCCTTTGATATCGCGCACCTTCACTTTTTTGAAGAGGGCGTAGCGCTTTTCCATTTCCTTAATAGCCCAGCGCAGACCGAGCGTCACCTTTTTGGCGTCGGTGATAATCGGTACGACGAGGTGCTTGAGGTTTTCATAAGCCTGAAATTCAAACGTCTTCGGGTCGATCAGAATCAACCGGAGCTGTTCCGGCGTGCGTGACAGGAGCAGGCCGGTCAGCAGTGAATTCATACAGACCGTTTTGCCTGCGCCGGTGGCCCCGGCGATCAGCATATGCGGCATGGCGGAAAGGTCGCCGACGACCATACGGCCGCTGACGTCTTTGCCGAGTGCGAGCGGCAATGCGATTTCCGGGTTATGGAAAGCGGGGCTTTCGACCAGCTCGCGGAGATAAACCGACGTGCCTTTCGTGTTTGGCACTTCGATGCCGACAGCGCCTTTTCCGGGAATCGGCGCCTGAATGCGGATGCTTTGAGCGCGGAGCGCCAGCGCAATATTTTTTTCAAGGCCGGCGATGGCTTCAACCCGCACGCCGGGAGCCGGAGTGATTTCGTAGGACGTAACCGTCGGGCCGGTTTCGACGTGCGTGACGGTTCCATCCACGCGGAATTCCTCGAGAGTCGCCTGAAGAATCTTAGCCTTTTCCTCTGTGTTTTCGGTGGACGTGCGAGCCTCCAGCGAAGGCAGCTCGTCGAGAATGGTAAGCGGCGGGAGTTGATAGCCCGATTCGTCGCGGCCCGGCGCGATATTCACAGAAACATTAGCCAGCTCGTCGGCAGGTGGCGGAGCGACCGGTTTCGCTTTGGCAGGTTTCGGCGGATCTGCTTTATCCGGCTTGGCTTCCGCTTTCGGTGCCGGGGCGGCAGGCGGCGTAAACAGTTCGCTGGCGTCTGGCGCGGGCTTCAGTTTCAGAAGAGGTTTCTTCTCTTTTTCCTCCGCAGGTTTTGCCTCGCGGCTGAATCTTGGTTTCGGTGTGGCGGCGCGCGCCTCTTTGCGGCGGGCGCGGAGTTCTTTAATTTTTCCCCAAAGGAAAATGAACGGAGTGAAAGGATGCATGCCGGTCAGCTGAAGAATTGCGAGAATGAAAACCGTGATGAAAATAATTCCGGCACCGGTGTGGTTGATCAGCCGACCCAGTGTACGGATTGCCAGAAGCTGTCCGACCAGCCCGCCGGGACTGCCCACGTTGAGAAGCTCCTTCAGTCCTTTCCAAAGAACGGGCTGATATTCAAAGAAGCTCGAAAGAGAAACCAGTCCGGCAGTTAGCCAGGCCCAGACCGGCCATCCGCGTTCGTAGGAGCGGAATGTCATCATCAGTCCGCCCGTCAGAAGAACGAACGGCACCAGATAGCCGCCGACGCCGAAAAGCAGAAATCCGATGAACGCAAACCACGCGCCCAGCGGGCCGACCAGATTGTGCGGCGGTGATGCCGGCGGGTCATGCAGGAAGCCGATATCCTCGGCGTTGAATGAAAACACACAAAGGAAGCTGAGCAGACAGAGCGCCAGAAGAATGACACCGATCGCTTCGCGCTTCGGAGAACGGACTGTTTCAGATTGTTTTGCCATTTCGGCGAGTATAGCCGCAGAAATTTGATTTTGAATACCGAAATTATATTTATCTGAGGCTTATATATGAAAAAACCCCGCCGGGAAGGCGGGGCTTTTGAGGCAACCAAATCAACGTTTGGTTTATTTTGCGTCTTTTTTCGGTGCTGCCGGCTTCGGCTTCAGTTCTTCAGCGGACAGAACGCCGTCCTTGTTTATATCTTTTTTGTCAAAGGCTGCTGCTGCCGTTTTTTCATTGAAAGGTTTGCCAGCCTTTTCGACGGCGGCTTTTCTCTCGGCAAGGAATTGTTCTTTAGTCTGGTCGGCCGCGCTTGCGACAACACCGATCATAGCGATTGCGATAAACAGAAGTAATTTCTTCATTTTGCTCTCCCCTTGATATATTTGACCCTAAACAAGAACCCCTCCATCGGAGCCCATCATGCGGGACAAAGATGACGCGAATTCAGCCTAAAGTCAAAACTATAAGAGGGAGCACTTCGTAATCAGCACTACGGGAACGCGGGCCAGCTGAGGGTAAAGCGCGCGCCAGTCGTCGCTTTCATACGGAACTTTCGCACGGATTTCAGCCTCGCTCATTTCTGAAATCGGCATCGGCGCAGGTTCCAGCAACCGGTCAATGGTCAGTCCGGCGGCGTGAAGCCATTCGGTGACGGTTGAAACCGGCCAGTAGCGGGCGGCGCTCATCGTTTGATCGTCGAGTGACATGCGGACATCCGGTTCGGGGTGGAAATAGTCCGGCAGAAAAACGCCGTCTTCGCCGTCGCCGATGTCGAGCCACTCGCCGGCGTACAGCGGATGACCGGTTATCAGCAGAAACGTTCCGCCGGGCTTAAGCATCGCGGCGGCGTCGGCAATTACTTTTTGCGGATCGGCGGAGAACGGAAGGGCGTAAGTCGAGTGGATTAGATCAAATCGGCCCAAATCACCCATCGCGTCCATTGAAACGCACCGGAAATCGACGGCGACCTTTTCCTTGGCGGCGAGTTTGCGCCCGCATGCCAGTTGTTTTTCCGAAATATCGATGGCAAGACAGTCGGCACCTTGTTTGGCCAGAAAGATGGAATTCTGTCCTGCACCGCAACCTATCTCGAGAGACCGCAGGCTGCGGACATCAGGTAAAAGGCGGAGAACGGAGTCGCCCGGCAAGAGCGGACCGTAATGAAAATCGTCTGTCGAGATGCGTGTCTCTTTTTGGTAGAGCGCCGCGAGGTCGTCCCAGTAGCGCGCGCTGCTTTGATCACTGTTGCCGTTAAATTGCATTCGCCCGCTTTTTAATAGTCCTGCTTCTTCCAGGTGCCGTTGACGTAATTTTTCCAGGAGTGTGTTGTGCCACCGGTGTACTCGTAGGTCTCGAAAATGTCGCCTTCACCGGAAATGCGCGGGTCGCCGGTTTCTTTCAGTTTGGCCTGCAGATCATTCCAGAGTTCGGCTTTTGTTGCGGCGAACGCCGGGTCGGCGGCCAGATTTTTCATGCAGTAGGGATCGTTGGGAATATCATACAACTCTTCCGCCGGACGTTTCGCGAAGGAGGGGTTGTAGTAAAAATCTTTCCCGTGTTCATGCTGTTCAAGAATGCAGTCTTTCACCGGCGAGCTGTCGTAGTCGGTGAAACCGGTTTCCGGATTGCCTGCCGGCCAGCGGTCGGGCGCAAAATTCCGTATGTAGAGATATTGCGAAGTACGGACGCAGCGTACCGGATAACCGACATCGTTTTCGCGGCCCATGTCGTGGCGTTCGCGGCCCATGTAAGCGCGGTTGCGTTCAGCGGTCACCGTGCCGTCGGCCTTGCTGTAGAAAATATCGGTCAGAGATTTGCCCGGCAGTTTGGGCGGAACAGCAATTCCAGCCAGTTCCAGAAACGTCGGGGCCAGATCAATGAAGCTGGCCAGATCGTTCACGGTGCGTCCGGCGGCAATCGTTCCCGGCCACATGGCGGCGAAAGGCATGCGGAAATCGTCATCGTACATTTGCCCTTTGACGCGCGGGAAAGGACAGCCGTTGTCGGACGTAACGATCACCAGCGTGTTCTCGAGTTCGCCGCGATCTTCGAGGATTTTCAGCATGGTTCCCAGATGTTTATCAAACCATTCGGTTTCGAAGGCGTAGTCGAGCATGTCCTTCCGGACAACGTCTTCGTCGGGCCAGTACGGCGGAACCGTGTCAACCTCTTCCATCTTTTTCCCATGACGCATTCCTTCGCCCGGATTGTAGTGCCGGTGCGGTTCTCTTCCGCCGTACCAGAAACAGAACGGCTGACCGTCGGTGCGTTTATCCAGAAAATCCTGGAAGTTGGCTGTATAGTCGCAGTTGGCAATCAGGGAGCCTTCCGGCGGAGTCAGGGTGCGTTCATTATATTCCGTTCCAGCCGGATTCCGCGGGCGGCCTCTGCGCTTCCAGTCGCCCGGCCCCCAGCCTTTACCGGTGAAGCCGACGAGATATCCGGCTTCTTCCAGCAGATCCGGATAGACCGCGAACTCTTCGGCACCCGGGAAAACGCACCAGTGTGTGCAGGCCTCTTTGAGCTGCCAGGTGTGCATGCCGGTGAGCATTGAGGCCCGCGACGGCGCGCTTTTCGGATTGGTGGTGAACATGCCGGTTAAAAGAACGCCTTCTTTTGCGACTCGGTCGAAGTGCGGCGTTTTGACAAAGCGATGGCCATAGACGCTGAAGTGCGACGCATCATCCGCGAGGGCAAACAGAATATTCGGGCGTGTTTTCTTTGCTGTCATAATTAATCACCGGTTTCGGGGATGGAGCGTACGATTTTCCATCGGCAGTTCAATTTTATTTCGAGCCCGGCTTCCTGCCGCCTGCGGCGGCCGCCCATCCGGACGTTGACTTTGCGCACGAAATGCGTTGCACTGCCCGCCTGAAAATTCCAGACACCGGAAGCGATATGAAAAATTTGATTCGAAAATCTGTAGAAGCGATGAGCGGCTATGTTCCGGGGGAACAGCCGAAGGGCGAGGGCGTTATCAAGCTGAACACGAACGAAAATCCGTGGCTCTGCTCGCCGGAAGTCCGCGACATCCTCAACGAGATCGACGTTGTTGAGCTGGCGAAATATCCCGATCCGCTTTGTGCCGAAGTTCGTAAAGTGATTGCCGAAAAGCACGAAGTCGGCCTTGCGAATACCTTTGCCGGAAACGGATCGGACGAAATTCTGGCCCTTTGCATCCGCGCATTCTGCGAGCGCGACGGCTCAGTCGGCTATTTTGATCCGTCCTATTCGCTTTATCCGGTGCTGGCGCAGATTGAAGAAATTGCCGTGAAGCCGGTGGCGCTGGACGAAAACTTTGAGTGGAAGATGCCGAAAGGCTACGAAGCGTCGGTTTTCTTTTTGACCAACCCCAACGCGCCGACCGGCATGCTGTTTCCGAAAGCCAAGGTTGAGGCGTTCATCAAAAATTTCCCCGGCGTGGTGGTGATCGACGAAGCCTACGTGGACTTCGCCCGCGAAAGTTGCATGGAGTTTGCGACGAAATACGACAACGTGATCGTGGCGCGGACGCTTTCTAAATCCTACGCGCTGGCTGGCATCCGCTTCGGCTATTGCGTCGGCGCGAAACCGCTGATCGACGCGTTGCACAAAATCAAAGATTCCTACAACGTCAGCCGCCTGACTCAGGAGCTGGCGCGCGTTGCGCTGCTCGACGAAGAAACCATGGCGGCGATTACCGCCGCCGTCAAAGGAACGCGCGGACTCCTCACCGACGAACTGAAGGCGCTGGGCTTTAAGGTTTATCCGTCGGAAACCAACTTTGTCTGGGCGAAGCCGCCAAACCTTCCCGCGAAGAAAATTTTCGAAGAATTGCGCAACCGCAACATCTTTGTCCGCTGGTTTGACGGCCCGCGCACCAAAGACTGCCTGCGCATTACGGTCGGCACGAACGAGCAGATCATGACCCTGATTGAAAATCTGGAAGAAATTCTCGGTAAGTAGTCCGCGACCTCGGGTCGCGGCTACAACGCTGTAGCCGCCCGCCGTGAGGGCGGACTAAAGGAGTTGAAAATGACCTGTCCGAACAAAGAAAAGAATCTGGCGGACTGCACCTGCACTGCCGGTTGCGCGAAAAAGGGACTTTGCTGCGAATGCGTGGCGCATCACCGTGCCAAAGGACAGATTCCCGGCTGTTTCTTTTCGAAAAATGGCGAAGCTCTTTACGACCGTTCCGCCGCCGCGTTTTGCCGCGACTGCTGAAGGTTTAAAATCCGGGTTCTTTATTTATATGAAAAAACCCCCGCCATGACGGCGGAGGTTTTTGTAATAACCGGCAATTAAGCCGGACTTATTTTTTCTCGGCGGGGGGTGGTACGGTTGACTGGGGCCTCAGCTCTTCGATGGTCATGATGCCGTCTTTATTTACATCTCGTCGTTCAAACCCTGCGGCATACATCGCTTCATTGTAGGGTTTGCCAGCTTTTTCACACTCGTCTTTTTTGTGGGCGAGCCATGCTTCTTTAGTCCAGCTGTTGTTGCCAGCGCTCGCGGCAATGCCGGTCATAGCGACCACGATAAACAGAAGTATTTTTTTCATATAGATATCTTTAGTTATTTCTGTGCGGCTTTGAGAGCGGCGAAGGATTTGATCTCTTTATCCAGCGCGCCGAAGGCTTGGGTGGTCTGGAGGCGGGTATAGAGGTCTTTTTCTTTGGAGAGCTGGTCGGCGATTACTTTAGGGTCGATGACCATGATGGCGTAGGCGGTGAAGGTGTCGCCGGTGGTTTCATATTTCAGCGTCTGCGCCACGCTGCCGGCGATCTGCTGGCCGATGATCGCTTTTTCGGCGGTGTTGAATCCGGACAGGATCAACGATTCGAACGGTATGTTGGTTTCTGCGGAGAAGGCTTTCTCAAGTACGTCGAAACGGGCGGTCAGCATCCGGGCCAGTTCTCTGCGCCCGCTCACCTTGGCTTTATTGAGCGCCAGTTCGAGGCTCTTGGATTCGCCGATTCCGACCGCCGCCAGTCCTCCGGCTTCAACCATTCCGACTGCCAGCGTTTGCATTTCGCCGGGAAGCGGAGATTGAACGGATGGCGCATTGGTTTGTTCCGGTAGCGCGGATGTCACGACCGGTTCAGGTGCCGGAGTGCGGGCGGGTTTGGTGGTGGAGCAGCCGGTCAGGAGAACGGTTGCGCCGGTGAAGACGGTGAAAAACAGTATTTTTTTCATAGTGTAACTTTTCCAGCGGTTCCAGATATTCAGGAGCCGTCAAAATAAAGCATTCGCGGAAGGGCGGCAACCGATAAATCGGGTGTTTCGGCTTGAGATAGCGGGGCTGTATCCTTATAACCGATGCCTATTTTTCCCACGGAAAGGAATGGCTATGCATATTGTGGTTTGTATCAAGCAGGTGCCGGACTCGGATAAGGTCACAATCGACCGCGAGACGAACCGTCTCAACCGCGCCGGAGTGCCGAGCATCATTAATCCCTTTGACGAAAACGCGCTGGAAATGGCGCTTCAGCTCAAGGACAAGCACGGCGGGAAAATCACCGTCATTTCCATGGGTCCGCCGCAGGCTGAAGAAGCGTTGCGCACGGCGCTTTCGCACGGCGCGGACGAAGCGATTCTGATTTCCGACCGCAAGTTCGGCGGTGCCGACACCTGGGCCACCTCCTATACAATCACGCTGGCGCTCAAGAAGCTGACCGAGCCGGTTGATCTGATTCTCTTCGGCAAGCAGGCGATCGATGGCGATACCGCGCAGGTCGGTCCCGGCGTGGCGCACTTCTACGGCGTACCGATGATCACCTACGCCAAATCCTGCGAAGTGATCGACAACGGCTTCCGCGTTCAGCAAGTGACCGACCACGGTTACAACGTCTGGGATGTTGAAAAACCGGCCGCGCTGACGGTCGTTAAAGAAGCCAATTCGCTGCGAATGCCGTCGCTGAAGAAAAAGATGGCTGCCAAAAAAGCCGAGATTCCGGTTTGGGGCGTTGAACAGCTTCAGCCCGAAGAAGGCAAAATCGGTCTGGCCGGTTCGCCGACCAAGGTGAATAAGGTTTTTGCGCCGCCGGTGAAGCTCAATAAGGAAATCCTTTCCGGCGAGCCTGCGGACATGGTCAAAGAACTCATTTTCAAATTGCGGGAGAAGAAAGTCCTATGAGCACCAACAAGGAAATCTGGGTTTACGCGGAACAGGAAAACGGCAAGCTGGCTGGCGTGGTTTTCGAACTGCTCTCCGAAGGGCGCAAGCTGGCGGCCAAATCGGGCTTCACCCTTTGCGCGGTGCTCGCCTCCGCCAACGGCAAGCCGATGCAGCAGGAGCTGTTCAACTACGGCGCGAAGAAAATCTACAACGTCGAAGACCCCAGACTGGAAACCTACCAGAACGACTATTTCTCCAAAGTCATGGCCGACCTGATCAAGGCGCAGAATCCGGAGATCGTTCTCTACGGCGCCAGCACCATCGGACGCAGTCTCGCCCCGACCGTCGCCGTTATGGGCTGGGCCGGACTCACTGCCGACTGCACCGAGCTCGACTTTGACACCGAACGCCAGTGCCTGCTTCAGACGCGCCCGGCTTTCGGCGGCAACATTATGGCCACCATCATCTGCCCGGATCACCGCCCGCAGATGTCCACCGTCCGTTCCAACGTGTTCAAAAAAGAGCGCGTCAGCGAAAATGAAACCGGCGAAATCGTCGCTGTGAAAATCGATCTTTCCGGCGTCAAAGAGCGCATGAAGCGTATCGAGAGCGTTGTGGAAGAAGTGAACACCGTTGACCTCAAAGCCGCCGAATATATCGTTTCCGGCGGACGCGGCGTCGGCTCGCCCGAAAACTTTAAGGTAATCGAAGGACTGGCGAACGCTCTCGGCGGCGCAGTCGGCGCTTCGCGCGCGACCGTCGATGCCGGCTGGATTTCCCACCATCATCAGGTCGGCCAGACCGGTAAAACGGTTTGCCCGCTGGTTTACATCGCCTGCGGTATTTCCGGTGCCATTCAGCATCTGGCCGGTATGCAGAGCGCGGATTTGATTATCGCCATCAATAAAGACCCGGACGCGCCGATTTTCGACGTGGCCGACTTCGGCCTGGTCGGCGACCTGCACAAAATCGTGCCGGAATTTACCAGGCAGATTAACGCGCTGAGAAGCTAGGAAGGTTCCAGACTTTGGAAAATATCGTCATCATCGGAACGGGGCCTGCCGGTTATACCGCCGCGATTTACACGGCGCGCGCCAACCTAAATCCGCTGGTGATCGAAGGCTTTCAGCCCGGCGGTCAGCTCACGACGACGACCGAGATTGAAAACTATCCCGGCTTTCCGGAAGGGATTTCCGGTTCGGAACTGATGGATCTCACCCGCAAGCAGGCTGAGCGTTTCGGCGCGCGGTTTAAACCCGGCGAAGTGGTTTCTTCCTGTCTGACCTGCCTGCCCCATACAATTACGCTGAGTGACGGCGAAAAGATTGAAGCCAAAACCATTATCATCGCCACCGGCGCGAGCGCGCAGTATCTCGGCATCGAGTCTGAACAAAAGCTGATGGGCCGCGGCGTTTCCGGTTGCGCCGTCTGCGATGGCGCATTTTACCGCAACGTACCGGTCGCCGTGGTCGGCGGCGGCGACACCGCCATGGAAGACGCGCTATTCCTGACTCACTTCGCATCGAAGGTTACCGTCATTCACCGTCGCGACCAGTTCCGCGCTTCTAAAATTATGGTCGACCGTCTGCTTGCGCATCCGAAAATCGAAGTGGTTTGGGATTCCGTGGTCGAAGAGGTGCTCGATGTTTCCAAAAACGAAGTAACCGGATTGAAAATCCGTAACGTCAAAACCGGCGCGCTTTCCGAACTGTCCGTCACCGGATTGTTTGTTGCCATCGGTCATAAGCCGAACACGAAAGCGTTCGCCGGACAGCTCGATATGGATCATGCCGGTTATCTGATCACAAAAAACACCCGCACCAACATCGACGGTGTATTTGCGGCGGGCGACGTGCAGGATCCGGTTTATCGTCAGGCGGTTTCCGCGGCCGGTTCGGGCTGTATGTCTGCGCTGGAAGCAGAGCGTTATTTAGGAAGCATGGAATAAGAATCAACCAAGGAGAACAGTATGGGCGAAATCAATTATGGACTGACCGAAGAGCAGCTTGAAATCCGGGCCATGCTCGACGAATTCGGTAAAGAACGCATCGTGCCGGTACGCGCCGAGCTCGACGAAAAAGGCATTTTCCCCACCGACCTGCTCAAAGAGCTGGCGCAGATGGACATGATGGGCCTTTACATCGACGAAGCATACGGAGGCATGGGCGTCGGCCACCTCGGTTTCTGCGTCGCCGTCGAAACCCTCAGCAAATATTGCATCGGCGTTTCCGTTTCCTACGCCGCCAACGCCCTCGGCGCCGACCCGATCATCATCGGCGGTTCCGAAGAGCAGAAGAAAAAATATCTTTCCCCGCTCGCCAGCGGCGAAAAATGGGCCGCCTTCGGTTTGACTGAACCGAACGCCGGTTCCGACGCAGGTGGTATCGCCACCACGGCTGTCAAGAAGGGTGACAAATATATCCTCAACGGCACCAAGCAGTGGATCACCAACGGCGGCGAAGCCGACACCTACACCATTCTGGCTGTCACCAATAAAGCCAAAGGCGCCCGCGGCGTTTCCTGCTTTATTGTTGAAAAAGGCACGCCCGGTTTCACCTTCGGTAAAAAAGAAGACAAGCTCGGCATCCGCGCTTCCGCCACCCGCGAGCTGATCTTCCAGGACTGCGAAGTCCCGGCGGAAAATCTCATCGCCAAAGAAGGCATGGGCTTCCTGCTCGCCATGAAGACGTTCGACATTTCCCGGCCCGGCATTGCCGCACAGGGTGTCGGTCTGGCTCAGGGTGCGCTCGACATGGCCGTTGACTACGCCCGCGTCCGTCATCAGTTCGGCAAACCGATCATCGCCAACCAGGGCTTGCAGTGGATGCTCGCCGACATGGCCATGAAAGTTGAAACCGCCCGCGCCATCACCTACGTCGCCTGTAACACCATTGACGGCGGAGAAAAGGATGTCTCGAAAATCTCCGCCATGTGCAAATGCTACGCCGGCGATGTCGCCATGTCCGTCACCACCGACGCCTTGCAGGTTCTCGGCGGCTACGGCTTCATGAAGGAATATCCGGCTGAAAAGATGATGCGCGACGCCAAGATCCTCCAGATCTACGAAGGCACCAACCAGATTCAGCGCGACGTCATCGGCGCGGCACTCATCAAAGAGTACGCCTCCAGAGCCCGCTAAAAGCTTCCAAATATTAGAAACGAAAACCGCCTCGGAAACGGGGCGGCTTTTTTGTTTTTGTGGCGGGCGTTTCCGATTAGAGTGCCCGCATGAAACGGCGGATCATTTACTGGGCGACAGGCATCCTGATTCTGCTGATGCTGGTGAACTGTCATTGGGTTTTTCCGCCGCTACGGAAACCGGATGCGGTCATTACCGTCAAGACCACCGGCTACTGTGCCTGCATGAAATGCAGCGGATGGCGCTTCAACTGGTTCGGACTTCCTTCGCGGAACGGGAAAGTGAAGATTGTCGGACAGAACGCTTCCGGCGGGATGGTTCGGCCGGGAGCTGTCGCAGTGGATCCGAAAGTTTTTCCGCCCGGCACGAAATTTTATATTCCCGGGTACGGCTGGGGAATCGCCGAAGATGTCGGCGGCGGCATCAATCGGCGAGAACTCGATCTCTACTTCCGTCAGCATCGCTGCGCCGACAACTGGGGCGCGCAGACGAAAAAAGTCAAAGTCTGGTATCCGCGCGACTGATGACACCGCGTCTACATTAACTCATTCAGCTTTTCGAGCGTGAGGCTTTCGAGCGAAGCGACGACGGCGTCGGCCATCGTGAGGGCTTCCGCCGGATAGCTGTTGGTGACGGCGAGAACTTTCAGTCCGGCACCGTTGGCGGAGGAGATTCCGGCCGGTGTGTCTTCAATTGCCAGCCCGCTTGTTACGCCGAGTTTTTTCATCGCCAGTTTATACGGCGCAGGATCGGGCTTACTGATGTGTGTATCGTCGGCCGTGACGATGATGTCGAACGCATTTTCAATTCCGAGGCTCCCGAGGATTGGGATAATGTCGGCGCGGAGCGCGCCGGAGCAGATTGCCAGCGGAATATTTCCCGACAGGTGTTTAATCAGATCGACCGAGCCGGGCAGGGCGGCCGCGCCATCGCTTTCCAGTAGGTCCTGAAACGCGGCGGCTTTTTTGGAAATCAATTGGCCCAGCTCGGGTTTGCCAAGTCCAGGGAACGCGTGGCGGAAGGTATCGCGGTCATCAAAGCCGATATAGGTTTTGAAGTAGTCGGGCCAAGAAATCGTTTTACCGAGCGGTGCCAGTACCTTGTCGAACGCCGCCCAGTGAAGCCGCTCGGAATCCACGATGATGCCGTCGAAATCAAAAATTATTGCTGAAATCATGGGAAGACTATAGCCGGTCGAAAGTCTAAGGTCAAAAGTCTAAGGTCTAAGGACTTCTTTTTGTTGTGTTGGTATCGCCGGTTCCGGCGGCTTCTGGTTTTTCAGGTAGAAGTAGCGTGCGGCCAGTCCGACCCAGCAAATGACGAGGATCATTAGGATCCACGTCTTTTCCTCGTCAGTCAGCGTGAACCGTCCGCGCAGCCAGATGATCAGTTCTTCGAGAATCAGTGGTTTCTTTCTCATAGCGGCGAAGTCTAGCGTAGACGCGACGCCCTCGTCGCGTTTTATTTTGTTAGAATGCGACGAGGGCGTCGCATCTACGCTCAGTTTCCCGGCGGCGGATTAATCGCGGTGAAGACCGCCTCGGCCATCAGCCGCGCCCCTTCGGCGTTCGGATGCACCGTATCCGGGAAAAGTTCAGCTTTGCCGCTCAGCGGACGGTACAGATCAATAATCTTTGCGCCGGTTTGCCGTGCGATCTCGTTAATCATCGGAATGATCTCATTGACGACAATCGGGTCGGTGAAGTCGTACGGGCCGGGATACGTTGGCGCCGGATAGCAGATCCAGATGGTTTTGCATCCGTTGGTCTGGAAGCTCCGGATCAGCTCCGTGTAGTCTTTCACAAATTCATATTTATAAATCCAGTTGTACGGCGACGCATCGTTGGCACCGAGATTGATCACCACAATCTCCGGCTTGAAAGCCAGCGCCGCCGTGAAGGCGCGCGTCTGCCAGTACGGAATATCACCGTGCTTCAAAAGTGTCGCGCCATTCACGCCGAAATTCCGTACGGAATAATTGGTTCCCAGCATCACGCCTAACTGCGCCGGATAGCACTTTGCCTCGCGGTTTGAAATCCGCGCGCCATAGGTAATGCTGTCGCCGACACACGCCACGCGGATTGCTGAAGCCGATGCCGCTGGCGGAGTCTTCAATATCCGGTAATAAAAAAACAGCGCCAGTGCCGCGAACAGGATGAGCAATAACAGTTTCATGACCGGCATTTCATAGTTTGAATGCCGAACCGGTGTCAACACTAGCCGCGGGCGAACATTTGCTTGGCGGCAATTTTTAAATCTGATAAAGAATTTTCATGGCAGGGAATTTTGATCCGGCAAAGCATCATCGGCGGTCAATCCGGTTAAAAGGGCATGATTATGCCGGCGGCGGTCTGTATTTCGTCACGTTGTGCGCGCATCGGGATGCGGGAAATATTTTCGCCGCGGAAATAATCCGGGAAATGGTCGCGCGGGAATGGGAATCGGCCGCCGGGAGCACCCACGAGGGGTGCCCGTACGCCATCATGCCCGATCATTTTCATGCATTGATTCGCATTCCCGCAGGGGCTGGCCCCGTGCCTGCCCGCTCCCTTGGCGATGTGATTGGCGCATTTAAATCGCGGGTGGTGCATGAAATGATTCAATTGGTGCGCGCGGGATTATACCCGCCGTTTCCGGGAAAAATCTGGCACCGGAACTATTATGAACGAATCGTCCGCACGCCCGAAGCCGCCGAAAATATCCGGCGATATATCCGCATGAATCCGTGGAAGTGCATTCAGAACTTCGGCAACGGATTACGCGGTATGGGTAATCCAGCGCTTTGGAACGCGGAGAAGATCGGCGTTCTTTGCTCACGCAATGCGCCGCCTGTCGCACACATTCCCGAGGCAGAAGTTTATCTGGGCGGATTCCACTCGCCGCCGGAACAGAAAATTTTAGAAGCGCTGCTCATGCGCCGTGCCAGAATCATCTATTGTCCTGCATGGGGGCTGGATGGCGCGATGCATCCTGACGTATTGGCCGCATTGGAAGAGAATCGAATGCTGATTCTCGAAATGACGGATCGTTCCGGCGATTTGATTGCCGCTGAACAGCGCAACCGCTTTGTCATTCAGAACGCGGATAAACTTTGGACGCCGTATGTCACCAACGGCGGTATGCTCGACCGGCTGTTGAAGGAAATGAACTAAAGCTTTCTCCCTCTCCTAATGCGCCTCAAGCCAGTTGTTGCCGGTGCCGCAGTCGACGACGACGGGGACGGATAACGGCAAAGCGGAACTCATCAGCTCGCGGATTTCTTCGATGAGGGCGTGTTCGTCTTTGTGCAGTTCAAAGACGAGTTCGTCGTGCACCTGGAGCAGGAGTTTGGTCTTGGCGTTCTTTTGTTTCAGCAGGTCGTGGATGCGGATCATGGCGATTTTAATCATGTCGGCGGCGGAGCCTTGGATCGGCGCGTTGATGGCGTAGCGCTCGGCGGCGGCACGGACGGTGCCGTTGGCAGTGTTGATGTCGCGGATGTGGCGACGCCGTCCGGCGATGGTTTCGACGTAGCCTTTGTTGCGCGCGGTTTCGATGATGCCGTCCATGCAGGCTTTGACCGCCGGATATTGTTTGAAATAGCTTTCGATAATGTCCGCCGCCTCTTTGCGCGGAATGCGCAGCCGCTGGGCGAGGCCGAAGGCGGAGATACCGTAGATGATGCCAAAGTTGACCATCTTGGCTTTGCGGCGCATGTCGGACGTAACGTCGGCGAGCGCAACGCCGAAGACGCGCGCGGCGGTGGCGGTGTGAATATCTTCGCCGCTGACAAAAGCGGCTTTCATGTGCTGGTCGCCGCTGAGGTGCGCCATGATGCGCAGTTCGATCTGTGAATAGTCGGCGGCGAGCAAAGTGAAATCTTTCGAACCGGCCACAAAAGCGCGGCGGATTTCCTGTCCCTGTTCGGTGCGGACAGGAATGTTCTGAATGTTCGGGTCGCTCGATGCCAGCCGTCCAGTGGTGGTGACGGCCTGACTGAACGAGGTGTGAATGCGGCCGGTTTTTTTGGAAATGAATTCCGGCAGCGCATCGACGTAGGTGCTTTTGAGTTTGGTCGCTTCGCGGTAGTCGAGCAGGACGCGGGCGATTTCATGTTCGGTCGCCAGCTGGTCGAGCACTTCTTCGTTGGTGGTGTATTGCCCGGTTTTGGTTTTCTTAGGTTTGTCGGCCAGTTTCAGTTCGTCGAAGAGCACTTCGCCGAGCTGCTTCGGCGAGTTGAGATTAAACTCGTGACCGGCCAGTTCGTAAACCTTCTTTTCATAACCGGCGATTTCGCCGGCGAGCCGTCCGGAAATTTCTTTGAGCGCGGCGGTATCGAGCGCGATGCCGTTGGCTTCCATTTCAACCAGCACCGGAATCAGCGGACACTCAATGGCGTCAAAGACGTTGGTGAGTTTCCGTTTCTCAAGCTGCGGTTCGAGAATCTGGCGGAGCTGGATGGTGACGTCGGCGTCTTCGCAGGCGTAGTCAACGATCTTTTCGACCGCTACGTCGGCCATGGAAATCTGCTCACTCTTTTTTTCGCCGATCAGCGCGGTGATCGGAACCGGCGCGTAGCCGAGGTGAGTTCCGGCCAGCTTGTCGAGCGCGTGGCGTTGGTCGGGATCGAGCAGGTAATGCGCGAGCATCGTATCAAAAAGTTTTCCGCGCACTTCGATTCCGGCGGCACGTAGCATGGCGATATCGAACTTTAGATTGTGGCCGGTCTTTTCAATGGCCTCGTCTTCGAAAAGCGGCTTGAAGGGCACCAGTGCCCGGGTTAGTTCTTCATCGCTCGGGGGCAGGACAACAAACCACGCTTCATGCGGTTTAACGGAAAAGGAAATTCCGACGAGCCGCGCTTCACGCGGATCAAGTCCGGTGGTTTCGGTGTCGAAGCAGAAGCGTGTCGCTTCACCCAGCTTGGCAACCAGCGCCTTGCGCTCTTCCAGAGTTTGGACGGCGTGGTAGGTGTGCTTCACGTCGTCGATGGTTTTATAAGCCGGCGCGGCTTCTTCAGCCGGAGCCGCTGGCGCTTTGGCCGCCGCAAAAGAAAATAGATCGCCTTGTCCGCCTTTGGGCGGCGGCGGGGCATAGGAGGCGACGGGTGCAACCGGTGCGGCGGGTTTCCCAAAGAGCCGTTTGGAGAAAGAGGAGAATTCAAATTCGGAAAAAAGCGCGGCGAGCTTTTCCTCGTCGAGTTTGCCGCGGATAAGTTGATCGGGTGAATAGTCGAGCGGCGAATCAGTTTTGATGGTGACGAGCCATTTGCAGAGTAGGGCGCGCTCCTTGTTGGCTTCGAGGTTTTCCTTTAACTTGCCCTTCAGCTCTTCTGTGTGCTTGAGCAAATTCTCGATAGAGCCGTACTGCGCGATCAATTTCTGCGCGGTCTTCGGGCCGACGCCCGGCACGCCGGGAATATTGTCGGCGGCGTCGCCCGCGAGGCCGAGAATATCGGTGACCTGATCGATGCGTTCGATCTCCCAATATTTGAGCACTTCGGGAACGCCCATGATTTCCGGCGGCAGTCCGCTTTTGGCGGGCTTGTAAACGAAAGTATGCGCGTCGACGAGCTGGGTGAAATCTTTGTCCGGCGTGACCATGTAAGTATCGAAGCCTTCCTTTTCGGCAAGCCGGGCGAGCGTGCCGATCAGATCGTCGGCTTCAAATCCTTGCGCGGTGACGATCGGAATGTTGAACGCTTTGAGAAATTCCTGAATGCAGGGAACGGCGGCGCGGATTTCTTCCGGCGTTTCCTCGCGCTGCGCTTTGTATTCGGGAAACTTATCGTGTCGGAACGTCGGGCCGGAGACATCGAAGGCGACGGCGATGTGCGTCGGGCTCTGCTTTTCGATCAGTTCGAGCAGCGTGTTCAGGAAACCGAAGACGGCGGAAACATTACGGCCCTTCGAATTGATCATCGGGTTGCGCATGAAGGCGAAGTAGGACCGGTAAACCAGCGCCATGCCGTCGAGGAGAAATAACTTTTTGCTCATGCGGGGAGTGTAGTCAATTTCTCAGAGGTTGGAAGAATTTAACCAACCATTGGGAGCCGGACTCACAGTTCGATCTGCATGCCCATTTCGACGACGCGGTTGGCGGGCAGGCCGAAGAAAGCGGTTGCCGACTGAGCGTTACGGGACATGAGGGAGAGAAGGCGCTTTCTCCACTGGGCCATTCCTTTGGCCGATGTGACGACCAGTGTTTCGCGGCTGAGGACGAAGGTGCAGGCGTTGGGATGGAGGTCGAGACCCAGGTCGCGGCAGCAGGCGAAGATTTCGTTAATGGCGGCCTTTTCCATGAACCCGTAGCGGGCGGTTGCGCGGTGGAACCCGTTGGTGAGCGTTTCAACCTGTACGCGTTCGGCGGGATTCACGAACGGTTCTTCGGCGACGAGGATGGTGAGCAGGACGACGCGTTCATGCACCGAGCGGTTGAGTTTAAAGTTGTGGAGCAGGGCCAGCGGCGTGCCGAGGACATTGCCGGACATATAAACGGCCGTGCCGGGGACGCGTACGGCGTGGCCGAGGCTTAAGTCATCAAGGAAGCTTTCCAGCGGAAGCAGCCGTTCTTTCATGTGACGGCTGAGAATGCGGCGGCCTGTCCGCCAGGTGGTCATGACGGCCATAAAGCCGGCAGCGACCACCAGCGGGAGCCATCCGCCGCGCCAGATTTTCAGCGCGTTGGCGGCAAAGAATAAAATCTCAATCGTGAGCAGACCGGCACAGAGCGTACCTGCGGCCAGAACATTCCAGCCCCAGCGTTTCCGGGCGACGATGAAGAACAGGACGGTGGTGGCGATCATGGTCAGGGTGACGGCAATGCCGTAGGCCGAGGCCAGATTGCTGGACGAACGGAAGCCGAGCACCAGTGCGAGGCAGCAGATGAGAAGGAAGTTGTTGATTGTCGGCAGGTAAACCTGTCCGCGCTGTTCATATGAGGTGTGGCGGATTTCCATGCGGGGCAGATAGCCCATCTGGATCGCCTGCATCGTGAGAGAGAACGCGCCGGAAATAAGAGCCTGCGAGGCGATGACGGAAGCGGCGGCGGCCAGTGCGACGAGCGGATAAAGAGCCCAGCCCGGAGCGAGCATGTAGAATGGATTCGCCAGAGCTTCCGGCTGTTTCAGGATCAGCGCGCCTTGTCCGAAGTAGTTCAGAACCAGCGCCGGGAATGCGACGAAGAACCAGCCCAGCCGGATGGGGCGCGGGCCGAAGTGGCCGAGGTCGGCGTAGAGCGCTTCCGCGCCGGTTACAGTCAGGAATACCGCGCCCATCACGATGAAGCCGATTTTGCCGCTGTGCAGAAGAAAGGTGATGCCGTGCCACGGCGAGAGCGCGGCCAGAACTTCAGGTGCCATTATAATGCCGCGCAACCCGAGCAGGGCGATGGCGACGAACCAGACCAGCATGACCGGGCCGAAGACTCCGCCGACTTTTCCGGTCCCTGCGCGTTGAACGGCAAATATGGCGAACAGAATGACTAAGCTTAGAGGAACAATCCACGGTTCGAAAAACGGCGTGGCAACATTCAGACCTTCCACCGCGCCCAGCACGGTGATGCAGGGGGTGATGATGCCGTCGCCGTAGAGCAGGCTGGCGCCCAGAAGTCCGGTCATGACCAGAATGGTGCGGCGTTTTCCGCGATTGGCTTCGTCGGCGCGGGTGAGAGCGAACAGTGCCAGAATACCGCCTTCGCCGTGGTTGTCGGCCCGCAGGACGAAGGTTACATACTTCAGACAGACGATCAGAATCAGGGTCCAAATGACGAGAGAGAGGACACCGAGGATATTCGGCGCGGTGGGAGCCAGCCCGTGGGTGCCATGGAAACATTCGCGCAAGGCGTACAACGGGCTGGTGCCGATGTCTCCGAACACGACGCCCAGAGCACACACGATCAGGCTGGCACTTTTCCGGCGGCTCATTTCGACTGTTTGCATGGTTTTGCTTTTCTGAATAGCGGATAAAAGAAAGCCTGTGTATCAAAAGCCGGTGTGCAAGGGAATGTAAATTTCATGACAGCCGACCGCGCCTGAGGCGTTTCGTCTTGATCCGGCGAGATTCCGGAGAGGCAGAACGCTCCTCCGTTTCATGGTTGTTGACGGCAGGTTTTTTAAACCGTCAGCACGTCGAGGATTTCGTCAGCGGAGGCCGCGTTCAAAAGGTTTCCGCGCAATTCGGGACGGCTTAACCGTCTGCTGATTTCTGCGAGAAACTGAATATGCGGTCCGGCGCGGTTTTCGGGAGACAGCGTCAGGATGAAAATACGAGAAGGTTTGCCGTCCATGGCAGCAAAGCTGACGCCCGTCCGGTGAATTCCAATGGCGGCGACCAGCTGATCGACCGCATCTGTTTTGCCGTGAGGAATGGCTATCCCGTTCTGCATGCCGGTGGACATTTTTTCTTCGCGGGCCAGAACGGCTTTTACCGCCTCGGTGTGGTTAGTGATTTTTCCTGCCGCGACCATGAAGCCGACCATCTCTTCGACGATGCCCCGCTTGGTATCAGCCTTTAGCTCCGGCAGGACTGAATCGTTTGTAAAAATCTTTTTTAGATCCATGTTTAGAGTTCTCCGATGCAAAGATGCGATTCATTCTGCTCTCCAGCCGCAGACGGTCAATGAAAAATCAGGATAAAAGCGGCAGGGTTTTGAATGGAACGTAAAATCATGGCCCACTTATAATTAGAAACCAATTGACGCGCAATAGCTGTTGGTATAAACCCACCGTGATTTTTTATTTTTTCGAGAGGATGGAGCCAGCGAAAGGCTCATGAATTCGCCGTGTACACCGTGCTTTTTCCGACAGGACAGCTATGGCAAACGAAATTTTAAAGAGCGGACTGGATCCCGCCTGCATCCGGGTGGAGTTAAATGCGACCGGCCGGGATGAGGCCATTCGCGAACTGGTCGGACTGATTCACGCAAAGCATCGTCTGCGCAATATGGAAGATGTTGTGCAGGTCGTGATGGACCGCGAACAAAAGATGAGCACCAGCCTGGAAAACGGCATCGCTGTTCCTCACGGGAAATCCGCCTCGATTGACAAGCTGCTGGTGGCGGTCGGAATAAAGCAGAAGGGCATTGATTTCAAAAGTGCCGACGGCCAGCCTTCAAAAATCATCATACTGATTCTTTCCTCGGTGACACAGGCCGGTCCTCATGTTCGCTGTCTGGCGGAAATCGGACGACTGTTGCAGTCGGAAACCAACCGTAAAAAAATTCTAACGGCAAAGGATGCGGAGACCATCTTCAGGATCATGACGGACACGGGCATTTGAACCATGCAAAACAGATTATCCATTCGGCCTCTTCGTAACGGGTTAACCCCGGCGGGCCGCTGGATGTGTGCGCTCCTCATTACATTTCTGTTTGGAATTACCGATTTGTCTGTCGCAAGCGTACCGGAAGCCGCCGCGGAGCATCCGGTTTCTGCGGACGTACCGACCGAAGAACATCTGCCCGCCAGCGCGCCGGTAGTTTTCACTGTCGCCAGTGTGCCGGTTACCAACTCGATGCTTACCGGCTGGCTGGCCGCGTTTATTTTGATCGGTGTCTCCCTGAGGTTTCGTCAACAGGTACGGGTCGGACACCAAACCATGTTTACCGGCGCGGTCGAATCGCTGGTGATTTTCCTGCACGGATTTCTGGCGGACATTATGGGGGAAAAGCTGGCGCGGAAAACCTTCTGGCTGCTGGGCTCCTTTTTCATTTTTATTCTCTGCTCCAACTGGCTGGGATTGTTTCCAGGCATTGGAAGCATCGGCTGGGGACACGCGACGGAGCATATGTTCAAGGTGACTCAACCGCTGTTTCGCGGAGTTAACGCCGATCTCAACACGACGCTGGCACTGGGCGCATTGTTTTTCCTGTTCTGGTTTATCTGGGCGTGGAAAGAAAACGGGCCGGTCGGCATCTTAAAACACATTTTTGCGCCCAAGGGCGGGCTGAAGGGCATCATGTACTTTGTCATGGCGATTGTGTTTCTGGCGGTCGGATTTCTGGAAGTGTTTTCTATTATTATCCGTCCGTTTTCACTGGCGCTTCGGTTGTACGGCAATATTTTTGCCGGAGAAGTCATGCTGGAAACCATGCTACATAAAATTCCTGCGCTCGGCTGGTTGCTGCCGGTTCCGTTTTATCTGATGGAAGTGCTGGTCGGGCTGATTCAGGCCTTTGTTTTCACCCTTCTTTGTGCTGTTTTTGTTATGTTAATTTGCAGTCACGAGGGCGAAGAGAATCATCCGGAGCAGGAGATTGTTTCGGATGCACAACAACAGTAAGAAAAGGAGATAAAATATGGACCCATCAATGCATATCGGTATTGCGGCAGCTGGTGCCGCGTTGGCTGTAGGGTGGATCGGTTATGGCGCGGTCTCTGCGGTCGGTCGGAACCCCGGAGCGAGCACGAAAGTTATGGTACAGGCGATTCTGGCGATTGCCTTTGCCGAAGCCTGCGTGTTTTACGCAATTTTCCTGAAGTAGGCCGCAGGGCAGACGGAGCATCATGAGTACATTGTTGATACTGGCTGTCATCGAAAACCCCCTTCTGAAATTCGGCGTCAACTGGTATGACTTCATCTCTCAGGCCGTCGCGTTTCTGATCATCGCATGGATTTTGAATAAGTTTGTATTCAAGACCGTGATGAAAACGGTGGCGGATCGGCAGAGAGAGGCCGATGAGGCGGTCGCCAACAATGAGCGGGCGCGGCGCGAACTTCAGGCCGTCGAGGAGGCGCGTAAAGAGGTGCTGCACAAAGCGCAGGAACATGCCGAAAAAGTTGTGTCCGAAGCCAAAGCCAACGTGGCCGAACTGCTGAGTCAGGAAAAAATCCGCTGCGAACTGCTCGGTAATGAGATGCTGGCGAAAGCGCGCGAGGATGCTCAGCTTGATCAGGCGCGCCTGAAAACAGAACTCAAAGCCGAAATCGCAACGATGGTTGTGAATCTGACCGCGAAGCTGGCGCAAATGAATTTGACCGCCGCCGATCAGGATCGGCTGGTGCAGTCGGCGATTCATGAGATTGCCGCGTCTTCGCAGGAATAATATGAAGCTCACCCGTCAGAACCGCCGAAACGCCCGCCTTCTGTGGCAATCCGTTTCCGTCAACGGCACTCCCGATGCGAACCGTATCCGGGAGGCGGTTCAGGCTGTGAAGCAGCGCGACGGGCGCGACGCCGAAGCCGTTTTGAGGTGCTTCGTGCAACGGCTGGAAGTTTACATCCGTACGAACCGAGTCGGCATCACCAGTGCGGCCCGGCTTTCGACTCCGCAGCAGGAACAGCTTTCAGGGATGTTTCGCAAAACAGAATCGGTGAAAGCCGGGGTCAGTTTTTCGGTTGATCCTGCCGTCATCGGCGGGTTGAGAGTTGAGCAAGGATATCAGGTAACGGATCTGACCATTGCGCGGCAATTGGAAATATTGCAGGACAAGTTATTGGGAAAATGAATTTTTCGGACGGAAAGGCTGGTTAACGCACTATGCAATCTATCGTGGCGGACATTGAACAGACTCTCGCACAATTTCACCCGGAGGCGCAGAGCGAGGAAACGGGCAAGGTCATGGAAGTTGGCGATGGCGTGGCCCGGATCGAAGGGTTGCGTAATATCCGGCTGAACGAAATGATCGACTTCGGTAACGGGGTGACCGGTCTGGCATTGAATCTTGAAGAAAACAGCGTGGGCGCTGTGGTTCTGAGCGGCGCTGAAACCGTCCGCGAAGGACAGACCGTCCGTTCGACCGGCCGGTTGCTCGAAATTCCCTGCGGTCGCGCCATGCTTGGCCGCGTGGTGGATCCTCTCGGACATCCGCTCGACGGCAAAGGCCCGATTGATGCTGCGGGGATGAATCCGGTGGAGCGTTCGGCGCCTGGCATTATCGGCCGGCAGTCGGTTTCCGTGCCGTTGCAAACCGGCATTCTCGCCATTGACGCGGTGATTCCGATCGGACGAGGCCAGCGCGAACTGATCATCGGCGACCGTTCGACCGGCAAGACGACCATCGCGGTGGATGCCATTATTAATCAGGCGCGCCTGAACCATGAAGCTGAAGTCGCCGGGGACACCAATGTTCATCCGGTGTTTTCGGTTTATGTGGCGATCGGACAGCGGCAATCGAGCGTGGCGCAGGTTGTGCGCGTACTGGAAGAGCACGGCGCGCTGAAGTACACGGTGGTGGTGGTGGCTACGGCGGCTGATTCGGCGGCCATGCAATATCTGGCTCCGTTCAGCGGCACGGCGATCGGCGAGTGGTTTATGGATCACGGCATGGATGCGCTGGTGGTGTACGACGATCTTTCTAAACACGCGGTGGCCTACCGGCAGATGTCGCTGGTTTTGCGCCGGCCTTCCGGACGCGAAGCGTATCCGGGCGATATTTTTTATCTGCACAGCCGCCTGCTGGAGCGCTCGGCCTGTATGTCGAAAGCGCACGGCGGCGGAACGCTCACCTCGCTTCCAATCATTGAAACTCAAATCGGCGACGTATCCGCCTATATTCCGACTAATGTCATTTCCATCACCGACGGGCAGATTTATCTGGAAAGCGATCTGTTCTATCAAGGGATCCGGCCCGCGATGTCGATCGGGATTTCCGTGTCGCGCGTCGGTTCCGCCGCGCAGACCAAAGCGATGAAAGAGGTGGCCGGAAAAGTGAAGCTGGAATTGGCGCAGTATTATGAAATGAAAGAGTTCGCCCAGTTCGGTTCCGATCTGGATGCCAAGACTGTCGCGCTGATCGAACACGGACGGCGCATTACCGAGCTGTTTAAACAGACTCAATACAATCCCTTTCCGATGGAAGAAGAGGTCATTCAGCTGTGGGCGGCCCAGCAGGGCTTTTTCAACAGCACGCCGGTTGAGAAAACGCGCGAAGTCAGCGCTAAACTTCTCGAATTCATCCGGATGCGGCGGAAGAACCTGCTGAAAGATATTGCGCAGCAGAAACGGCTGACGCCGGAAATTAAGAAGGGCCTCGAAGAAGTAATGGCTGAATATCAAAGTTTGGCCTGACGGACAGCTATGGCAAATTTACGCGACATCCGACGGCGCATCAAATCGATCCGCTCCATGGCCAAAATCACCAAGGCCATGCAGATGGTGTCGATTTCAAAAATGAAGCGCGCCCAGCAGGCGGCGTTGTACGGAATTCCCTACGCCGACATGCTGAACGACATCCTCACTCAGGTGACGCAATATATCGGCACCTATCAGCACGGGCTGATGGAGCAGCGGAACGGCGAGCGGAAATTAATTATTCTGGTCGGCACGGATCGCGGATTGTGCGGCTCACTGAATACCAATATTTTCCGTGAGGTCGTTAAGTATGACCGCGACAACACGCTGTTTGTAACCATCGGAGCCAAGGCGGCCCAGTTCGTGCAAAAAACCGGACGGCTGCTGATTGTGGATTTCGACTATAGCGATCAACCGAAACTTTCCGAAGCCCGGATGGTCTGCCGGTTCGTGGCGCAGCTTTTTATGGATGATGAAATCGACAGCGCGGATATTGTTTTCAGCGACTATGTCTCCACCTTTAAACAGGTGCCGCTGACATGGCGCTTCCTGCCGGCAGGACAGTCGCAGGAATTTTTCGACCTGATGCCGGAAACGCTGAGACGCACCAAAATGGAGCAGGCGCAGCAGGGTCTGAAAAACATCGTAGAATTCAGTTTTGAACCGAATGCCAACACCGTCTATGAATCACTTCTATTGCGCAGTCTGGATTATCAGCTGCTGCAAATCATGCGCGAAGTCCGTGCCAGCGAACACAGCGCCCGCATGGTGTCGATGAAGCAGGCGACGGATAATGCCAGAGACATGAACAACAGCCTGCAGCTGGTTCATAACAACCTTCGGCAGGCGTCTATCACGAAAGAACTTTTGGAAATTGGCAGCGCCGCCGGAATCGATGGATAACGGGCGGCAGAATTTTAACGAAGCAATGTTCAGGAAACGAGGCGGTAAATGAAGCAGGGCAAAATTGTTCAGGTGATCGGGCCGGTAGTGGATGTCGAATTCGAAAGCGCCGCCGATCTGCCGGGGATTTATGAAGCGCTGACGGTCGAGCAGGCCGATGTTGACGGTACGGTTCGCAAGCTGGTGCTGGAAGTTCAGCAGCACGTCGGCGGACACTGGGTGCGCACCATTGCCATGGGCGCGGCGGAAGGTCTCCAGCGCGGCACGCCGGTCAACCCCACGGGCGGGCCGATCACGGTTCCGGTTGGACAGGGTGTAATGGGGCGCATGATGAATGTCACCGGCGATCCAGTTGACGAACGCGGTGAGGTTAAAGCGGAAAAACGGCTGCCTATTCACCGGCGTCCTCCCCTGCTGACTGAACAGACGACCAAGCCGGAAGTGCTGACGACCGGTATCAAAGTGATCGACCTGATCTGCCCTTTTTTGAAAGGCGGTAAAGTCGGCGCGTTCGGCGGCGCAGGCGTAGGGAAAACCGTCGTGATTATGGAGCTGATCAACAACATCGCCAAACTGCACGGCGGATACTCTGTTTTTGCCGGCGTCGGCGAACGCTCGCGCGAAGGAAACGACCTCTATCATGAAATGTCCGAAGCCGGCGTCATCAATCAGGCGGATCTCGAAAAATCGAAAATCGCTCTGGTCTACGGCCAGATGAATGAACCGCCGGGCGCCCGTATGCGTGTGGCGCTGACGGCCTTGACGGTGGCTGAATATTTCCGCGACGAAAAATTTCAGGACGTACTGCTTTTCATCGATAATATTTTCCGCTTCTCGCAAGCCGGAGCCGAAGTGTCGGCCCTGCTTGGACGCACGCCCAGCGCGGTGGGCTATCAGCCGACCCTTTCTACGGAAATGGGCGAGCTGCAAGAGCGGATTACTTCCACGCGGTCAGGTTCCATCACATCATTCCAGGCTGTGTATGTCCCCGCCGATGACCTGACCGACCCGGCACCGGCCACGACGTTTGCCCATCTCGATGCCACCATCGTGCTCGACCGCGCACTCACCGCGCAGGGAATTTTCCCGGCGGTTGACCCGCTGGCCTCGAATTCGCGTGCGCTTTCTCCGGAAATTGTCGGCGAAGAACATTACAACACGGCGCGCGGCGTTCAGGCGGTACTTCAGCGCTACAAAGAACTGCAGGACATCATTGCCATTCTGGGGATTGATGAACTGTCCAATGAAGACAAGGTCATCGTCAATCGCGCCCGCCGCATACAGAAATTTTTGAGCCAGCCGTTCACAGTGGCGGAAGTGTTCACCGGACAGCAGGGCCGGCAGGTAACGGTTCAGGAAACCGTGCGCGGATTCAAAGAAATTCTGGAAGGACAGCACGATGCGGTGCCGGAATCCAATTTCTATATGAAGGGCGGCATCGCGGAAGCGATCGAAGGGATCTGATCATGGCCGCAATGCTCAGAGTAAAAATTATTACGCCGAAAGAAGTCGCCTACGATGGAACGGCTCTGGCTGTGACAATACCGGCAGAGCAGGGCGAAATGCAGGTATATCAAGGACACATTCCGGTGCTGGCGCGTGTTATAAAAGGAATCGTTCGCATCGAAAGCCCCGGCGCAGATCCGGCCTGTTTTGCGGTGGACGAAGGCTTTTTCCGGGTGACGCAGGATGAAGTCAGTCTGCTCATCGACACGCTGCATGCGGTGAAAACGGTCGGCGTGTAATTGCGCCGATCTTCACGAACCATCGGCTATACTTAATTATTATCGCATTTCGCCTTGCGCGCTTTCTGTGTTTGCAGTAAGAATTCCCCAACAAAAAGGGGCCGATCAAAGGCCGGAAACAGAAACCATAGTGTAACAGGAGAATCCGCAATGGCAAAAGCAGCAACCAAGTCTCAGATCATCGCCAAGATCGCCGAAGACGCCGGCATCAGCAAAGTTCAGGCAAAATCAGCCCTCGAATCCATCATCGCTCAGGCCTATAAAGGTGCCGCCGCCGGCTTCACCGTTCCGGGTCTCGGCAAACTGGTTAAAGTAAAACGCAAAGCCCGCATGGGTCGTAATCCTGCCACCGGCGCGACAATCAAGATTGCCGCCAAGACGGTTCTCAAATTCCGCATCGCCAAAGCCGCCAAGGACGCTGTCCTCGGCTAAGCGTTCAGCTGGAACGAACACAGCCGCCCCGCAACGGGCGGCTGTTTTTTTGACTTGCTGAATTCCGTTTATCCGGATAAACAGATTCACATGACCGTTACTCAAAAATTAAAAACAACCGGATACCCGCTGATTTCCGTGGAGTTTTTTCCGCCGAAAACCGAAGCGGCTCAAACCGCTTTCCATAAAGGGGCCGTCGAACTGACCGGCTTGAAGCCGGACTTTGTTTCAGTAACCTGCGGCGCGGGCGGTTCTGCCGCAGGCCCCACACTTGAAATTTCAAAGCAGCTGTGCGGACTCGGCTATGATGCGGTTATGCCGCACTGCACCTGCGTCGGCATGTCTCGCAGCGAATTGGCGAGCTCAACCGAGGCGCTGGTCGAACAGGGGTTTCAAAACGTTATGGCGTTGCGCGGCGATCCGCCGCGCGGAGAAAAATTTTTCAAACCGGCGGACGGTGGATTCCGCTATGCCGCCGAACTGGTTGGGTTCCTGCGAGATCGTCATCCGCAACTTTGCATCGGCGTGGCCGGTTATCCGGAAAAACATCCGGAGGCATCCAGCCTTGAAACAGATATTCGCCGGCTGAAAGAAAAAGTAGATGCCGGCGCCGACTTCATTACGACGCAGCTCTTTCTTCACAACCATGTCTATTTTGAGTTTGTCGAAGCGTGTCGCGCAGTCGGCATCACCGTGCCGATTATTCCGGGGCTGCTGCCGGTGATTTCACTCGAACAGATCACCCGAATGCGCACTTTCTGTGAATTCCATGTGCCGGATGAATTTCTGAGGAATCTTGAAGCGGCGAAGAATGATCCGCTCAAAATGGAACGCATCGGACTGTACTGGGCGATTGAACAGATTTCGGAACTTGTTGAAGGCGGCGCACCGGGCATTCACCTCTATCTGCTCAATCGCGCCAGAACGGCGCTCTATCCGGAACTCTTTGCCTGTCTCTCGCGTGTTCGCGGCGGGTAGGTCTGGATGTTTTGGAAAAAAAGGTTCCAAAATATCCGGGAAAAGGGCATATGGTTTCCCTATGACTGGAAAACTTACAGCCTTGGCCCTTCTCTTCATCGTACTCACAGGGTGCTCAACGCCCAAATATGAGGACGGTACAAAGCGCGAATATTCCGACATGCCTTGGAATACGCCTGCCCGCTGGGAAGGTTCGATGAACATTCCCGGTATGGGCGGATACGAGTAACGGTCTTATCCCTGCAGGATGCGCAGCATCCGGCGCAGCGGTTCGGCCGCGCCCCAGAGCAGCTGGTCGCCGCAGGTGAAGGCAGCCAGATATTCCGGCCCCATTTTCATTTTGTGAATGCGTCCGACAGGAACTGTCAGCGTGCCGGAAATTGCTGCGGGCGTCAGTCTGGCGAGCGTTTCCGCTTTAGTGTTGCCGACCACATCCACCCACTCGTTGTCGTTGCGGATGATTTCGATGATTTCTTCGACCGGAATATTTTTCTTCAGCTTAATGGTCAGACCCTGGCTGTGGCAGCGCATGGCGCCGATCCGTACGCAAAGGCCGTCAATTGCGATGGGAGTTTTGGTTCCCAGAATTTTGTTGGTTTCCGCAAAACCCTTCCACTCTTCTTTGGTCTGGCCGTCCTCGACTGCTTTGTCGATCCACGGAATCAGTGAACCTGCCAGCGGGGCGCCGAAATATTCGGTCGGCATTTCCTGACTGCGCAGACTGGCCGTCACTTTGCGGTCGATGTCGAGAATCGCGGAGGATGGCGTTTTCAAGTCAGCGGAAGCGGTCTGATGCAGCGTGCCCATCTGACTGAGCAGTTCGCGCATATTCTGTGCGCCAGCACCGGAGGCGGCCTGATAGGTCATGGATGAAAGCCACTCAACTAGGCCGGCTTTGAAGAGTCCTCCGATAGCCATCAGCATCAGGCTGACCGTGCAGTTTCCGCCGATAAAATCTTTTTTCCCGTCGGCGAGAGCGTTGTCGATGACCGGGCGGTTGATCGGGTCGAGGATAATGACGGCATCTTTGCTCATGCGCAGAGTCGAGGCGGCATCAATCCAGTATCCATTCCACCCGGCGGCACGCAGTTTGCCGTGAACAGCCGTTGTATAATCGCCGCCTTGGCAGGTGATGATGGTATCCATGGCACCGAGCGCATCAATGTTTGAGGCGTCGAGGAGGATGGAACTGCCGTTCCCGACATTCGGAGCGGGTTGTCCCGCCTGCGATGTGGTGAAAAACACGGGATCGATCGTTGCGAAATCATTTTCCGCAAGCATACGTTCCATCAGCACCGAGCCGACCATGCCGCGCCATCCAACCAGACCTGTTTTCATCATGTATTTTCTCCACCCTTAAAAAGGCGGCCACGGTATTTGATTTAAAAACTGAACGCAAGCCGCTATTGTCCGCTGACCATGACCTTTTCCTTGTTGTTAGCTGAAATACTGCCGTCGGCCAAACCGTTCTGGGAATACAGTAGCCCGCCTCCGGGCACGGTTGCCTCCGGCCTTTTTTTTCTGTTGCTGATCTGTCTCGGCATTACTGCGGAGATCGGACTGGTATTGCATTGGATGAAGCGGCCCGTTCCTCTGCCGGAGCTGTCCGGAAGGCTTTCCGCGCGCGCTCTTCCGTGGCAGTTGGTGATGATTTTTTTCGGCGGCGTAATCGGATTCTACCTGCTTACATCGTGGCTCTATCTGCTCATGTTCCCGCAAGGAGAGGTCGAGCCGCATACCGTTATTTTTCAGACCCTGTTGTTTCACCTGCCGGGGCTGGGCCTTCTCGGCCTGCTGTTTCATATTGCCGGAGTTCGGGCGTGCGAATTGTTCGGACTGCACTGGAAAAAAGCTCCGGCCTGGCTGGGCCTTTCGGTGATTTTTTATCTGGCGGCGCTTCCATTGCTCTGGCTGTGCAGCGCGCTCTATCAGATTTTTCTTCAGCACTTCGGTCGTGAAATGCTCCTGCAGGATATTGCACAAGTGCTGACCGTGTCCGCACCGTGGCCGGTTCGTACATTACTTTTCTTTATCGTGATCATCGTTGCCCCGGTCTTCGAAGAGATTGTTTTCCGCGGCGTGCTGCTTCCGTTCATGGTTCGCCGCACCGGCTTCTGGCCGGGGATCGTGCTGGTCTCCATGGTTTTCGGCGGAATGCATTTCCATCTGCCGTCGTTTCTCCCGCTTTTTCTGCTTTCGGTGATGTTCAGTCTGGCCTATGCCCGCACGCAGTCGCTACTGGTTCCGATTGGAATGCACGTCTTGTTTAACGGGGTGACAGTCGTCCTGCTTCTGCTCATGGGCTGATAAACCTATATTTTGATTGCATGCATCGGGAGGATGGGTAAAAAGCAAGACCTCCAGAGGAAAAGGAACCCATGAATTTTTTAGGCATTGATATTGGCGGAACCAAAATTGCAGTTTCCATCGGCGACGAACAGGGAAAGATTATTGCCGACCGTCGGTTTCCGACCAATCCGGAAAGCGTGCAGGACACTATGCAGCAGGCCGCACAGGTCGCCGAAGAACTGATTGCGGCGGCAGGACTGAAAGGCGGCCAGATCGCCGCGATCGGGATCACGTCTCCGGCGCCGATGTGTTCGAAGCGCCGTATGATCCTAAAGACTCCGAATTTGCGCGGCTGGGAGCCCTTTGCGGTTGGCGATTTCTTTGAAGAAAAATTCAAACGTCCGACCTTTATGCAGAACGATGCCAACGGCGCCGGACTGGCAGAGTTTTGGTTCGGAGCCTGCAAAGGACTGGACTTGATCTATCTCACAATGAGCACCGGTATCGGTGCCGGCATTATTTGTAACGGACAGCTGGTTGCAGGAACTAACGATCTGGCCGGCGAAGTGGGGCATATCACACTGGATCTCAACGGCCCGCGTTGTGGTTGCGGGAAGACTGGTTGCTGGGAAGCCTACTGCGGCGGCAAAAATTTTGCCGATCAGGTGCGTGCCGACATCGCCAAAGGCGCGCAAACATCAATCCTTAAAGAAGCGGGCGGCGATCCGGCGAAGATCAGCATGCAGGAAATCCGCGCCGCCATTCGCGCCGGGGATCCTTACGCCTGCAAAAAGTGGGAAGGGTTCATTGAAAAAATGGCGCATGCCGTCAGCATCCTGTTACAGACGCTCAATCCTCAGGCCATCGTCATGGGCACACTGGCCATTCACGGCGGCGACACCTTCATCCCTCAGATGATGGAGCGACTTCCGAAGTATGCATGGAAAGGTGTGTTGGAGACTTGCAGCCGGATTGAGGCCAGCGTACTCACCAATATTGGCGAACTGGCTGCCATCGCCGTTGCCATCGACGGTACCCGCCAATTGAATAAAGGATAACTGCCATGCTCGACATCAAATTCATCCGCGAAAATCCAGACGTCATCAAAAAGGCACTCGTCCATCGCAAGGCCGAGGCCGATATCGACGGACTGCTCGGCCTCGATGCCGCCCGCCGCGCCGCCATCACCGAAGCGGAAGAACTGAAAAGTATGCGGAACGCCGCTTCGAAAAAAATCGGCGGACTTATGAAGGACGGTAAAAAGTCCGAGGCCGAAGCGGCCAAGGAAGAAGTCCGCGTCATTGGCGACCGCATTACTGCGCTCGACGAAAAGGTGCGCGAACTTGACGAAAAAATTCTGAACACGCTTCTTTTTATTCCCAACCTGCCGCTTCCTGCCGTTCCGGTTGGTAAAGACGAAACCGATAACGTCGTTGTCCGCACCTGGGGTGAACAGAAAAAATTCGATTTTGAAATCAAGCCGCATTGGGACATCTGCGAGGCGCTCAAGCTCGTCGATTTCGAGCGCGGCACGAAGATTGCCGGCTCCGGCTTTCCGGTTTACACGGGGCAGGGGGCAAAGCTTCAGCGTGCGCTCATCCAGTTTATGCTCGACCTGCACACGACCGAACACGGCTACACCGAGGTCGAACCGCCGTTTGTCTGCAACGCCGCTGCCATGACCGGTACCGGACAGTTGCCGAAATTTTCCGAAGACATGTATTACATCAGCACCGACGAACTTTACCCGGTACCGACCGCCGAAGTACCTGTTACAAATCTTTACGCCGACGAAATCATCGACGTCGAAAAACCGCTCAAGCTGACGGCTTACACGCCGTGCTTCCGCCGCGAAGCTGGCGCCGCCGGACGCGACACCCGCGGACTGCTTCGCCTGCACCAGTTCGATAAAGTCGAAATGGTTAACTTTGTGAAGCCGGAAGCTTCTGAAAAACAGCACGAAATCCTCGTCCGCGAAGCCGAAGCCGTTCTGCAAAAACTCGGTCTGCACTACCGCGTTATCGAACTCTGTACCGCCGACATCGGCTTCAGCGCCGCCAAATGCTACGACATTGAACTGTGGGCGCCCGGCGTCGAAAAGTGGCTCGAAGTTTCTTCCGTCAGCAACTTCTGGGATTATCAGGCGCGCCGTGCCCGCATCCGCTGTCGCGACGAACACGGTAAACCGCAATTCTTGCATACGCTCAACGGCTCCGGCGTCGCTCTGCCGCGCCTTGTCGTTGCGCTGATCGAAAACAACCAGAACGGCTCCGGTACGGTCACCATTCCCGAAGCCCTGCGCCCCTACATGGGTGGACTGACGAAACTCGGCTGAATTTCTGGAGTGTCTGGCAAACGAAGTGCGACGGAGTTTTAAAAGCGGCCTCGCGCTGCGCTTGCGTCCGCACTCCAGAAATTTTGCGCGCTTGTCTATTCAACCTCATTGGCGTTAATTAGCGGCTGTGAACCTGATCGAAAAAGTCAAAGCAGTGATTGAGCGGGAAAATCTGATTCCTGCCGACACGCATGTTGTCGTCGGGGTTTCCGGCGGTGCGGATTCTGTCGCGTTGCTCCACATTTTGCACCGGTTCGGATATCGGCTGACCGCCGCACACCTGAACCATTCCATTCGCGGCGCGGAAGCCGATGGCGACGAAGCATTCGTCAAAGCGCTTTGCAAAAAACTCGGGATCAAGTGTGTTGCCGCCAAGACCGATGTTCCGGCGCTCGCCAAAGAAAAAGGAATCTCGCTCGAAATGGCCGCCCGAGAAGCCCGCCACGAATTCTTTCGCACTTTTGCACCGGCGCGCATCGCACTGGCACATCACGCCGACGACCAACTCGAAACCTTCTTCCTGCGCGCCGCACGCGGCACCGGGCCAAGCGGACTCAGCGGAATGCGCTCTTTCCAATGTTTGGAAAACGTAGACGCGACGCCCTCGTCGCGTTTCTCAGACACTGCGGACGCGACGGGTGCGTCGCGTCTACGATCCCGAACACTAACGCTCATTCGTCCAATGCTTGGAATCCGGCGGACAGAAATTATCCAGTGGCTGGAAACAGAAAAAATCGAATGGTGCGAAGACGCCACCAACACCGATGAAACCATTTCGCGCAATTTTATCCGCCGTCAGCTTCTTCCAATGTTTGGAAAACTCAATGAGCGCGCCGCCGAAAATATTCTCCGCACCATGGAAATTCTGCGTGACGAAGAAGATCATCCTGAAAAAGCGGCCCGGCGGCGCGAAATCCGTGACTGGCTGATTGAGCAAGGCGTAACACCAACCTTTGATGCGGTCGAACAGGTTGTTTCATTTTCCGAAAAAACAAGCGGAACGCAGTTCCTCGACCTGGAAGGACTACGATTGGTTAATGAGTATGGGAAGTTGAGCGTAGACGCGACGCCCTCGTCGCGTTACATGCACGAAGAACGCGACGAGGGCGTCGCGTCTACGTTGTTCATCAAGACGGAAGAAGGCGTCGGAATTCTGCGCGGATCGTGGTGCGCCTCCGTTTCGCTCGCCAAAGTCGCAGGCAGGGAAGTCGCCGTTCGTGCCGCGCGGCCCGGCGACCGGATGGAACCGTACGGCATGGAAGGTTCCAAAAAACTTCAGGATATTTTCACCGACCTGAAAATTCCGAAGGCTCAGCGCGAACAATGGCCCATCGTCGAATGCGGCGGAGAAATTGTCTGGCTCCCCGGCTACCGCATTGCCCGTGGCTGGGAACTGTCATCGGATTCCGAACCAGCCCTGCATTTGTTTGTGAATGAAGATTGGGCTTAATGGTTACAAGAGCACATCGGCGTTAGCCGTAAACTCAACCCGTGGTGGGCTGGTTACGTTTCAACTGCTTTATTATGAGCCAAACTATCAGGCACGACCAAATCACCGCACTTGCAATCGAGGACAGGGAATACCAGTAGTCATGCAATCTAACAATATTCCCATCTAAATACCCTACCGCGGGCATCAAGGGATTTAAGATGAAAAATATGACATGAAATGGTGCCGTAACCCAAATTGACGGGGGAGCCCCGCTGTAACCCCAAGCTACAAAAAGATCAATTAACCGATATTGAATGAAACAGTGAGCCGTGGAGATAATCGGAACTCCGATAACCCATCCGAAGATTTTTTTGTTTTGATTCATTCTCTTACCGTATCCGACAGGGTGTGTTATTGGGCAAACTCAAGGTTGCTGTTTTAGAAATGGCTCTTTCTTCTGAGTCGGCAGACTAGCCGCCGTCTGAAAGGCACACAATCTAAAATAACGACTTCATAAGGCGATGGGATTGTAGCCGCGATCCGCGATCGCGGTCCGAGGGCACCCTTCGACGTTGCTCAGGCCGGGCGGCCCTCGGCTACAAGAAGGAATCGGATTTCCCATGCCTTTTTGGTGTCTTTTCGCGGGTTCGGCGGCTATTCTCCCGCCCTTCAAGTTGATTTGGGCGGGGTCCGGTGTTAGGGTCTTCGCCGATAAGGATTTAATTATGGAAGAAAACTCGAATATTCCCGAAACCCCTGAGAAAAAAGAGCCGCGCAAGAAGCCGCCGGTGGTGAAACCGCCGATGCCGATGAAGGGCTTTGCGATGTGGTTTCTGATGATGGCGCTGGTGCTGATGGGGCTGCAATTTTTTCAGAAGCCGGAACAGCAGGAGAAGCTGGACTATAACCCCGGCTTTGTCCAGATGGCGAAGGAAGGCCGCATTATCAGTTGCGATATCGTGCGCGAAACCTCCGGCAATGATTACATCACCGGCGACCTGAAGGATCTGGATAGCAAAACCGGCAAGGCAAAAAAATTCCGCGTCGATGTGGTGGTCACCGAAGACCTGCTAAAGATGCTTCAGGAACAAAACGTCACCTTCAAAGTGCGCGCGGCTTCGCCGTTCTGGCAGGTGTTCTGGAACGTGGCGCCGTTTGCTGTCGGCTTTCTTCTCATCTATTTCTTCTTCTTCCGGCAGATGAAGATGGCAGGTGGACGGGCAATGAGCTTTGGCAAGAGCCGCGCCAAACTGCTTCAGCGCGACGATAAAAACCGCACGACGTTCGCCGATGTCGCCGGTGTGGACGAAGCAAAAGAAGAACTTCAGGAAGTGGTCGAGTTTTTGAAAAATCCGAAACAGTTCCAGCGGCTCGGCGGTAAAATGCCGAAAGGCGTTCTGCTGGCGGGCGCGCCCGGTACCGGTAAAACGTTGATTGCCAAAGCAGTCGCAGGCGAGGCCGAAGTGCCGTTCTTCTCGATCAGCGGTTCGGACTTCGTCGAGATGTTCGTTGGTGTCGGCGCCAGCCGTGTGCGAGATATGTTTGAGCAGGGCCGCAAGAGCGCGCCGTGTATTATTTTCGTGGATGAAATTGATGCCGTGGGTCGCAGCCGGTTTTCCGGTATGGGCGGCGGGCACGATGAACGCGAGCAGACGCTGAATGCGCTGCTGGTTGAAATGGACGGCTTCGATACTACCGAAGGCGTGATCATCATTGCAGCCACCAACCGTCCCGATGTGCTCGACCCCGCGCTGATGCGTCCGGGCCGCTTCGACCGTCAGGTTTTTATCGATCTGCCGAACCTTAAAGGGCGCGAAGAGATTCTCAATATTCACGTCAAACGGGTGACTCTGGCCAAAGATGTTGATCTCACCAAAGTGGCGCGCGGTACGCCCGGCTTTTCCGGCGCGGATTTAATGAATCTCGTCAACGAAGCGGCGCTGCTCGCGGCGCGGCGCGGCGCGGAAGCGGTCGAGCTTCCCGACTTCGAAGAAGCGCGCGATAAAGTTTCTTGGGGTCGCGAACGCCGCAGCCACATGCTCGACACCGAAGAGAAAAAGCTGACGGCCTATCACGAAGCAGGGCATGCCATCGTGCTGGCGAAAACCGAACAGACCGAACCGTTGCATAAGGTGACGGTCATTCCGCGCGGACGCGCACTGGGCGCCACCATGCAGCTGCCGGAAAAAGACCGCTACACACAGGGACGCAAACGGCTGATGGGTATGCTGATCGGCCTGATGGGCGGACGCGCTGCCGAAGAAATGATTTTCGGCGATGTTACCACCGGCGCTCAGAACGATATTGAACGCGCCACCCGGATCGCCCGCGCGATGGTTTGCGAATTCGGTATGAGCGAAACGCTCGGCCCGCGCAACTATGGTTCCGGGCAGGAGCAGATGTTCCTTGGCCGTGAAATCAGCCGGAACGAAATTCACAGCGAGAAAATCACGCAACTGATCGACGTTGAAATCGATAACATCCTGAGAGAAGCGCACGAAACCGCCGCGAACATTCTGAAGGATCACCGCGACCGGCTTGAATTGATTGCCGAACTGCTCATCAAATATGAAACGCTCGACGGCGATCAGGTCATGGAAATCCTGAGCACCGGTGAAGTGCCCGAGGAGCTTCTGAAAAACGGCAACGGACACACCGCGCCCGTCGCAGCGCAAGAGGCGAAGACGGAAGAAGTTCAGCCCGCAGAAGGCGCAGAATAACGCAGAAGCTTTCCAATCATTGGAAATAAAAAGGCCGCCCGGAAGGACGGCCTTTTTGTTTAGCGGCGCGGGCCGGAACGGTTTACCGTGAGCGATTCGAACGGCGGGGTGGCGGGCGGCCTCCACTGCGACCACCGTCGCGAGCAGGTGGACGGCTTTCACGGTGAGGCGCTTTGCGTACCGGTGCAGGCAGGATAAGCATTTCCGGTTCGGGTTGAATGCAAGGCAGGCGTTTGCCGAGAAGTTCTTCAATGGCGGGCAGCTCGAACGATTCTTTTTCGCAGGCGAAGGTGACCGAAATTCCTTTTTTACCGGCGCGGCCGGTGCGGCCGATGCGGTGAACGTAGTCGTCGGGCTGCGCCGGGATGTTGAAGTTGATGACGTGGGTGATGTCGTCAACGTGGATGCCGCGCCCGGCGACGTCGGTGGCGACGACCAGTTTGCAACGTCCGTCTTTGAAGTCGGCGAGAATGCGCTGGCGCTTGTTCTGAGCGACGGCACCGGAGAGGATTTCACAGTCGATGCCGTAGCGGTAAAGGGCGTCGGCAAGGCGTTCGGTCTGGTCGCGGCGGTTGGTGAAGATGAGCGCGGTGCCTTCGACCACTTCTTTTTTAAGGATGTTGTAGAGCAGGGCGAATTTCTGGTCATCGGTGACGATGTAGACCTGCTGATCAATCAGCTTGGTAGCATTTTGGTCGGGTTCGATTTCAATTTTGCCGGGATCGACCATCCAGGCAGAGGCCAGACGCATCACTTCGTCGTCGAGAGTGGCGCTAAAGAGCAGGGTCTGCCGGTTTTCTTTGGGCGGGGTTTTGTAGACGATTTTGCGGACATCCGGAATGAAGCCCATGTCGAGCATGCGGTCGGCTTCGTCGATGACGAGAACTTCGACTTCGCGCAGGTTGATGACACCCTGATTAACGAAGTCGATGAGGCGTCCGGGAGTTGCGACGATGATGTCCACGGGCTGTTCGAGCATGCGGCGCTGTTTGTCGTAGTCGATGCCGCCATAGATGGCAACGGTGTGGAAGGGGGTGTATTTGCTGAGTTTTTCAGCGTCGTCGCGGATCTGCATGGCGAGTTCGCGCGTCGGGGCGAGGATGAGTGCGCGGGGCGTTCCGGGCTTGGGAGCTTCCTGTCTATTTTTGATAAAGCGGGTGAGGATGCCGAGCAGGAAGGCGGCTGTTTTTCCGGTTCCGGTCTGCGCTTTACCGGCCATATCTTTGCCGGCCAGCGTGAGCGGCAGGATTCCGGCCTGAATCGGCGTGCAATACTGAAAGTTCAGATCGGCAATGGCGTGGAAAATATCGACCGGCAGGTTCATGTCCTGAAAGCGGGTTTTGCCTTCTTTCGGTTCGACCTGAAAGGTGGCTGGATCCCAAGGTTCCGTGGGCTTGCGGGCTGGTGCGGGCTGGTGCGGCGATTCTTGGTGATTTGCGCGTCCGCCGCGATGGGTGGTGTGTTTGCGGGGTGCTTCCGCTTTAGGCTGCTGTCTGGTCGGAGTTTTTTTTGCCTCAACAACAGGCTTGGGGGCAGCTTTGGACTGCGAGGGGCGGTAGGTTTCCTGCTTTTTGAACAGTTTTCCGATTTTTTCGATGAAAGAAGGCATAATAACTTTTGGTTTCCGATCTATGATTTGTCGCCTCAGATGGGCGTACTCTTTGAAGAGGGTCTGGATTAAAGAGGTTTCGTAGCGGTATTGCCACAAATAAATTAGAATTAAACCGAACTCAAAGGTTCGGGTTCAGCAGGTTATCCGTTTGCAAGCGCCCGGCACTCTTCTTCGGCTCTTTTCATAACGAGCAGATTATCAGCCAATCGCGATGGTTTGTTGCATAACAGCCAGTTGGCTTCAAACGCGGCAGAGACTTCATCGAGTTCATTGGCCAGAGAGATCCATTCGGATGGCGCAACCGGTTGTTTGGCGCGGTGGCGTTGTGCCAGAATAACTTTTTTGGCGGCGACGAGATCCATGCGGGCGGCCAGTCGCAACTCTTCGATACAGAGCTGTTGCCCGCCGGAGAGTCCGCCGGCGACAGGCAGCGCGAGGGTCTCGCTCAGTTCGCGTATGACATGGGCGCATCCCTTCGGGTCGGGCGGATCAATAAACCCGGCAAAAGGAGACCATTGCCAGCGCACGGGAGATGCGGGGTCAATGCTCCGGAATGCATCGCGCTGCGGATCAATCGGCGCAATGTAGCAATGATAGAGTTTGGCGGATGACTGCTCATTTGCGTTTCCAATCTGCCGGATCAGGCGATCCGCAAGATCGGCGGCTTGGCCGAAAAGGCTGTTTGCAAATGCGGCTGTAAAGTTTTCTTCATCAATTCCTTCTCCATGCCAGGAATGGGCCGCGCCGTAAGCGAGTCCGTGCAGAATGGCGGCGTGCGGAGTTCGCGCTCCGTTATCGCCCCAGTGCGTGTTCAAAATACCAAGGGCGTGGTGTTTGCGTGCCAGTCCGGAAAAAGCGCGGATGTTATGCATGGCGTTTGCCCGGTTTGTTCCGTGGGTATTCCAGGAGCTGATGCCGGGAGCCGCTACCCAGGAGAAGCCATACTGATCAAAAAGGGCGCAATGTTCCATGCGTCCTGGTTGGGCAGGGTCGCCGGAGTACTCCCAGTTAATCATCACAATGTCTTTGGGAATCCGACTCAGGATTTCGGGGTGCTGGAGCACAATATCGGCCCATATCTGCATTTGCTTGCCGTGTGTTCGGGCCGCGCGATAAAGCTTCAGTAGAAAATCGAGGAAAACCTGCCCTTTGCCGCGTTCATCCGCATCGGCTTTGCTTGCGCCCTGGCCCAGTTCCCAGGGTTCGTCGCAACAGGCATTGAAGCCGGAGGCGTTGAAAAGCGGAAGAAATTCATCGTACAGTTCGTTCACCAGCCTGATGGAATCCGGGCTTCCGGGGTTTAGGGTGGTGCCGCCCGGATAGCCAAGGTGTCCGGGCAGTTCCGCCAGATGCTGATATTTAGGAATTGCCAGAATTTTTTCAACGTGTCCGAAACTGGCCAGCGAAGGTGTGAATCGAATGTGATGTTTTTCACAGTGAGCCTGTAGATCGAGAATTTCTTCCGGCGTCAGCGGAGAGTACCCCTGTCCGATAGCTGGATGTTTCGAGAAGGTGAACACATTCTCAATATAGAGCTGGAATTCGTTGATTTTCCAGTGAGCCAGATTCTCGATGACCTCTTTGAGAGACTCGATTGTCGGAACTTTTCCACGGGAAATGTCGAAATAGACGCCGCGTACAGCAAACTCCGGCCAATCCTCAATCCGGATGCAGGGAAGGATTTTTCCGTGTATGCGCGTGTATTCCCGCAGAGTTTGCACGCCGTAATAGGCGCCGGCTTCTGTCTGGGCTGAAATTTGAATGCCGGACGGAGTGATATCCAGAATGTAACCCTCTTTATGGGCAACGTCGTCGGAATAGTTCATGGCCACGGTGGCTGGGATATCTCTTCCGGTTTGAATTTCTGCGTGTGTGTACGGAGAGGCTTCATCTCGCAGAGTATCCAGCGCAACGGGGTCGCCGGAACGTTCTCCCGCAAAGACGGCCTTGGCCGGCCAGATGAATGAGCCGTCCATCCACTTCTGTTTTTGTACGGGAATTACAAATTGAGGTCTCATGAAGGGGCTCCATTTATCAAAAAGGCAGCCTGATGAACCGAGGTGTGCCGGGAAGAGCGTAGCGGGATTCGGTGCTGATTCAACCGGAAAAAATGGTTTCCTTATTATTTTGCCATAACCAGATGGAAATTTAAAATGGGGCGCTTTCGAGGGTGGAAAGGATATTCATGCAAATTGCCTGTTTAGATTTGGAGGGGGTGCTGGTTCCGGAAATCTGGATCAATGTGGCGGAGCGTACTGGCATCAAAGAGCTTCGCGCCACAACCCGCGATATTCCGGATTATGATGTACTGATGAAACAGCGCCTGAAAATCCTTGATCAGCATGGGCTGAAGCTCGCCGACATCCAGCAGGTGATTTCCGGCATGGGTCCGCTGCCCGGCGCGCATGAATTCCTCAACCGGCTGCGCGAAAAGTTTCAGGTGATCATCCTGTCCGATACCTTCTACGATTTTGCCGCGCCGCTGATGAAGCAACTCGGCCATCCGACACTGCTGTGCCATCGCCTCAAAATTGACGGCGAGGGGCGCGTGGCCGATTACCACCTGCGAATGCCCGACCAGAAACGTGAAGCGGTTAAAGCACTGCATCAGCTAAAATTCAAAGTGATCGCCGCTGGCGACTCCTACAACGACACATCGATGCTGGCCGAGGCTGACGCGGGCATCCTTTTTTGTCCGCCGCAAAACGTAATTGAACAATTTCCGCAGTTTCCTGTCACAACATCCTACAACGATCTGTACGATGCATTCCTCGCCGCCGCCGCAAAAATTTAAAGGAGAAACCCATGGTTCGCAAAGAAACTCACACAATCAAACACTTGATCCAGTTACAGGATCTCATCGTCGCCCGCGCCCAGCAGCAGGCGTCCATGCCGTCAGCCCGTCTTCAACAGCTCGACAAGAACGTGGCCACACTGGCCGGTGAACTGCCGGTTGATCTCAAGACGCACTTCAACCGCCTGTTGCAGAAGAACATTGAGGCAATCGTTCCGATCACCGGAGAAAACTGTTCCGGCTGCGGTTATGCCCTGACTAAAACGATGGTTAACAGTATTCACAGCGGCAACGAGCTCAACCGTTGCCCCAACTGCACCCGCATTCTTTATGCGCCCGATGTGCCGCTGACCCGCAACTCTCCGCGCCGCCGCTGGGGCGATCCCGTCAAGCGCGGCATTGAGCGCTTTTCTTCGCCTGAGCTGATGATTCCGTCGCTCAAGGGAACAACCAAAGAAGAAATTCTCCTCGAGATGTGTTCCAATTTGCGCGAGCAGGGCTATGTCGAAAGCTGCGACGATCTGCATGATGCGGCGCTCCGCCGCGAAGCCATCGTCTCGACGGCGGTCGAACATGGCATTGCCTTTCCGCACGTTCGCGGAGTCGAGGGCGGCGGACTGACATTGACGCTCGGCATCAGTAAAAAGGGCGTCAAATTCGGCGCGGCGGGTGACAAACTTTCCAAAATTTTCTTCTACATGGTCATTCCGACTGCCGCCAGCGCGTTCTATCTGAAGCTGCTTTCCGGCCTGACGCAGAGCTTTTCAACCAAAGAAGCGCGCGACACTCTGCTGACAGCCAAAACACAGGAAGAACTCTGGAAGGTGCTGGTTAAGGCCACCAAGAAAACCATTCAGTAGTTATGCCGCGCCTGCGGCGGCGCGGTTTGTTACCCGATAGCGTCTCGGAGGCTGGCCGTACTTCTGTTTGAACAACCGGTAAAAGTAGGCGGGGTTGTCGAATCCGCAGACCGCTGCAATTTCGAGTATTCCATCTGAGGTCATACAAAGACGCCGCGCCGACTCTGTGAGGCGCGCTTCATTGATCAATTGTGTCGGTGTTTTTCCAGTGCATTTTTTCAGGACGCGCGAAACGTGTTCCGGCGACCGGCCGGCCAGTTTAACAAACGCCGGAAGTCCCTCTCTGCAAAGGTCGGCGTTTTGGATTTCCCGGCAGGCACTTGCCAGCCAGTTCGGCATTTCACCGGATTTGTTTTCAATCGAAGGAACCCGTAATTCGCGGAGCAGGTTCATCAGGAAGCAGTCGATCTCAAAACGGGTGCGCGGTGCGCGGGCCAGCAGGTCAATTCTTCCGGTCAGCCGGATTTGCACAGCCTGATCAAGTGTGAATAGAGGCGGGTTTTCTGACTGTAGATTCCACGGGGCGGATGCGGGCGGAAAATAACGCTGTTGCAGGTCGTCCACGAGGCCGATCGGGATGGCGATGTTTACAAAGACAGCGCCTTTTCCGACAGGCCGCAGTCCGTGGGTGTCCTGAGGGCGGATCAAAAGTAACGCGCCTTTTTCAAGTACGGTTTGTCTGCCATTAATGGTTTGGAGAAGACTCCCGGATTCCACGAGCAGTAATTCCATATAGTCCGCATGACCGTGTGCCACTACGCGGGAGGCCTTTTTAAGTTCAATCCGCGCAACGTGAAAAGCCTCTCCAGATTCAGCGAAATCGCGCCACTTCAGCATTTTCATCATATCAATATAGTGGAATAAAAAGTCATTGGAAGGCAAGACGCATCATAATGAGTATGATTTAATGCATTCATGAAAACGGACTCAGAGATGCTTTTTTCGGTGGAAACCGGGTTTACAGAAACGTATCGGAAATATCGGAATGCGCACCCCGCCATTCGCGAGGCGGAATGTCTTGCGACTATGTTTCCGGCGGCACTTTCGCCGATCGAACCGGGTGACCTGCTGGCTGGCCGGTTCACCTGCGGAACCGGCACGGACAAATTCCGCGGCAACTGGAATCCTCAAACGGATAATATTCCGGCACTTGGGTTTGCGGGGCTTGTCGGCGGCGGACCAAATGGAGCCGGATATTTTTTCGATCCGGAAGTGATGAAGAAAAAAATCGACGTGCTTCAGCCTGAACCGGCGTTGCAGGCAAAACTGAGGGAGATCTCCACTTTCTGGGAAACGGAAACCTGTGCGGCCAAAGTGCGCGCCGCTTATCCGGATCGTATGAAGGCGGCCTTGCCTTACGACGATTGGGTTCACGTTGCCCATCCTGCGCATCCGCTTTACCGGATCGCCGGGCCGCACTTTGACTTCGATAAACTCGTGCAGCTTGGCATTCCCGGTTTGCGCGCCGAGGCAGCAGAAGGATTGCAGCGCGCCCGCGCCGGACATGGCGAGCCGGAACTGTTCGAAGGAATGCTTAAAGCTTTGGATGTGCTGTCCGGCGTTTGCCGGTTTTATGCCGATCAGGCGGCCGCTTTGCGGAACAAGGCGACTTCCGATGCGCGCGGTCAGGAACTGCGTGATCTGGAAAATGTTTTGCGTGCTCTGCCCGATCAGGCGCCGCAAACATTTCACGCCGCGATGCAGCTCGCCCTTTTGTATGCCGTGCTTTCGACCGCCTACTGTTTCGGAAGAATGGATATTTATCTCGGCAGTTTTCTTGTGCGCGATATCGAACACGGATTACTTACCGAAGATCGGGCGCTTTGTCTGACACAAAGCCTGTGGCGCATTATCAACGACAACGGCGCGCCTTTCGATAACCGCGTCATTATCGGCGGGAAAGGGCGTCCGAACGAGGCTCACGCCGACCGCTTCGCACAGATTGCCATTGAGGCGACGCGCACGGTGCTCAAGCCGCTTCCGCAACTGACGCTTCGGTTTTACAAAGGGCAGAACCCTTTGCTGTACGATCTGGCCATGAAGTCGATCGGCGAAGGACGCACGCATCCGATGTTGTACAACGACGAGGTTAATATTCCTTCGGTGGCGAAAGCCATGAATGTGCCCGAGGAAGTTGCCGTAGATTATCTTCCCTACGGCTGCGGCGAATATGTTCTCTATAAAAAGAGCATCGCAACACCCAGCAGTGTCATGAATGTTCTCAAAGTGCTGGAAACCGTTTTGCGCAACGGAAGAGAAGCTGTTAACGGAAATACCGTCGGGGTTCCGATGGGTTTTCTGCGGGACTTCAAAACCTTCGCTGAGCTGTTTACCGCTTTCAAAACTAATCTGCGCTACTGGATTGAAATTCTGGCGGATCAGGAAAAGCTCGAGTACGACGTTGTCGGACGCGAATGCCGCTGTCTTTTCTGGAGCATGGTATTCGACGACTGCATGGCGCGCGGCAAGGGCGTGCTGAACGGCGGACTCTACCACCTTAGCGGAACGCTGGAAAGTTACGGGCAGATCAACGCGGCAGACGCACTGCTGGCCATCAAGCAGCTTGTCTATGACGAGAAAAAAATCGCCCCAGACGCGCTGGTCGCGGCAATGGATGCCGACTTCGAGGGCTTTGATGAGATCCGGCAAATGCTTCTCGCTGTTCCGAAATATGGAAATGATGACCCGCAGGCTGATGCCATGGCGCAGGAAGTACACGACTTCGTCTGCGAAACGACCCGCGATCAGGCCAAACGGGTTGGTTTGGACTCTTATCTGATCGTTGTCATCAACAACTCGGCCAATACGATTCTTGGCCGGCAGACGCTGGCTTCTGCGGACGGGCGCAAGGCCTTTACATATATGGCCAACGCCAACAACCCGCAGTCCGGCGTGGATCGCAACGGCATTACGGCGTTTCTGAATTCCATATCCAAACTGCGGACGGATCACCACGCCGGCGCGGTACAGAACATGAAATTCAGTAAAGAATTTTTTACGCCGCGCATGCGTCCGAAACTTGATGCGCTACTTAACGCCTACTGGGCGAACGGCGGAGCTCAGGCCATGATCACGGTGGTCAGTCGCGGCGATTTGGAAGCCGCGCTGCGCGAGCCGGAAAAATATGCAGGACTCATGGTTCGTGTAGGCGGATGGAGCGCCCGTTTCGTTGAGCTGGAGCCGGATATCCAGCAGGAGCTTCTAAGCCGGACGCTAAACGAATGAAACCGGTCGGCGGCATCGTATTTGATATTCAGCGCGGCGGCATCCATGACGGGCCCGGCATACGAACCGTTGTGTTCCTGAAAGGCTGTCCGCTCCGTTGTATGTGGTGCCACAATCCGGAATCCATTTCGCCGGACATCGAGCCGGATTTGAAAACGCCGGGAAAAATGTTCGGATACAGGATGACGGTCGATGAAGTGATGGCGGTTGTTGAAAAGGATCGCGCCTATTACGAGCCGGACGGCGGAATAACTTTATCCGGCGGCGAGCCGATGTTTCAGTTTGAGTTTACCAAAGCACTGCTGATGTCAGCCAAGGCTCGCGGAATCCGAACCTGTCTGGATACATCGGGCTTCGCCGCTGCCGGACAGTTCCTTGAAGTTCTGCCGCTCACCGATGTTTTCCATTATGATTACAAGGCAACCGATCCGCAGGATCATTTGCTGTGGACCGGTGTTCCGCCGGAGCCGATTCTTTCCAACCTTCGGACGCTCTATGGGCGCGGCGCGAAGATTATTTTGCGCTGCCCGCTCGTTCCCGGTGTCAACGACGACGATATCCATCTGCGCGGAATCGCCGCGCTGGCCGCCGAAATGCCGAAGCTTGAAATAAACATTCTGCCGTATCACAGCATGGCGCGGGACAAATGGGCCCGTTGCGGGCTCGATAATCCGCTGCCGGGTGTGACAGATCCGTCTGCTGAAATAAAAAACGGCTGGAGAGAAAAACTGATCGCTCTTGGTGTTTCTCCCGGCCGTTTTTCTATTTCATAAGAGCACGGTCGCTATCCGAGCGTAACGTGTACGGTAACGGTTGATCCGGCCTTGGCGAGAGGAACCAGATTTCCCTCAACCGCTTTGCCGTCCACCGTCATGTTCTTAACGCCTTTGCAGACGCCGTTCGGATTTTCGACGGTGATGCGGTATTCCGCGTCGCGGAACTGGCGGGTCGCGCTGAATTTTTTCCAATCCTTTGGAACGCACGGATTGATCCGAAGCCCTTCGTAGTCCGGCTGAATGCCGAGAATGGCGGTTGTCATCGCGACATAGTTCCAGACGGCGGAGCCGGAAAGCCACGAAACACGGCCCGCGCCGAAACGCGGGCTGAAGCGGCTGTGCGTGCTTTGGCAGACGACATACGGTTCTACTTCGCGGACTTCCGCGCGCTCATTGAACGAAGCCGGCATCACGTTACGCATATATTCCCAGGCGCGGTCGCCGAGCCCCAGCTCGGCGGCAGCGAGAACAGCCCAGCCTTGCGTGTGGTTGAAGATGCCGCCGTTTTCTTTCATGCCCGGATTCATCAGGCGGGCCAGACAGACTTTCGGATCCGTATGAACATACGGAGGCGTGCAGAGCATAATGCCGTGGTCAGTGGACAGGCGACTGTGCATGGAGTCCATGGCCTGCATCGCTTTTTTGCCGGTGGCGTGGCCGCTGAGTACGGCCCAGACCTGCGGGTTCATAAAAATGGAACCCTCATCATTTTCCTTTGAGCCGAACTTCATCCCGTCGAAACGGTAAGCGCGCAGATACCATTCGCCGTCCCAGGTATATTTCTCGAGAGCGGCATCCAGAGTTTTCAGCTGCGCCTGTGCCCACGCCGCTTCGGACGATTCGCCGAGGCGGTTGGCAATGTCAATGTACTCGCGCAATGCATAGCGTAGCTGGAAGGCGACGAAAACCGTTTCGCCTTTTTCGCCGAGGCGCAGACAGTCGTTCCAGTCGGCGGCCAGACCGCAGGGCAGTCCGTGCGCGCCAGAACGTTCGATATTAAATTCAATGGCGCGGCGCAGGTGGCCGAATACGGTGGCTTCACCTTGATCGGCAAAGGGCAGCGCCTGCCGGTAAAAACCAAAGTCGCCGGATTCTTTGACGTAGGCCGGAATCGCGTTGAAGAGCCACATGCAGTCGTCGGACCGGTAGTGTGACGGCAGCTCTTCATGTCCCGGGTTGTGTGCAAACGGTTTGACCACCGGCATGGCGCCGCCGTTGGCATACTGTCCGGTTATAAGCAGTTTCAGGCGCTCGCCCGCTTCTTCGAGTACGATCGACGAGGCGCCGACAATATCCTGCACGGCGTCGCGGTAGCCGAGACCGTCGCGCTCGCCGGCATAAACCATACTTGCCGTGCGCGCCCAGTAGAAAGTCATCAGGTTGTTGAAGGGCGCCCACATGTTCACCATGGAATTAAAATGCCCGTCCGGCGTTTCTGTATGCAGGCGGTTCAGGCGCGAATGCCAGTGAGCTTTCACTGCGGCCAGCGCGGCATCCAGTTTGGCTGCGTTGTCGAAGGATTGGATAGCCGTTTGCGCTTCGGCTGTTCTGCCGACTCCGAAAACGACGGCGAAGGTGCAGCTTTGGCCCGGCGCCAGTTCAAGGTCGGTTTGCAGCGCGGCGCAGGGCATATCGCCCGTTGCGGTGGAGTCTGAGCAACCTCCATTTAACAACGCCTGCGGGGCGTCATAGCGTCCGTAGGTGCCGAGAAACTTCTTCAAGTCGCTGTCGAAGCCGGACGGGGAAGCTCCGGTCAGCGCAAAAAATGTATGCCGCTTCTGGTCTTTGTTTTGGAAGTTATCCGGATCAACCGGCATGTTGATATTTGAGCCGAGATCGATGATGCCGTCTTTATATTCGGTGCATGCGATATACTGCGTGTACTGCAGGTTCGTGCTGTCATCAATCGCGTTCCAGTTGCACTGCGGCTCAATGAACGGAATCGCCCGGATGGAGCGCGTCGTGCGGCCGCGATTGGTTATAGTTATTTTCCAGACTTCGTGCAGGGCGTCTTTCGGAACAAAATATACAGCTTCGCTTTCGATGCCGCTGTAAACCGATTTAATGGCGGTATAGCCGGAGCCGTGGCGGCACTCGACGCTGAACTGATCAAGCGGCTTGGCGACCGGCATCCACGAGTTCGTCCAGAAATCCCCGCTCTTGCGATCCAGCAGATAAATGAAACGGCCCGGAAGGCCGGACGGGGATTCGTTAAAACGGAAGCGCGTCAGGCGGCCCTGTGCGGCGGAACGGTAAAACGTGTAGCCCGCCGCGTTGTTGGTGACCAGTCCGCCGAAGCTCGCACTGCCGATATAATTGCTCCACGGGGTCGGCGTGTCCGGACGCTGAATTACATATTCCCGGTTGGCATCATCAAAAATTCCGTAGCGCATAGCGATCTCCCCTTTGTTGAAGCGGTTTCTTTTGAGTTTTTATGACGAAACAGGCAAGCCAATAGCGAAAAATTTCGGCGCCAATCTGCCGCACAGCTGGCTTGGGCCGTTAGGCCCACATCAGACGTTCTTTGGGTTTATCTTCGAGCATTTCGTCGGCAATCAAACGTTGCATGAGATTGCATTTAACGGACTGATAGTCCGGATGATCCCACAGGTTCTTATACTGGCAAGGATCGCTTTCCATGTCGTAAAGCTCGCCCCACTCAGTCTTGGTGTAGAGGACGAGTTTGTACTTTGCTTCAACAAACGTTTTTTGCATGAAGGAGTCTTCAGTCGGGCGAAGCTCAATAATGGCGCCGTCGCGGGCTTTAACCGCCGCATCTTTCCATGTATCACTTTGGTCGAACCCTTGGATGCCGGCGGGTCTTTCAATCCCTGCAATGGAAAGGAAGCTCGCGCCGAAATCGACCAGACTTTGGATCGCCTCCGAGCGCGCTCCTGGCGTTTTGCAGGCGGGGTCGTACACCATGAACGGTACTTTTTGCGCGGCGTCAAAGGCGGGGAGGCCTTTCCACCAGTAGCCGTGTTCGCCCATGTAGTCGCCGTGGTCGGTGGTAAAGACGATGATCGTGTTATCCATCAGATCTTTTTCTTCAAGATGCCGGATGATGCGACCGACCTGATCATCCATGAAGCTGACCATGCCGTAGTAAAGTGCGAGCGCCTTGCGCGTTTTGTCTTCGGGTTCCATGAAAGGAAGACGTGCGGCGGTAATCCAGTTCTTCTTAAACGGCAGGCTGGCTCCGTGGCCGTGCTCCATTGGATTTTCGCCGAGCTTGTGATTCAGGGTGTCGTTGTAAAACGCCGGGCGGTTGTCGTGCTCGCCTTCTTTGTATTCGTAGAGCGGCATATCGGCGGGATCGTACATGCTGGCCCACGGTTCGGGAACGAAAAGCGGATTATGCGGATCCTGAAAACTGGACCAGAGGAAGAACGGCTTATCGCTGTCGACGCCGCGGTCGATGGCTTCAATCGTTTCGTTCGCCGTCCAGGTGGAAGGGTGGAGCTTTTCCGGAATATTCCATGTTCCAATGTCTGTGTAGTGGTTGTTTCCGAAATAGTCGGCCGGATTGACGCCGTTTTCCTCGAGCCAGAGGCCGTAATGCATTTGCGGTACGCGGTCCTCGGTGGTGTGACCGATGACAAGCTTGACGTAGTCGAAGCCGTGGTAAGGCCCAGTCCAGTTTTTGAAAAAGGCCCGGTTTCCAATGTTGGGCATGTACTCAAAACTTCCCTCAAGGCAGCAGGGGTGAAAGTGCGCTTTACCGATCAGGCTGGTGAAATAGCCGTTTTCGCCAAGTTTCTTCGGGATGGTTGGATAGTTATCGGGAAATTCAACGCCGATCGTGTAGGAGCCGTGCCGTGATGGGTAGTGCCCCGTGAGGATGGATACGCGTGCCGGCGTACAGACCGGGCTGCAAGTGTAGGATTTTTCAAAGACAATGCCTTTTTTTGCCAGCGCATCAAGATTCGGTGTTTTAACCTGCGGATTATTAAAGCCGATGGCATCCCAGCGTTGCTGGTCTGTGGTGATCAGAAGAATATTGGGTTTCTTTTTCATATGTCTCCTTAGTTCGCAAATGGCGTCACGTTACGATTCGGCGGTTTTTGTACAAGTTTAAACACAAAGAAATCCCGCTGCAGCGAACAGAGAATGTCTGTCTGCTGAGCGGGGAATTAGCGGACAGTCCGCCTGTTAGTAGGTGCTGATGCTGGCATCCACTTTTTTGGCTGGGCCTGCGCCGTCCAGCTTTTCGCGGGCCGCTTCCATGATTTCAGCGGTGTTGCCTGCGCCGACGCGGGTCACGCCGAATTTTTCGCGGATTTCAATGACCCGTTCCAGTGTCCGGCATTTGCCGGCGGCTTTGACCTGTACGCCGGGAGCGACGTTATCGGCCATGATTTTCAGGACGCGGTCGGTGGCACCGTAATAGACGGGTGCGCCGTTCTTGTCCTGAATGTAGTTGTAGCCGGTCGAGGTTTTCACCCAGTCAGCCTTCACTTTGTTGCAGATCTGCGTGACCTTGGCGATCTGCTCGTCGTTCAGAAAGTCCACGCCGAAGATCACCTTCAGTTTTGCGCCGTGCTTTTTGCAGACTTTGGAAACTTCGCCGAGGTCGTTTTCCACATACGCCCAGTCGCCCTGACAGATTTTGCCGATGTTGGCGACGAGGTCGATTTCCGTCGCGCCTTCTTTGATGACCGCTTCGGTTTCAATCACTTTCAGCGCGGTTGGGTTGTTGCCGTGCGGGAAGTTAACGACGGTGCAGACCAGAACGGTGGAGCCTTTCAGGCAGTCCGCGGCCAGCTTGGTGTGGTAGGGCTTCACGCAGCAGGAAGCCACGTCATATTTTTTCGCCACTTCACAACCGGCGATCAATTGGGCGTCGGTCAGTGTCGGGTGCAGCAGGGAATGATCGATCATTTTTGCGATATCATGAGAGGTCAGTTTTTCAGCCATAGGAGTCTCCTTCGTTTGGTTAATTTAAAAAACGGGCACCACGATACGATGTTTTCTGCTGGCCGTCCATGACCTGGCGGGCAGACGGATATCTATTTGAGCAACGGAATTTTCGTGGTAACGTCTCCGGCATGAGAGTGGAAAAGGAAAAATATCTGCGGTCAGCGAATGAGGTTCGCAGCGGCGGGCTGCGCCCTGTATTTCAGGATTTTCATCTTCTGCGAATGAGCGGAAACCACGACTATCCGCCGCATCAGCACGCCAACTACGAAGTAATCCTCGTGGATCGCGGCCCTTACACCTGCACTCTCAACGGCGCGGAAATTTCAATCGGGCGGCACGAGGTGCTGGTGATTAAGCCGGGCGACCGGCACAGCGACCACCTTCACGACGGACAGCGGCACTATGTGCTGCACTTTTTGCTGGCCGACGAACCGTCTCATCCGGTTTCAACCGTCCGCCTTTTCAATGAATGGGTTCTGCCGCAGGATCAGGTCTGTACCGCGCCGATGCCGAACGAGAACGCGATCTTCCATGCCTTGGAAGAAGAAGCGAAGCAGTCCGACTATTATTCGGCGGCGATTCAGGACGCGATGCTGGAAGCATTTTTCTGGCGCATGGTGCGCCTTCTGCCCGCCGAATCGCTTTCGCCGCAGTTCCGCCGCCGCTCCGCCGAGCAGGATTTTGCCGGACGGCTGTTCCGGCTTTTCGAGCAGCATGTGAAAGAAAATCTAACCGTTGATGAACTGGCCGGGTGGATGCAGATCAGCAAGCGGTCGCTTTCCATTAAATGCCGCGCACTGCTGGGCGATTCTCCGGCGCAACTGTTCACCCGGTTCAAAGTTCGAAAAGCCGCGCAGTTACTGGCGCACACCGCCCAGCCCGTGAAAGAAATCAGCTACGAACTGGGTTTCGAAAATCCCTACCACTTTTCGCGCGTCTTTAAACGCATCTACGGCGTTGCGCCCGCAGCGTTCCGCGCCGGTGAAGAGAGGCTATGAGTAGCCGTCGATGTGCGCGTTGCTCCACGCCTGATCCTGAGTAATCAGATTTGCGTCGGGGTCGGCGGGAACGGTTTTCACCGGATAGGTTTTCCACGAGTCGCCGTCCAATGTGGCGGCTTCTTCGCCGGAACGCAGAATATCCATTAACTGACGGCGCGTTTCGGCCAGCGCATTTCGTTGCGCCTTGTCGTTGATGTGATTGCGGCTTTCCTGCGGATCCGCCGTGCGATCAAAAAACCATTCGCGTTGATCCGGCGCGCTGAACGCCAGTTTGTACTGTTCCGTGATGCCCGCATACACGCCGTTCTCCGCGCAGTTCATTTGCGAAATCACCATACTCCGGTCGCTCTTTCCGTTGGCGACATCCAGTAGATTTTCGCCGTCGAGTTGCAGTCCGCCGGTATCGATTCCAGCGGCGGCGGTGAACGTAGGGAATAGATCCACCAGACTGGCGACATGGTTGCATTGCGCTCCGGCCTTGAAGGCTCCGGGCCAGCGGGCGAGCAGGGGAATCCGCATTGCGGCGTCGTGCATGCTGCGTTTGCCGAAACTGTTGTAATCGCCGAGCAGTTCGCCGTGATCCGATGTCATGACGACCAGCGTGTTGTCCAGTTGTCCGGTTTCTTCCAGCGTCTGGAAAATCCGGCCGACCTGAAAATCAACGAACGAAATGCAGGCGTAATAGAACGCCTTCATGCAGCGTTCCAGATTCTGGTCGATTCCGCGGTCGCGGTATTTGTAGCGGTTCTGGTGATGGTTCACATGCATCAGCAGCGATTCCCATTCCGGCGGCACGAACGGCAGCGGCATTTGCGGCGCGCGGTAAAGTTTATGCCACGGCGCGGGCGGCACGAACGGCGGATGCGGATGAATGAAACTGCTGAACAGCATCCATGGCTGGTCGCTTTCTTTCTGTTCGTTCAGGAACGAGACCGACTGATCGCCGATCCACTGCGTCGGATGCAGCCGGGCTGGCATCTGTGCCAGTTGCGGCATGTAATACATTTCGCCGCGCATGCCGTGCGGGTCGATGATGTGATCGAGCCCCTCATCCTGTCGCAGGGTGCGCATGTAGTCGTCCTTGCGCCAGTCGCTGGAAAATTCCTCCTGAGTCGCCCGCGTCTGAAATCCGTACAGACTGTCCTCGTCGGGATAAAAATGGCATTTGCCGACGCCGTGCGTGCGGTATCCCGATTCCGTCAGCAGCTGCATGAACGTCGGGCGTCCGTCGTGCGGCATCTTGAAATTATTTTCGTAGCAACCGGTGTGGTGCGGATATTGTCCGAAGTGCATCGAACAGCGCGCCGACACACAGACCGGACTCGGCGTATAGGCGCTGGTGAACGCGGTGCCTTCGCGCACCAGCCGATCCAGATTCGGCGTTTTGATTACCGTGTTGCCCAGCGCCCGGATGGTATCGAACCGTTGCTGGTCGGTGAAGAGCAGTAGAATATTGGGTTTATGTTTCATAAGGTTTTTTCCACTTCCGTGAGGATGGTGTCCAGATCATTTTCGGTGACGCTCGAAAAATGGATGCCTTGCGGATGGAGCAGAACATTCGGCCCTTGTGCGCAGAGGCCGAGGCAGCCAGCGGAAGAAACGCGGACTCTGCCTTTCCAGCCGCGCGCATTCACCGCCGCTTTCAGTTTGCTTTTCAGCTCCGCGCCGCCTCTTGCGCCGCACCCCGGATTGGCCGGATTGTTTTCACGCACATTCGAGCAGACAAAAATATGGCAGAGATAGGGTGTCGGTTGTTTGTTCATAGCGCACCTTCCATTCGTAAAAGCAGAACTTTCCACGGCAGACCGCTGCCGAAACCGCCGAGTCCGTTTTTGGCGACGACACGGTGACACGGAATAAAAACCGGCAGCGGATTCGCGCCGCAGGCTGTGCCGACCGCGCGCACGGCTTTGGGTCGTCCGACGGCCGCCGCGATTTCGCCATAAGTACGAGTTTGTCCGCGTGGAATTTTTTTCATCTCGCGCCACACGGCTTGTTGGAATTCGGTGCCTTCGGGAATCTTTACCGGCTCGAATTTTTTCACTAATTGCGGAAAAAAGTTTGCAGGGGAGAATTCCGCGCACGGTTGCTCATCGAGGTGCGGCAGATTTACCGCAACGACTTTTCCGCCGTCGTCCAGTGATAGAGTGATGATGCCCCACGCGGTTTGAATTTTGACGGGCTTCATCGCGGCTCCGGTTAAAAACGCCAGTTGACTAGGATCATTCCCGGGGCCAGCTCGTTCGGAAGCTGATCAAACCAGACATTTTCGGGCATCAGGTTGAGCAGTCCGATCTGCACTCCAGGATCGGCGGTTTGTGCATAGTTGACCAGTCCGATCTGTACGCCGGACAGGCGGCCCGCATAGTTGGCTCCGCCGATCTGCAATCCGGTCATGGTGCCGCCGGTATAATTCAATATGCTGAACAGAAGTCCGAAAATCGGACCGCCCTGCCAGCCGGTGAAATCATCTACCGCAAGGTTGACCAAGCCCCAATGAACCCCGGTATAGTTTTCCGTATAGTTCAAAAGTCCCAGAGTGAGACCAGTGCTTTGTTCAATCGATCCGTTGACGAACCCAAGCGCCAGACCGTTTTGCGGGTTCTCGCCCCACACGCTGAGGGTTACACCGTTTATCTGTTCACTCCGGTTGTGAAGGGCCCGATCCGGTGTCAGGCTGGCGTTAAACGGCAGGCTCTGAGCGGCAACTCCGTTTACAACGGCTACACCAGCCAAAATCATCAGTACTTTCTTCACAATCGCGATCCCTTTTTTTTGGTCCAATTATTCAAATGAACGTTTCTTGGTTTCATCGTCAGGCTGCGTCGGCGGACCTTTTCTGAAAAATCCTGACCTTCCGGAGTTGCCGACCACTGGCGACGCCGGAATCTGGACTCGTTCCGGGCGGACACTCCGGGTTTCGTGAACCGGGCTGGGTACAGAAATCTGCTGTGATACCGGTGCAGCAACCGGGCTTTCGCTCCTTTCAGGCGAGTGGACGGCCTGCCTGTGTTCGGTCGACGGCAGAGTTGCGGGTTTGCGTGTTTCGATTGGCTGGACGGGTTTTTTTCGTTCGGACGGTTGCGTCAAGGTCGGTTTATGTTCCTCGATCGGCTGGACGGTCTGCCTGTGTTCGGTCGACGGCAGAGTTGCGGGTTTGCGTGTTTCGATCGGCTGGACGGTTTTCTTTCGTTCGGACGGTTGCGTCAAGGTCGGTTTTTGTTCCTCGATCGGCTGGACGTTTTTGCGGTCTGGCACCGAGGACTCCCAATTGCGCCGCTCGTTGCTGAACGTGTGTACTTCGGTCGCTTGTTTGGACATCTTCTGCCGTGTGCCGGGGTCGGTCCGTTCGAGCTTCATCGAGGTTTTCTGGCTGGTGACGACCGATTCCATAGGCCGGACCAGCTGTGAAGTGTGGCGCTGCGGTTCGGGCAGTCTGGCCGTCCGGGATTCCTGTTCGCGGAACGTGTGTGCCGGACGAAGATCCTTATCGTCATGGCGGCGGCGGTACTCATCCCGCGTGTGTTCTTCCCAGCGTGGTTCGGCCCGGTTTCTCCAGCGGGCATGCTCGTAGATCGGATCGTACCAAGTGTGGTGCCGGTGGCTTTCAAACCAAGGGAAAATTCCAATGCGCAGGTAGGTACCATCGTAGTAATCACCGAAGTAGTAGTGGCTGTAGCGAGGATAGGCAAACAGACTGACCTGTAACAGGCCCATGTCGATGACGATACCGGGAGTGAATGTGAAGCCGACCCGACCATAAACCGAAGCCGGGAAATAAACGGGTGCAAACAGCACGCCGCGGCGCTCCAGTGAATAATCCCAGTGTCCTTCGGCAAAGATGTAGCCGCGCGGTGTCGTAACATAGTGCGCCGGAACCCAAACCCAGTTCGGCTGCGCTTTTAACCAGTATCCAGCCCGCCGGATATAGTGTTCCTCGGACCAGTACATACACGGAGGTACCCAGATCATATCCGAAGATATCTGGACGCTGACCGGCTCAAGATCTTCAATCACCGGTGGCGGCGGCAGATACGCGATGTTCCGAACGCCGGCAGGCGCCCAGAATCCGGCAACCCATTCCCAGCCTCCGGACACCTGAACCCAGTATCCAGGCGTCCAGGACATGTTCGGCGGAGCCGCCCGCCAGCAAGCGCTGACCCAGATGTAGCCGAGCCGATCGGCATCCCACGCCCAGTATCCTGGAATCCAGACAAACTGCTGGCCCTGCGGCTTCTCTGCCGACGGGATTTCTTCAATGTTGGGCGGAGGTTGCTGCGGAACGACCAGTCCGGCTTGAATTTGCATGGTAACGGGTTCGGCAAAAGCTTCGTGTATTGGGCCGCGGCCCAGAACTTCGGGTTGCTCCTGAGCGGGGGTTGCCGGGGGAGTCGTGTCGGTATCCTGTGCGAACAGCTGGTGGCTGCACAGCGATGTCGCGGTGAGAAGAGCAAGAGTCCATGTTGAAGAACGAGAACGGTATTGACGCATAATCGACGCTCCCAAGTTAATATTTCTGTCATTTCAGTGTGATGGTTCGATCAAAAAAAAGAACCCATCAAACTGCCGAGAATGTAGCTCAAAATGGGAAATATAGCGAATATAAACGGGGCGTCGCGAAACGTGACAGCTTTGAAAAATACGTTTTACAGACTCGGGATGGCGAGCGTCTGACCAATCTGAATATCGGTTTCGGTTTTCATCTGCTCGCGGTTGGCCTCGTAGATTTTTTTCCACTGCGAAGCGTCGCCGTACACCGCGCCGGAAATCCGCGAAAGGGTATCGCCGGGGCGGACGGTATAGGTGCGGGCCGGTTTCGGTGCCGGAGCTGCGACCGGCGCGGGCCGCGCTGGCGGCGGTTCGGTCAGAAGCGTTTTCACGCTGGCCGCAGGGGAGGCACTTGCGCCGCCCGCTGTTTCAAGCTGTTTGCGAAGCATATTGTTTTCGCGCGTCAGCCGCACCAGTTCGCCAGCCACGTCGCCTCCGGCTCCGCCGACTTCTCCGGCCAGCGAAACTTTGGCCTGCTTAATCCATTCCTGAATCAGCGCGCGCTTTTCGGTGAGTGGGCGTTTTTCGAGATAGCGCTCATAATGATAAACGGCGCGGACATAATTTTTTTTCTGCTGGTGATAAATCATCGCCAGTTCCAGATCGGGGCGGCCGAGTTCCGGATTTTTCGTCAGCGCGGCATCAAACTGTTTAACGGCGTCGTCCCAGTCTTTTTGCTGAACCAGCTCGAGGCCTTTGCTGACACGCGAATCTTTTTCGTCCGCCGCGTCGAGTGTCGCTCCGCTCTTCTGGCCGCATCCGGTCAGCAACAGCGAACAGAGTATGAAGAGAAGGAACGTTTTCATAATCAGAAGAACAGCTTGAAGAATTTCAGAATACCCTGACTCCACGGAACGCGGTGTGAGACGCCGCCTTTGCCTGCGAAAGTATGCAGGTTGGCGAGGTACCACTCGTAGTTGCGCACCAGTGCCTGCTTGTTGGAAAACTTCGGATGAAAGTTCAGCTTCCGCTCAATCTTCTCTGTCGAGACAAACGAATCCTCGCAGGCGGTTTCATAAACCCACTTGTAGAGCGGCGACAGCTTGAAGAACTCCAGAATGCGCAACGCCCAAATGATCGGCTTGGCCGGAGTCCCGATAATCTTTTTCCCGAATCCGGCGCGGTCGAGCACGGCCTGATAATCTTCCTTCATCGTCGTGAAGTCGGTTGCGCCGATATTGAACGTGTCGTTCACCGCCGCCGCGTCTTTGATGAGGCAGAGGTAGATCGCTTCGCAGAGGTCTTCGACATCGAGCAGCTGGTATCGGTTGTTACCGCTGCCGATCATCGGAAACCGTTTGCCGTCTTTCGCCCAGTCGTAGAGCAGGGCAAACACGCCGAGCCGTTCCGGGCCGACAAACGACTTCGGACGGATGATCGGTACGCACATTCCTTTGGCGCGGGCTTCCAGACAGGCTTTTTCCGCTTCGATCTTGGCGATGCCGTACGGGCCGACGCCGATCAGCTTGTCGTCTTCGAGCAGTGGATGGTGATCCGGAATTCCGTAAACGGCTGTCGAAGAGATATGCACGAACCGCTCGACCTTTTCCTTTTCCGCTGCGGCCAGCAGAATGCGCGTACCTTCGATGTCGGTGGAAAAAATTTCTTCCTTTGTGTACAGCGGTAAAGCGGCGGCGGTATGAATGACCCAGTTCACGCCCTTCATCACTTCGCTGACGGTCTTGGCATTACGGATGTCACCGACCACGGCTTTGATTTGGTTTCTTTCTGGATAATCGAACTCGACGAGATCCAGCACGGTGATATCGGTGACGCCCTGCCGGAGCAGATAGCGGATCGCGTTAATGCCGAGGAACCCGCTACCGCCGGTGACCAAAACCTTCTTGTTCATAAAGCGCTCCTGAACTAACCTTGAGTCGATGAAAACACTGAAAGACGTCGGAGAACATAACGCCATTGCCGCGCTGACTGCAAACCTGAAAGCCGTCGGCGACGACTGCGCCGTTCTGCCGCTCGACGCGAACTATGACCTTGTCCTCACCTCCGACCCGCTCATCAGCGGTGTACACTTCACGCCCGGCACCGATCCTGAACAGATCGGCTGGAAAGCCGCCGCTCGCGTCCTGAGCGACTTTGCCGCGATGGGCGCCGACCCGCAGTACCTGCTCATCAACCTCGTCGCGCCGCCGGAACAGGATTTCCAAACCTTGGAAAAAATTTACGCCGGCGTTTCCAAGGTTCGGAAACTGTTCGACGTTGATCTCGTCGGCGGCGACCTCGCGCAAGGGCCGGTACTCGAACTGCACGTCTTCGGCGTCGGGCGCGTCGCTAAAGGTAAAGCACTGCTCCGTTCCGGCGCGCGCCCCGGCGATGTCATCTACGTCACCGGCCCGCTCGGCGGCTCATTCGAGAGCGGCAAACACCTGACCTTTATGCCGCGTATCAAAGAAGCCAAATGGTTGCGGCAGTCCGGCTTCGTTCGCTGCATGATGGATATCAGTGACGGCCTCGCCACCGATCTGCGCCATATTCTCAAGGCGTCAAAAGTCGGCGCGGCGCTGGATGGCGCGGCGATTCCGAAAATAAAAACGGTGGAACAGGCGCTGTTCGACGGCGAGGATTTTGAACTGCTCTTCACCGTTCGCGCTGAAGATGCCGACGATTTTGATTTCCAATGCTTGGAGAATTTAGATCAGCAGTTTCCCGCGTCACTCGCTTGCGCGAGCAAGCGGCTGGCAAGGATTGGAACCATCACCGACCAGCCGGAAATCCTGACGCTCGACGGCATCGTTCTGGAGCGCAAGGCGTTTGAGCATTTTAGGTGAACGCGGTGGTTAGTTTTTCTTTTTATTCAGCTTCTTACAGTTGAAGTATATTGATCGGGCGCTCAGTGATGTCGCTACGCCTACAAAGACCAGTAACTCAGCTTCTCCTCTCTCATAATCAGGAGAGGCCATTACCCAGAGGCAACTGATTGATGAGAACAATGCAAGCCAGTAGATCAGTTGGTAAATGCCAAGTGTATTGGTGAAAAACCGTAACAACGCTATGCAAAAACCCATGACGTAATAAAGTAGAACTGCGCTGATTAAAAAAAATGCTCCCATAAAAACGATTTCTTTTAGCTCAACGGCGTTAAGAAACATCACAACTACCCACGCAAGAAGTATCGATGCATATGTGGCTTTACGAGCGACGCTACGCTCATGAAAGAAACTGCTCGTTATGGTCTTAATTGATTTAATCATTGTGAAACTAATATTTAATGGGTGTCTGACGCATTTTCTTTGGAACAAGGCTAAGCATAGGGGTCGGTTTGTGGTGTTGGCAACATCTCTATTGCCAGATGTTGATTATGGCGACGTGCTATGCGGCATGACGCATATTCGAAATACCGAAGAGATGAGGAGCAAAAGGTGGTGGAGCGAAAGGGGATCGAACCCTCGACCTCCACGTTGCGAACGTGGCGCTCTACCAATTGAGCTACCGCCCCGAAAAGAAGGCCGGAATATATCCGCGCCGCCCGTTCGCCGACAAGCGTTTAATCCTTGAAATGCTTCCGCCGGGTGAGGGCACCCGGCCTACAGTCCAGTTTGTAGGCCCGCTGCCCTCAGCGGGCGTCTCACTCTCCATGTGAAAAAATCTCCTGAATATTTAGGTTGATCTTCGGGCGGGCGATGTCCATCCTCCGCGCTCCCTCAAATTTTGAGGCCCCGGTGTTTACTTGCAGGAATGAAGATCGGTTATTTGGGTTCCTGCAATAAACATGGGTGGTTCAATGAAGTTTACCGAATTGGGACTTAGTCCCGAAATTCTCGAAGGCATTTCACGCCTTGGGTTCGAAACCCCGACGCCGGTTCAGGCCGCCGTCATTCCTGCGATCCTTAAAAACGGTCGCGATCTCGTCGCTCTGGCACAAACCGGTACCGGCAAAACCGCCGCGTTCGGCCTGCCGGTTCTGCAGATGCTCGACACCGACATCAAAACACCGCAGACGTTGATTCTCTGTCCGACCCGCGAGCTCTGTATGCAGATTGCCCGCGACCTTGAAAATTTTGCCGCCTGTGTGCGCGGTGTGAGAGTGCTGGCCGTTTACGGCGGAGCCGACATTAAGCCACAGTTAGCGGCGATGGTTCGCGGCGTTGATATCGTCGTTGCCACGCCGGGCCGCATGGTTGATTTGCTGCGCCGCAAGCGCGCCGACTTTTCCAAGATCAAGCGCGTGGTGCTCGACGAAGCCGACGAAATGCTGAACATGGGTTTTGAAGAAGACCTCGAAGCGATTCTTTCTGAAGTGCCGGACGGTGCGCAGACGCTGCTGTTTTCGGCGACGATGCCGCGGCAGGTGGCGTCGATTGCCAAGAAGTACATGAAGGATCCGGAAGAGATCACGGTCGGCACGCGCAACGCCGGTGCCGAAAACGTCAGCCACGAATATCTGGTGGTTCACGCCAAAGACCGCTACCGCGCGCTCAAGCGCCTCGCCGATTTTTATCCGGACATGTACGGGATTGTTTTCTGCCGCACGCGTCAGGAGACGCAGGATATCGCCGATCACCTCGGCAAAGACGGTTATAAATCTGAATCGTTGCACGGCGATCTGACACAGCAACAGCGTGACCGCGTAATGAAACGGTTCCGCGCCCGCGAACTGCAAATGCTGGTCGCCACCGACGTCGCCGCGCGCGGTCTCGATGTGACCGATCTGACGCACGTCATCAATTACAGCCTGCCCGACGATCTCGGCAGTTACACGCACCGCAGCGGCCGTACCGGCCGCGCCGGCAAAACCGGCGTTTCGATTGCGCTGATCAATATGCGCGAGCACAACAAGGTCAAGTTCATCGAAAAACAGCTGGGCCGCAGATTTGTACAGCGTTCCGTGCCGACCGGCGCGGATATCTGTCAGGCCCGCTTGCTCGGCTTGATGGAACGGCTGAGCCAGATGAATCCGGAGCCGGGACTGATTGACGAAATTCTACCGTCGCTCTGTGCGAGCCTCGAAGGCGTTTCGCGCGAAGAACTTTTGCGCCGTTTCGCTTCGATGGAATTGCAGCGCATGCTCGACTACTACAGCAAAGAGCCGGACATTAACGCCGAGCCGTTGCACGAAGGCAGCCATGCCGCGCGCAAAAAACAGACCGCCGCAGGCGGACTGGTTGAGCTGTGCATGAATATCGGCAAAGCCAACCGGCTGGCACCCAAGCAGCTGATGAATCTGGTGAATGTCGCCGACCGTGCCAGCAGTGTGGAAATCGGCCGGATCAATATCACGCATCTGCAATCATTTTTTGAAGTTCCGCGCGATGCCGCGCAGGCCGTGATCGACAGCTTCGCCAAGAGCCTGGTTGATTTTGAAGGCCGCCGCGTCAGCGTGACGCTGGCCGGTGCCGGCAATCCCGCGAAGCGCGACGAAAAACGCGCCGCCAATCCGCATCGTCCGAACCATCCGAAGAGCAACCACGCCAAAGGCGGAAAAAAGCCCGGCCATTGGCAGAAATAGTTTCCGGCTATCGGAACCTATTTTTCCTTGGAGCGGCCGAGCAGGTTGGGAACTTCTGTGGGCAGGTTGACGAAGCGCCATTCCGGCTTTTCGATCGGCCCTTCGAGTTTGAATTCCAGCAACCGGAAGAATGGCGCGGTTCCTTCCCGCAATGCACCGATGGCTAAGCGCTGGAGTTGGTTGCCTTCTTTTTCTCCACCGCTTGTCTGTCGTAGCGGTTCGGCGGCGACAGTGAAGTTGAGACCTTTTTCCGGCGAATAATTTCCGCGTCCACGGGCGCTGAAGAGCGTTCCGCCAAGCTGTGCGTTGTCGCTCCAAATGGCTTTGTCGTGCAGTTCGTAGTCGGCGGAAAAGGCGGTGAGGGAGAAGAGCTTGAAGCCGGAGAACGTGGACTGAATCAGCCGTGAGAATCCGCCCAGAAACGGTACGTCGGCCAGATGTCCGTCTTTAATTTCGACCCGGCCGTTACCTCGCGCGGATTGCCAGAATCCGGTTTTTGCATCTGCGGTGAGGTTGAGTGTGGCGGAAAGCCGGCCGTGTGTGCGGCCATAGTCGCCGGCGGAGAGTTGTTCCAGCATCTGGCCCAAATCGATCTGATTAACTTTGGCGTTGATGCGGTAGGGCGCGGAGCCGTCCGTAAGAAGAATATCAAATTCGGCGGAGCCTTCGGCAAATCCGTCGTAGAACTGAATGGCCGAATTGGTGAAGAGAAGCTGCGTTCCGCGCGCCTCAATATCGGTATTGAAAAGAGATGCCCGCAGTTTGCTCATACTCACATCTTCGGCGTGAAATGTTCCTTTGAAGGCGTGGTTGGTCCATCCGAGGTAGTCAATCTGTCCTCGCCCGGCGGTGTAGACCGGCCCGGTAAAGCGGAACTGTTCGAGGACGGTGTGTTCTTCCGGTGCCAGCGCGCGGGCAACATCCGCCGGAGAGAAGCTGTTGGTGGCATTGAAAAAAGCGATGCCCCGATTGAAGTCCACCTGTACGCTGCCGTCGAATTGTTCCTTAGCGCGGACGGCATGAACCGGCGTCAGGTCGAGCATCTGGTTGGAGTACACCATGAACGCTTCGAGGTGTTCAATCGGCACGCCGCCGCAGGTGAAGCGGTTGCCGGAGAGCGTTCCGGCGATGGCAACCGATTCGTCGGTTCCGGATTGCGAAATGGTCAGATCGGCTTTCGGCCATTCGGTCGGAAAATTGAACCGGAGGAGGAAGTCCCGGAGGTCTTCGTCGTAACCGCCGGCAATATTGGGATCGCATTGGGTCTGTGCATGGGCTGTCCATGCCTTGGAGTCCAGATCGAGAATGAGGCTGGCGGAAAGAGAGCCGCCATTGACGCGGGCCTGTAGATTGCTCACCTCAACCCGGCTACCGTCGCGGGTGAGGTTGAAGGCGAGCGGGTCGAGTGTGATGTCGTGGCGCTTAAGGTGAGCCTGCTGCACCTGCACCGCAACTTTTTCAGCCAGCAGGGTGTACGGGGCCGGACCGGCTGACGCGGTGAAGTCGAATCGTCCGTAGGGTTTGACTCCGGTCTGCGCGACGGCGGACTGCGCCTCGTCGGGCAGCAGATTAAACAGATCGGCGGCGGAAAGGGTGTTTTCGACGGATACCTGCGCGTTGCTGGTATTGAGATTAATTGCGCCGTGCAGAGCGAGATGCTCAATATCCGACCGGTTCAGCCGCAGTGCGGCGAGCGTCCAGACGGAATCGCGGTAGCTGAGTTCGCCGTTGAGCCGTTTGTAAACGCGGTCGCGCCAGGTGACTCCTTTGGCGGACAGAGCGGCATCCAGAAACGATTCTTCAGGCCGGATATCGTTGAAATTAAAATTCAGACTGAGCTGCGGCGGCTGTTCACATTTCAGCCGGCTCAGTGCGTCCGCCGCTTTAGCGGCACGGCGGCGGAAATCGGTGCCTTGCTGCGTTTCCAAGCCGGAGAAAATAGCGGTGCCCTGCGCGAAAATGTTGATGCCGCCCCAGTCCAGTTCGGCCTTTTCGACGCGAATCTGCCCGGGCGCGGCGGTCAGCGATGCTCTCAGCCGGCCGACGATCCGGAACGGGTGATTTTCAGGAAGTACGCTTTCCCACGGACTGCCCAGAGAGACGCCAAGATCTTTGACATAAACTCTGACATGCCAGCCGCCTTGTCCGGGGTTTTTCCAGTCGACCGGCCAGGGCAGAAGATAAAGTTTTTTTGCGCTCAGGAGCGGTTGCAGGTCATCCGGTGACGTGCTGTAGAGCCGGACGTTTTTCAGTACCCAGCCGCGGTGCGGCGAGAGCCGGATGGACTCAACCTGTAACGGAATGCCCTCCGCCTGAACCTTTGTGATGATGCGGTGCGTCAGGCCGGGCGGCAGGCCGACAACCAGCAGCGCAAAAAGCGTCAGCAAAAGAGAAAGGCCGAGCGCAAATCCCGTCAGACGGAAAATATGCAGCCGGAGTTTTGCCGGGCGGGCTGCGCGCGGTTCAGGGCTGTTTGATTTCTTCAGCGTGTTTTTCAATGGGCACCGTCAGTTCACGGGTGAGAGTTTGCGCAGTTTCTTCTGAAACCACAAAGACAATGTTCTGGCCCTGGATCATGGCAAAGCGTCCGTCTCCGGTTTTTGCGCCGACCAGAACAATCCGTCCGATGACATTGGTATCGCTGAGCGCAACCGTCAGCGAAGTTTGCGGTACGTCCAGTCCGTATGGCTGGAGAGAAGACGGGTTGAAATCAACATAACGTTCGGCGCGCAGATCGTTGAGCGCCCACATGATATCGGTCAGCGCTTTGGGGCTGACCTGGCGATCCGGCTGACCGGCTGCAAAAACCCCGGTATCGGTTTTCTGAACGGATCGTTCAGTTCCGCCGGTTTGCATGGTGATTTTTTGAATCAGTGTCGGGCTGACCTCAAGCACAGTGCGGCTGCGGTAAAAGAGCGGATCGGCGAAGCTGTCCCGGATGATGCTGTCGGCGGTGGTATAAATCGCCGGCTCATCGTTGTATTGAACCATTCGGAGTCCGTTCGTACCGGATGCGCTGATATGCAACGTATTGGTTTTGTTATCGGACGTCAGTGCGACGGTCCACGGGGCGGTCTTCATTTGCGCGGTCTGTGCGGCGGAAGGTTCGTCCACAAACGTTTCAACGGTGGCTTCGGCGAGCGCCTTCAGCAGCAGGGTGGTCTGCTCCGGATCGGCATCCCAGCGTACGGGACGGACGACCTGCCACAGGGTATTGGTGCGGACGAGATCAACCTGCTGCTCATTGCGGGCGAGTTGTATGGCGGTGACACGGTCCGCCTGCAGACCAAGCACGCTGCGGCTGCGCAGCAGGTCGTCGTCGATTTCCAATTCTCCGGCCCATGCGGCCGGCATGGTGAAAACGGAGTCGCTTTCGACCCGCTTGGCGTAGAGTGTTTCCGGTTTTTCGGGAACCGGTTTTCCGACGAGCAGGGTCTGTGTGCGTTCATCCTGCATGAAAACCGTCAGAGCAAAGGCCGGTTTTTCGAGGCCGTAAGCCGTCAGGTCGGCTTTTTTATCGGTGACAAAATCCGTGATGCGTCCGGAAAATATTTTTTCAATCAGCGTATGCACAGCCTGTTTGTCGGCCCGGCCTGCATGCGGCTGTTGAAGGACCCAGCCGTTATTTTCCGGCTGGCGAAGCTGAAGGAATCCGCCGGTACGGCGCAGGTCAAGACCGCGCACGGCGGACGGTTCGCCGGAGAAAATCGTACGGTCGCGAATCCACGAAGGATCCTGCGGAACGAGGTTCAGCAGGGTTTGCGGCGCGGCGATAATGTCGCCGCCGCCTTCGGGCATGACATAGAGTGATTTGCCGACCGGCGCATCGCGGCCGATCAGCCAGGTGAATGTGCCGCGATTGTTTTTGAACGTGATGCGTGCCCGCGGAGCATCGAAGCCGTAGGCGGACGGCGCGAGGTTCCGTTCGCGGAGCGTTTCCGCCGTGATGAGTTCGCCGCGCTCAACGCGAACCAGACCGGCGATCATTTTTTCAACCAGACCGGAATCAAGCGGTGCGTCCGCCGGTTTGGTGAGCCGCCAGATCCCGGCGGTCTTGGTGCATTCAATTTGAACGCCGTCGCGTTCCAGCAGGATCCGCTCAATACTTTCCGGATAAACGGCAAACACAGTTTTTGTGCGCCGCATCTGCTGGTGCGAGTTTTCGCTGCCGCGTTCAAAGAGCAGAATGAATCCGCCGAGCAGGAGCACGCCGATTAGAAGCATCCAGTTGGACATTCTGTGTTTCATGGAATTATTTTCTTCTCCGGAACCAGAGTGCGGTGCCCACCAGCGCGGCCAGTGCCGGAATGATGCCGATGGTGCTCCAGAAAAGGGTGCGGACTTTTTCGCGGGATAGCTTCAGGCGCGTATCATCCACATCCTTGGGAGTGATAGCCATCAGCTGTTCGCGGTCGAGCAGCCAGTTGAGTGAGCTCATGAAAAGGCTGGTATCGCCGCCGGTCAGGCCGCTGTTGGAAACAAAGCCGGAATCGCCGAAAACGACCAGCCGTGACGGACGGATTTTCATATCCAGCACACCGGCGGTATCGCCTTTTTCGACTGCGACGGCCAGAGAAACCGGGCCGGGCATGTCGCCGGTACCGGCATCGTATTTTGCCGGAACCTGGTCAGGCTGTGCTTCCGCCCAGCTGTTTTTTGAAGAGAGCGCCAGCGGCGTCACTTTCGGGCGGTCGGCCGAGGCGTTTTTGAGCAGAGCGTAGTCCGGCTGAACAGAGCGCGGCAGATGGAAAATAGCGGCGGTGGTGCCGAGTTTAGCGGTGATGGGATGGCGGTTGTAGGCGGAGACGAAAACTTCGCGGCCGGTCAGCGTGCGATCCGGATCGATAACGACATCGTTGCGCAGCAGCACACCCCATTCGCGGAGCAGCTTTTCAAGCCCCGAGGTTTGTCCGGTATCCGCCAGCACCATCAAACGCCCGCTGCGGTGGAGCCAGACGGAAATCAGATCGGCTTCTGCGCCCGACATACTTTGCGAAGCACCGGCGATCAGCAAAGCCGAGCAGTCGGCGGGAATTTGTTTTTCGGTGCTCAGCAACAGCGGTTTAACTGAAATATTGTCGCGCTCAATCAGCTGGGCAGCGCCGGAAAATCCGGTGCGGCGGTCGAAGTCGGTGATGTCGCGCTCGCCGTGGCCGGTCAGAACGTAAACCACCGGAATCGTTTTTTGAACGACGCCCTGAATGGCGGACGAGAAGGCCAGCTCGCCTTTAAATGAGGTGATCCGGTCAATCCCGCTGGACTTGTCGATATTGGCGATTTCGTCGGCGCGGACATATTTGCTGCGGCCATCGCAGTCGAAGACCACCACGTTGGGTTCTTTTACCTGATACTTCACCGCCAGCTCCTCTGTCTGGGAGATGTCGCGGTCGGGATCCACCCATTGGATGTTCAGGCGGCTGCTGCGGAACTGGTATTCGCGGAGCAGGTTGTGGATGTCTTCGTAGAGCACATTGCCGGGCTGAAAGAAAACGGTTACTTCGACCGGTTTATCGAGACTTTCCAGCAGGCCGATTGTTTTGGATGAGAGTTTATAAAGTTGCGTCCGGCTCCAGTCCTCGCGGTAGTAGTGGCGGAAGGAAAGATAATTGACCATCAGCGTGACGACCAGCGCCAGCAGTAAAGCGGCGCCGGTGTTGAGCGTGATCCATAAACGGTGTCTGCGGTTTTTCATGATCAAACATTCCATGCTTTAGCGGCGGGCTTCGACCGCCTTCACGGTTGCGAAGAGGAAAAAGATGGTCGCGCTCAGATAGAGCACCAGTGAGCGGGAATCAAACACGCCGCGCGCTGCCTCCAGCAGGTGCAGTGCGGAGGAAAGGTAGCCGCCGACCTCGCGAACCATCAGATTTTTTGAAAGGTGCGGTTCAAAGAGTCCGCCGAAAAACAGAAGACTCATCACCGAGAAGGTCGAAATGGCCGCGATGATCTGATTCGAAGTCAGCGCCGAAGCCAGCAGGCCGAGCGCGATAAAAGCTGAGGCAATCAGGCAGACCATCAGATAACCGCCAGCAATCGGGCCGGCATCAATCAGGTGTGCGACTTCGGGGGCCAGCAGACGGACGATTACCAGATAGAGCAGGGTCGGCGCGCACATCACGATGAAGAAGGAAAGAACGCCCGCAAACTTGGCGCCGACCACGGCGGAATCTTTCACCGGCGCGGTCATCATCGTTTCAAACGTGCCGTTTTTGCGTTCTTCGGCAAAGGTGCGCATGGTGAGAATCGGTATCACGATCAGCATGCAGGCCCAGATCACCACCATCAGCCCTTGTACGGAGCGCATTACTTCCAGATTTTCTTTCACCAGCCAGTAGAAGCCGCAGCCGGTCACCAGCAGGAAAAACATCAGCATCACATAGGCGATTGGCGAAAGGAACATCGCCGCCAGCTCACGCCGCCAAAGTGAAAAAAAAGTCCTCATCGTTTGGCCTCCGTCGCGGCATCGTCGCGGATGATGGATACAAAAATATCTTCGAGCGAGCGGCTTTCCAGATGCAGTTCGCGGAGCTTCCAGCCTTTGGATGCCGCACATTCAAAAACCTGTGTGCGGATATCCGGCGATGACGAATCAATCCGGTACCGGTTCCAGCCTTCGCCCAGCGATTCATGTTCCACCACGTCCACCGTACCGAGGCTTTTCAGTGTCGCCTCAATCACGCCGGGGTCGCCGGAAATTTCGGCGCTGATCAGAATGTCGCCTTCAAGCCGCTTTTGCAGGCTTTCTGGCGAGTCGGACGCCACGATTTTCCCTTTGTTGATAATCAGAATCCGGCGGCAGGTCATTTCGACTTCCGGCAGAATGTGAGTTGAAAGCAGCAGCGTATGGCGTTCGGCCAGCTGGCGGATCAGTTCGCGCACTTCGCGGATCTGGTTCGGGTCGAGACCGGCGGTCGGCTCGTCGAGAATCAGCAGATCGGGATCGTGAAGCAGACTGTCGGCGAGGCCGACGCGCTGGCGGTAGCCTTTGGAAAGCTGGCCGATAATCCGGCGACCGACTTCGGTGAGTCCGCACTGTTCTTTTACAATATCTTGCCGCCCGCGGATTTCTTTGCGCGCCACGCCCTTAATCTGGGCGCGGAACTTCAGATATTCATCTACCCGCATTTCGGTGTAGAGCGGGCAGCTTTCCGGCATGTAACCGATGTGGCGGCGAGCCTCAATCGGATCTTCAAAAACATCGCAGCCGGCGATTTCCACCGCGCCGCGTGTCGGGTGCAGAAACCCGGTCAGCATACGCATCGTCGTAGTTTTTCCGGCGCCGTTCGGGCCGAGAAAGCCGACGATTTCGCCGCGCTTCACCTCGAACGACACATCGTCCACCGCCGTATGGCCTGCAAACTGTTTAGTCAGATTGGAAACTTTAATCATATACAAAGCGCTCCGGAAACAACCGTGGCATTATCTATGAGAAGCCTTGGCAGTCAAGCCGCGTAACCGGTTTCGACCTTGGAAAACTACTCGTAGCGCAGGGCTTCGATCGAGTCGAGTTTGGAGGCTTTCATGGCGGGCCAGAGGCCGAAGAAGATGCCAATGAAGACAGAAAAGCCGAAGGCGACGATGATGGAGAGGTTGCTGATTTCCATCGGCCAGCCCGCGCCTTTCGCCATTCCCAGACTGAGGCCGACGCCCAGCGCGAGGCCGGACAGTCCGCCGAGCAGGCTGATGGCGAGCGCTTCGATCAGAAACTGCGCCATAATATCCTGACGGCGTGCGCCGATGGCTTTGCGCAGGCCGATCTCGCGGGTACGTTCGGTGACAGAGACGAGCATGATGTTCATGATACCGATGCCACCGACGATTAGCGAAATGCCAGCGATACTGGCGAGCAGGATGGACATGATCTTCGTGGTGGAGCCGAGCGCAGCCTGAATCTCGGCCATATTGCGGATGTCGAACGGATTTTCAGACGGATTCTTGCCGTGGCGGGTGGCCATGAGCGTCTGAATGTCGTCCTGCGCCTGCGGGATGTTTTCGACCGTGTCGATTTCTGCATCGATATTGTCAATGTACCGTTTTCCGAGAAGCCGATACATGGCGGTGGTGATCGGAATGCGGACGGTATCATCCTGATCGCCGAATGCGCTGGAACCCCGTTCGGGCAGAACGCCGATGATTTCGTAGGATCTCCGGTTGACGCGGATGGTTTTGCCTATGGGATTTTCATTTTCGCCGAACAGGTTGCGGAGCGGTGTCATGCCGATTACGGCAACTTGTGCACGATTTAAAATGTCGTCGTCGGTGATGTATCGTCCAAGGGTCGGAACCTCGGAACGCATGGGGGCATAATCGGGCGAAACTCCGGAAACGGATGTGGCCCAGTTTTTTGAGCCGTACTGGAGCTGTACATTGCCGCGCACCGATGCCGCGGCACGTTTGACGGATGGAATTTTTTCGGCAATAGCAGAAGTGTCGCTGAGAACCATTCTTGAAACATCTCCCGCCTGCAACCGTACCCCCTGAACGCTGCGTGAAGCGGGGTGGATGTTCAGCAGATTAGACCCGAGACGGGCGAGCTGTTCTTTCACTGAAGCTTTGGCGCCGAGAGCCAGTGAAACCATCGCGATGACTGCGGCCACACCGATCAAAATGCCCAAAGCAGAAAGGAAGGTGCGCGCTTTGTTATTCCAAAGCGCCCGCAGACTTTGCCGGGTGAGGGCGGTGCCTTCGTGCACTACGGCCAGCCAGCTTCTTCTCTGTGCACTTGCGCGGAGAAGTTCCAGTACTTCTTCTTTTGCACCTTCATGAATCACCGGCGTTTCGTTGCGGCGGTCTTCCTGAATTTCTCCGTCGCGAATGGTGATGATGCGGTCGGCGTGTTCAGCTACTTCAATATCGTGTGTGACGAGAACCACGGTGAGTCCCTGCCGGTGCAGAGCGCGGAAAAGCGACATGATGTCTTTGGAGCTTTTGGAGTCGAGGTTGCCGGTCGGCTCGTCGGCCAGAATGATGGAAGGATTGTTGACCAGAGCGCGGGCGATGGCCACGCGCTGCTGCTGTCCGCCGGACAGCTCATTCGGGCGGTGGTGCATCCGGTCGCCGAGTCCGACGCGTTCGAGCATTTTCTGTCCGCGCAGTCCTTCCGAGGTTTTTCCGGAATAGAGCAGAGGCAGGTTGACGTTTTCAAGCGCTGAGGCGCGCTGAAGCAGGTTGAACTGCTGAAAGATGAAACCGATCGTGCGATTGCGCAACCGTGCGGTTTGCGTATCGGAAAGCTTGGTGACGTCTTGGCCGTCTATTTCGTACGTTCCGCTTTCGGGCCGGTCGAGCAGACCGATGGTGTGCATCAACGTGGATTTGCCGGAGCCGGAGGTGCCGATGATGGCAATGAATTCGCCGTGTTCAATGGTGAGCGAAACATTGCGCAGGGCGTGTACGGTGTACTCGCCCATCTGGTAGCTTTTGCAAATGCTGTTTAAGCGGAGCATGGCGATTATTGAGCTCCGGAGCGGCTGGGACTTCCCCCTTGCGAACGCGTCGGCGGTGAGCCGCCGCCTTGCGGGCGGGAGCCGGTTGATGATCCGCCGGGCATGAACGGGTTGGCCCCACTCCCTTTTTTGCGAACGACTTGCGGAATCAGAACTTCCTCGCCAGCCGCAAGGCCTTTGGTGATTTCGGTGAAAGCGTTTTGACTGAGGCCGGTTTTAACCGGACGAGACTCCGGCTCTTTGCCGTCTTTGGCGGGCAGGCGAACAAACGATTTTCCTTTTCGGTATTCAAGCGCGGCGGTCGGAACCGCCGGGACATCTTTATGTTCTTCCACCAGGAAAGTCAGCGTGGCGGTCATCCCGCTGCGGGCGAAGGCCGGCAGATTTTCCGGAGAGACGTCCACTTCGTACATCGTGACATTGCTGACCATTTTTGAATCGTAGGCGATGCGGCTGACGGAGCCTTCAAATGCGGCATCCGGATAGGCATCGAGCTGTACGTTCACATGCTGGCCGGGGAAAATCGCGCCAATATCGGTTTCGTCCACCTGTCCGACAATAATCAGCCGGTCGGCAATCACAATAACGGCATTAGCGGACGATACAGTTTGTCCGGGCTCCAGCGTGCGGACAATGACTGTGCCGCTGAGCGGGGCGACCAGCGGAGCGGCTTTGTAAACCTGCTCCCAGTATTTTACCTCGTCCTCGCCTTTGGCGCGGGCGGTGTCAAGCAGGGTGGCGCGCTCGGTTGAGCTGATCCATGCAACGATCTGACCTTTTTGAACCATGTCGCCTTCGTTCACGAGCAGTTCTTCGAGGCGGCCCGATATCGGTGATTTGACTTCCAGCCGGTTGTCCGGACGGATCTCGCCAGTACTTTCAACGACGCGGCGAAGTGTTTTCAGTTCCACTTTGGCAGGCACAAATTTTTGTGCTTCAGCGGCGCTGGCGGCCTTTTTTTTGTGCGCTGTGTAAAACCAGAATCCGCCACCAGCCAGTGAGAGCACGATAAAAACAAAAATGGTTTTCTTCATAATGGATCCTTGTTTTCAGGAGTCAGGGGTCAAGAGTCAGGAGTCAGTAAGAATTTCTCCGGTTCCTTGATCATGGCACCAAGCATCTTTCCTATTTCATGGTTCAACGCCGTCATGTCCGCATGTTCATCGATCGTGATATAGCCGCAATCACGGGCAAAATCCAGAGACGTGTCCGTTTCAGAATTCTCACCATCACAATCTGTAAGCTTGCTCACGAAATGTGCCGCATAGCGGCGCTTGGCCCACGCTTCTCTTAAATTCATTGGAACCGAGCGCGATGACCGGCGTCCCTGACTGATCAGCGCATACCGCTCTTCTGCAGGAAAACGCTTGCTGACTTCAAAGAAGATCATGGCCAGCCGATAGGACTTCTTGTACACCTCCAGCTCTTTGATGTTCTGCACAGCCATGGCTTTACTTTCCAGTCTCTGACTCCTGACCCCTGTTACCTGATCCCTGAAATTCCCATCGCGTTCTGCCAGGCGGCTTCCGCCTGATCGGCCGCCCGCCGGCTCGACAGCCAGCTGCGCTGGGCCGTGATTAAAGAATTTTCAATCGTATCCCAGTCCTGAAAGCTGATCAGCCCCTGCTGGTACTGCGCTCTTGCCACCGTTGCCCGCATATCCGCCGCATCCAACTGTGCTTTCTGCACACTCAGGGCGGCGTAACGGTCGCGGTAGGTGTTGATCGCGGTCTGCAGATTATTCAGCAGAGTCAGTATCGTATTCTCAGCATCCAGTTTTGACTGCTCGCGTTTCAGGCCGGAAATGATGATGTCCTGCGAAAGCTTTCCGCCGGTAAAGAGCGGCAGGGAAACGGCGATGCCGGTCTGCCAGCTTTTGTTTTTAATCTCCGTTTCACCGGAGCCGTTCAGGCTGGCGGAGGCCGTGACCTGCGGAAAGCGGGCGCTGCGTGTGATGATAAAGCCCTGTTCAGCGGCTTTCATGTTGGCTTCAGCTGAATGATACGACGGCGTCTGCCGCGCCAGTTCATCCAGCGACACTCCTGTCGGCGGCGGGTTTGTGCTTAACTCTCCGGCGACCGCGAAATCAGAAAACTTAGTTTGCTTCATCAGGCCTGCCAGACGGCGGCGGGCCAGTTCCAGCGCCCGCTCCGTTTCTCCGACACTGTAAAGCGCGTCCGCGAGCTGTGCCTGTTTCAGCATCAGCGAACCTTTGTTTTCGCGGCCGCCTTGATAGCGCATTTCAACCAGCCGCACACTGTCAGCGCGACGCGACGCGATATTTTTCACCAGATCGAGCAGTTCCTGTGCGTAGAGCTGATCTGAAAAAGCTTTGCGCAAGGCATACTCAACATTCGAGCGGGTTTGATCGAAGTTGGCTTTTTCGGCGTAAAGTTCCGCCTCGGTTTTAGTCACCCGGGCGCGGTTGCCGAACCCGTCAAAGATCGTATAGCTGGCGTTAAGTGAAGCCGACAGACTGTCGGTGTTGTTCCAGCCGTCGGAACTCTCCGGCTTGCTTCCGCCGACTGACCGGCCTGCTTTGGCAGTTAAGTCGGGATAATAAACCGATTGCTGCGACTTGAGCGCGGCTTCCGCCTCTTTCAGTTTTAACCGGCCGACTCCGAGATCAATATTGTTCTCCACGGTCCGACTGAAACAGTCCTGCCAGGTCAGTGCATCATCGGCATAGAGCGCACCCGCCAGTAAAAGCAGGGCCGCTACCACAGGGAAACGATGGAACTTTGGCAACATGGGTGCAGACTATAACGCCTGACCTTGGGGAAATACCGGAAAAATCTTATACTTTTTTCGGCGGGGCTTCCTTGCCGAGTTTTGTGAGGACGGCTTTGAGGTCGGCCCACGCTTCGCCTTTTTTCCCGGGCGAGCGGAGCAGGTAGGCGGGATGGTAGGTCGGCATGAGGTCGATGCCTTCGTACCGGCACCACGTTCCGCGGAATTTGGTGATGGCGACATCTTCCTGAAGCAGTCCCTGAACGGCGGTTTTGCCGAGCGCGACGATGATTTTTGGTTTGATGAGCGCGATCTGCGCTTTGAGATACGGAACGCAGGCGTTCATTTCTTCCGGCAGCGGAACGCGGTTGCCGGGAGGGCGGCATTTGACGATGTTGGCGATAAAAACCTCGGAACGTTTGTAGCCCATCGCCTCAATCATTTTGTCGAGCAGCTGGCCCGCCGCGCCGACGAACGGTCGGCCTTGATCGTCTTCGTCCGCGCCGGGGCCTTCGCCGACGAACAGTATGTCGGGCCGGTTCGGGTTGCCTTCGCCGGGCACCGTATTTTTGCGCGAGGCCTGAAGCGGGCAGGCGGAGCAGACGCGGATTTGCCCGGCGATTTCGTCGAGTGTTTTTCCGGTGACGCGAAGACTGCTTTGCGGAGTTGCTGTTGCGACCGGAACGGGACGCGGCGCAGAATTCGGGACTGACCCCTGACTCCTGTTCCCTGACTCCTGACCCCTGACCCCTGACTTCTGACTTCTGATTGCGGCCAGTGTTTCCGGCGAAACGTCCAGCGTTTGGAAGCCTTCCTCTTTTTTATATTCAAGGAAGTCCTGAAGGTTGTTCGCAAACTGTCTGATATCGGCCATTGCGGTTTTATGGATACCGGAATTTGTCCGGCGGCGGAAGTTTTTTGCGCGGACGTTTCTTCAAAGCGTCAGTCCGGCGGCGAGAAGTACGCCGAAGACCAGATAGAGCGCGGCGGTTTTTTGCGGCGCGTCGGCCAGATCGAGATTCAGTTCTGAAGCGGTGAACACGCGGTATATCTGCTTCACCGCGAGCGGCAGACTCAGCCACGGCAGAACGGTTCCGGCGGCACTCGTTGCGCAAAAAGCGATGACGACGAAAACGACGTACAGTTTTTTTGTCCGCTCCGCACCGAGTCGCATCGGAAGCGTTTTAAACCCCGCCTGCTTATCCATCTGGATGTCGCGCAGATTATTCACCAGCAGAATGGCGGTCACCAGACAGCCGCAGGAAAGCGCGGGCCAGAACGCGTCAGCGGTCACGGTTCCAGCGGCGGCGTAAAACGCGCCGTAGAAAAGCAACGGCCCCATCAGAATAAAAACGAACGGTTCGCCGAGTCCTTTGTATTTATAGCCTTTGCGGTGCGAATAAAACCACGCGCCCGTCAGTCCGGCGACACCCATGAACAGCAACGGCCAGCCGCATGCCGCCGCGAGCAGAAGACCCGCCGCCGCGCCGGTGAAAAGATAGAATCGGCCCCAGCGAAGCATGTATTCCGGCTTAACGACGCCTCCCGTCAGCAGTCCGCTTGAACCGCGCGCTTCAGCGGTGTCGAAGCCGAGCACGAAATCGTAGTAGTCGTTCAGCAGATTGACTCCGGCGTGCAGCAGCAGCGCGCAGTAAAGCATCAGCGGAAACATCATCCACACTACCGGCAGTCCTTGGGCGCGGGCCGACAGAAAAGCGCAGACCACCGGAATGATGGTGGCGGTAAACGAATAGGCGCGCAGTGCGCGCCACCAGATTCTAAACGTTATGCCAGTATTCGTCATACCTGCACCTTTGCCGTGATAAAGAATGTGACCAGCGAATGAATAAAATCTACGAATCAGAAAGCTGACGATGAGAACTGTTCATTCGTAGATTTCATATATTCGCTGGAGAAATCTCTTTTTCGGTTTTGTGAGTTAGCTTTCTGATTACGTTTATTTTCTGGAAATCATAAAATCAAGCGACCAGCGTCCGGCGCCTTTCAGCAGGAACAGCAGGGCGGGGAAAAAGTAGAGCCACGCCATTTCCTGCTTGGCAAACGGCTGGCCGTGGAGCGCGCCGAAAATGGCGACGCTCATGGTGCAGAGAATCATAAACGCCGCCGGACGGGTCAGCAGGCCGAGCGCCAGAAACGCCGCGCCGAAACTTTCCGCGAACGCGGCTAGAAACGCCATGACATGCGGCGCAGGTACGCCGAGGCTGGCGACGAATCCGGTGAATTGATCCATTCCGCCAACCAATTTTGTAATACCGTGGGTCATCATGGCCGTGCCGGTAAAGACACGCAGGAGAAAGATGCCAGCACAGGCATCTGGAGTTGTTCCGAACAGAAGCTTCTTAATCATGAGATACCTCCTTGAACAGTTTCGCGGCGATTCTGACAAATCCGGCAAAATTAGCGAGACAGGTGTTGCGGAATCCGCACATGAAATAGTGCAGGCGCAGACCGAGTTTTCCTTTAATCCAAATCCGGCTGAAGAGCTGTCCGACACTGTCGCTATGCAACGGAATCACCCAGCCCGCATCAAACGGACGAAACGGTTTGGTTGTCTTTCCGCGGTAGTGGCGCGCGATATTTTTTCCGGCGCACTTGCCCTCGTACCACGCAAAGTTGATCGCCTTACGCAGAATCTGACCGTTCTGTTCGACGGCGGCGGAATCCCCGGCGGCGAAAACATCCGGATAGTTCGGCAGCGAAAGATCGGGGTTTACTTTCAACCGTCCGTCGCCGAGCCGTGCGACGGTTCCTTTCAGTTCCGGTATCGCGAATGTCGAGCCGCCCGCCCAGCAGAAGAAACCATTTTCAAAGGTTTGATTTCCGGCAGTAACGTTCTGTCCGTCAAAGCCGGTTACGTGCTGACCGGGAAGAATCGTTGCGCCGGTGCGGGCGAGAAATGTTTTGATGTACTGCCGTTTTGCTTCCGGCAGGAACGGCAGAATGTCCGGCGCCGGATCAATCACTGTTACACGGCACGGTTTGTTTTCGGCTAGAGCGCGGTAATACAGGCTCATCGCCAGTTCCAGTCCGGTGTAGCCGCCGCCCGCCATCACGATATGCGGCTGTTTTGTTCGCCGCAGATAATTCACAAAGTCATTGCGGATGTGCAGGGCGGTTTCGAGCGAGTCGAGGTGATAAATCTGTTCGCGGTGCTGGTTGAATCCGCGGAAATCCGTCACCGAGCCGGCGGCGATCAATAACTTGTCGAAAGCAAATGTTTGGCCGTCTGCGGTCAGTGTTTTGGCGTTGAGATCTATAGAGCTGACCGACTTCTGAATGTGCCGGACGTTTTTCGGTAGAAGATTTGCCAGCGGAGAATACAACAGTTTTTCATCGAGCCAGCCGCCTGCCAAATCGGGCAGGGCAGGCAGCATCACCGTGGAACTGCGCGGATCGAACAGAACAATTTCTGTGTCCGCGCCGCGCAAAGCGCGGCAGGCCTGCCGTCCGGCAAAGCCGCCGCCGACAATGACCGTTTTACTGTTCATTAAAATCTCACGGCACTTTGATTGCGAAGTTGTCGCAACTGATTATTCCATTGCCGGGGGTTACCAGCGCGATCTTGTTCTTCGGGTATGCAATGCCTTCCGAACAAAGTGAGCCGACCAGTTTTCCGTCGATGAATGCCTGTATCATATCGCCTTTGACTCGAACCGATACGGCGTACCATTTACCGGATTCCAGTTGCACCGGAAACGCGGCTTCTTTGGTTTTCAGCAGCGCTTCCGTGGCGGCATCGACTGTTTTGGCAATTTTCATTGCGTAAATTTCATTCTTATAACCACCCGTCCTATCGTCGTATAGAACAAGTTTTGTTGTAGAGATAACAGCCCGGCAGATTTTTCCGCCGAGCGAATTGGTGTATCCCTTTTGAGCGAACGCCAGTTCGACCGGCCGGATTCCCGCAAACAGGAGATCGGCATTCAGCTCAACGTCGCTGGACGGCTCTATGGAGGCGGTGTGGACTGCGGGGTGGCCGCCGCCTTCTTCCTGAATACCGACTAGAATGCCGTTTGTAACGACCGACGAACATTTATACCGGCCCCACTTCCCCGACAGAACCGGGCCGGAGAAGTCGTCGGCGAAAACCTGCTGCTTATAATTTTCACCGGATATCGGCGCAATTTCTTCGGCGGTTGCCGTGCGGAATGAAACAGCCAGAAGCAGGGCAATAACAGGTTTCAGCAGGTTCATCTTCGTTCTCCTTCCGGATCGTGTTTATTTTTTATTTCCCAAACGCAACTGCGTGAGCAGGGCTTCCATATCAGCCGGAAGCGGCGCTTCAAACGTCATCGGTTTTCCAGAGATTGGATGGTTCAGTGAAAGCTTTGCGGCGTGCAGCATCTGACGGTCAGCTTTAATCGTCGAAGCCCGTCCGCGGCCATAAACCGTGTCGCCGATCACCGGATGTTTGATATGCGCCATATGAACGCGGATCTGATGCGTCCGGCCCGTTTCAATCTTTATCTGCACCAGCGCCGCCTCGCCGAGCGGTTCCATCACTTCGAAATGGGAAACCGCCTCGCGGCCGTTACGGACATTCGCCGCCATTTTTTTGCGGTGGATCGGATGCCGCCCGATCGTCGTTTCGACCGTACCGCGCTTGCCGTACGGAACGCCCCAGACGATCGTCAGATATTCCTTGGCCGTCTCGCGCTCCTTAAACTGCCGCGCCAGCTCGTTCATCGCCTTTTCGTTCTTGGCGACCACCATCACGCCGCTGGTGTCCTTGTCCAGCCGGTGAACAATGCCGGGGCGCTTTTCGCCGCCGATGCCGGTCAGGTCTTTGCAATGGTGGAGCAGGGCGTTCACCAGCGTACCGGTTTCGTTGCCGACCGCCGGATGCACCACCAGCCCGGCGGGCTTGTTGATGACGATCATGTTGCGGTCTTCGTAGAGCACGTTCAGGGAAATATTTTCCGCCTGCGGTGTGGCGGCCGACGGATCGGGAACCGACCACTCCGCGCGGTCACCGGCGCGGATTTTCTGGTTCGCCTTGGACGGCGCGCCGTTGACAGTGACGCGGCCGTCTTTAATCAGTGACTGCCAGCGCGACCGCGAATGTTCGGGTACTGCTTCCGCCAGCCATGTATCCAGCCGCGCTTCCGGTTTCTCTGCAATTTTTTCCATAAGGCGCATGTTAACCCTGAAGCCGCTAAAGAACACACATTTAAATTACCGGATTGCGGAACGGCGCCATTTTTAGTTATCTGCCCGCAGAACTGCGGGAAGTTAAACCTTAATCGAAGGAGCGTTCATGAAATCTGTCTTCGCCAAAATCTGTCTGGTTCTCTCGTTCGCCGCGCAGGCCCACGCATACCTCGCCGTTCCGGTCGTGGCCGGACATTATCCAGCGGGTGCCGAAGGCATCAAAGGCGCATCGCTTCCGCCGCCCGGCGTGTACTTCCGCGACTACAATATGTTCTATTTCGCCGACACGTTTCAGGATGGCCCGGATTTCGATATCAAAGCCTACATCAACGCTCCGCGTCTGATCTGGATGACGGATAAGAAAATTTTCGGCGCGCAGTACGGAATGGACGTGATCGTTCCTTTGGTTTCCATGGACTGGACCAGGGGCGGCGCCAGCGACCGTTATTCGGGTATGGGCGACATCCAGATCGAACCGCTGCTTCTTTCGTGGAAGTTCAAACAGTTCGACCTTGCGGCGGGTTATGCAGTCTGGGTGCCGACCGGCGACTACGATCCCAACCGGCCGGATCTGGTCTCGAAAGGTTTCTGGTCGCACATGCTGACGCTCGGCGGCACCTGGTATCCGGACAAAGAAAAAACCTGGGCCATGTCACTGCTCAACCGCTACGAATTCTGTCATGAGCAGAAAGATACACACACCGATCCCGGCCAGGTATTCACCACCGAATGGGGTCTCAGCAAAAGCCTGCGCCCCGGCCTCGACATCGGCTTTATCGGCTATTACCAGCAGCAGGTCACCGAAGATTCCGGACGGATGGCGACTCACGAACTGGATCGTAAAATCGGTGCCGGCCCCGAAATCTCCGCCTTCTGCCCGAAGCTCGGACTGTTTGCCTCGCTTCGCTACGCCCGTGAATTCGACGCCGTCGAACGGCCCGAAGGCGATCTGATCACGCTGACACTGACCAAGCCGTTCTGAGGATTGGGCTATAAAAAGCTTTTCTATAGCTCATAAAAATGGTCTTTTGTGGGCTATAGAAGAAAGGTTTATAGCTCATGAAATGGAATTGGCAGCAAGAGAACTGGCCGGACTTTACGTTTGATTCCGCCGCGCTGACTGCGCTGGAAGCGAAGTTTCTGACTGCTTCCGGCGTTCTGCTCGGAACCTGCAAGCACCTTGATAGCGGAGAGCTGAAAGCACTGACCGTTGAGCTGATGAGCGAAGAGGCACTGAAAACCTCCGAGATCGAGGGTGAATTTTTGAGTCGGGACAGCCTTCAGTCGTCAATCCGTCGGCAGTTCGGTTTGCAGACCGACAGTCGTAAAGTTCCTCTTGCCGAGCAGGGCATTGCTGAAATGACCGTTCAGGTTTATCAGACGTGGGCGGAACTGCTTACGGACGAAACTCTTTTCCGTTGGCACGCCATGTTGACACAAGGTCGGCGTGACCTCACCGACCTCGGATGTTACCGCACCTCCTTTGAGCAGATGCAGGTGGTTTCCGGTTCGGTTGACCGCCGGAAAGTACATTTTGAGGCTCCGCCTTCAAAAGTTGTTCCGCAGGAAATGACAGCTTTCAACGCTTGGTTTAACCGCACAGCACCCGGCGGGAAACAGCCTTTGCCTGCGCTGACCCGCGCCGGGATCGCCCATCTTTATTTCGTCAGTGTCCATCCATTTGAAGACGGCAATGGACGAATCGGGCGCGCCATCGCCGAAAAGTCGTTGGCGCAGAATCTGCAACGTCCGACGCTGATCGCGTTGGCGCACACCATTGAAGCAAAGCGTAAGGCCTATTACTCCGCGTTGGAGCGGATTAACCAGCATCTGGAAATCACCGACTGGCTGGTTTATTTCGCGAACACAGTTCTGGATGCACAGGAATACACGATTCGTTGCGTCGAATTCCTGATCGAAAAAGCCAGACTATACGACCGGCTGGCCGGTGCTTTGAACGAGCGACAGCAGAAAGTGCTCGCCCGTATGTTTAAAGAAGGGCTTTCCGGCTTCAAAGGCGGACTCAGCGCTGAGAACTATATCCGCATCACCAAAACCTCGGCATCCACAGCGACCCGCGACCTTCAAGACCTGGTCGCCAAAAGAGCTCTGCGCCGTACCGGCGAACTGAAACAAACGCGCTACCACCTGAACCTGCCGGGTCATCCCGTCGCGCCGTAGAATTTCGAAGGCGGATGGAAAACGGAATTGTCAAATTATCGGACCGACCCCGTTCCCGACCCCGTTCCTGCTTGAATGCGAGACAACCTCAGTTTGGTTTTCTAAAATTCATTGGCTGACCCCTGCCCCGTTCATTCGGTATTTTCAATTTTGCGTAGCAGCATTCCTTCGTCCTTAAAATCACCAAGAGTTTCTATGGAAACTTTGAATGTGACGAGGACGCCCTTATTTCGGCTGATGAACAAGTTTTTGTCTGGTACGCGGATCCACGTCTCATCCTGTTCTAGGAGGGAATTGGCCGGAATATCAAGAGATACGGAAGCTACATTTATATTGTCAGATAGTTGATCTTGGATCGCGGTGTATTCAAGAGGAGTGTGATACTTAACCCAAGCTTCTTCTGTCACCTTGTACACAAGTGGATCAGCAAGAAATTCGCGCCATTTTTCAGGTGATATGAGTTTGAATTTCCAGTTCGAGTAATCCAATTTGATCTGTAGTGATTCCTGAGGATTATGCGGAATCATGTTACGATCCCATAGGTTGGTGAACACCTCCATTATTTTAAAAGTAGTTGTTCCGTTATTCGTCGAAAACAGATACTCATCAAGCGTTCGCGGGATCACGTCACCTGCATCGAGATTCATCTTCATTCCGAAGTGAAGTAATACTTTTGGCTTAATGAGCATCACGGGAATTTTTATGTCTTCACGCCATCTTCTAGACTGCGCGTCCTGAATGGAAGAAAGGCCGATTCCCAAAGATTCGGCCAGCGCTTTCGCCGGTCTTGTAAAGCTGGCATTACAAACAAGAACGCCTTTGGAGGCACCGCTATCGGCAAGGATTTTGGCAAACTCTAATACCACACCCTCGTCAACCAAAGAGGAGCCCGGATAGGCATTTACTATTGTTAAAATCTCTTGGCCTGCCTGAACGGATCGAATGCTAACATCTACAACGTGAACCGTGTCGCTGGTGAGAGATGGTATGCTTGCACGCAGTCGAATAATTGCTTGTGGATTTAAATCGCCGTATATCTTGGCGACGATGGCTTTGTAGGCCATTTCATCTTCTGGAGAAAGCGGGGTGCCCGAGTTTTCAGCACGTTGCTTAAGCGATGCCATCAAATCGTTTGTGGCCGTTTCGCTGATTACAGAGAGAGTATAGAACCCACCCCAACAAATGATTGTTATTAGGATCAGCAGGGGTTTTTTGCCGTCGGGCCACCTGAGGATGGACCAGCGATTTCTGGCGGACTTAGTGAAGCTGGTTCCGATCAACACCGTCAGGATTGTGCCTAAGAAGGCAAGAAGGTAGCGAACAGATGTTAGAATAGTATCAGGAATATTCACGGGTTGTTTTTAGGCATGCATTTTTTCGCGCAAAACACACATCTCTTTTTATTGCCGAATCTGGCCGGAGCCGGAGATGACGTATTTGTAGGTGGTCAGTTCTTCGAGTCCCATGGGGCCGCGGGCGTGGAGTTTGTCGGTGCTGATTCCAATCTCTGCACCCATGCCGAATTCGCCGCCGTCGGTGAAGCGCGTTGAGGCGTTGACGTACACGGTGGCGGAATCAACCTGCGCCAGAAATTTTTTCGCCGCTTTTGCGTCGGTGGTGACGATGGCGTCGGAATGCTGCGAGCCGTAGGTGTTGATGTGGTCAATGGCGGCCTTCACGTTTTTGACGATGCGGATGGAGAGAATCAGCTCCAGATATTCGGCGTACCAGTCTTCTTCGGTGGCGGGTTTAATCGCCGCGTCAAATTTCTGCACCGCTTCGTCGCCGCGCAGTTCGACGCCGAGCCGTTTGAAGCGGGCGATCATGCGGGGCAGGAAGGCGTCGGCGATATCTTTATGGACAAGCAGCGTTTCCATGGCGTTGCAGACGCCGGGGCGCTGGCACTTGGCGTTTTCGGCGATGGCGAGCGCCATGTCGATATCGGCTTTAGCGTCCACGAAGGTGTGGCAGACGCCTTTGTAGTGCTTGATGACAGGAACCCAGGCCATTTCGGTGACGGCTTTGATGAGGCTTTCGCCGCCGCGGGGCATAATCAGGTCAATCTTGCCGACCATCTGGGCCAATTCACGCACGGCGTCGCGGTCGGTGGTTTCGACCAGCTGAATCGCGTCGGCGGGCATTTTCTTTTTCTTGCCGCCGTCGCGCAGAGCTTTGGCGATCGCCGCGTTGGAATACATCGCTTCCTTGCCGCCGCGCAGGATAACGGCGTTAGCGGTTTTAAAGCAGAGCGAAGCGGCTTCGGCGGTAACGTTAGGCCGCGATTCAAAAATGATGGCGATCACGCCGATCGGCACACGGACTTTTTTAATCTGCAGTCCGTTGGGGCGCTGGATGGTGGCGAGCTTTTTGCCGACGGGATCTTTCAGGGCGGCGACTTCGCGCAGACCTTTGATCATGCCGTCGATGCGGGCATCGGTCAGCGTAAGCCGGTCGAGCATCGCGGCGGAAAGTCCGGCTTCGCGTCCGGCGGCGAGGTCTTTGGCGTTGGCTTCCTGGATTACGCCTTTCTGCGCGCCGATCTCGTCGGCCATCGCTTCGAGAATGGCGTTTTTCTTTTTGGATGAAAGTTTCGCCAGCTCGCGCGACGCGTGAACCGCTTTGACACCCATTTCGATCATCTGGTCATGTAAGGTCATCTTCGATTTCCTCTCAACGTAGGACAGCCATCTTGGCTGTCCAGACAGGCTGGAAGCCTGTCCTACTTTTTTATCTCGAAACAATTAATGTGCCGGTATCTTTGCCGCCGAGTACGGACTGAATAATGCCGTCGGTCTGGCCGTCGGCGATAACGACAGGAATATTGGCCGCCGCCGCTTTTCCGGCGGACATGAGCTTGGATTTCATTCCGCCGGTGGAAAGTTCGCCGTTTTTGCCTTTATCGAGCGCGAGAATGTCGTCGGAAACCTGTTCGACGAAAGGTACGCGCTGTCCGGCGTCGTCTTTGAGTCCGTCGGTGGTGGAAAGCAGGATCAGCGCGTCGGCCTTGATAAGGATAGAGACGAGCGCGGCGAGCAGGTCGTTGTCGCCGAATTTGATTTCTTCGGTGGCGACGGTGTCGTTTTCGTTGATGACGGGAACAATGCCGTACTCGATCAGCTTGAGCAGGGTGTTCTGGGCGTTGGCGCGGCGCTCCTCGTCCTGAAAAATATCGTTGGTGAGCAAAACCTGGCCGACTTTGATGTGTTTCTGACCGAAGAGGTGGCTGTAGAGACTCATCAGGCGGCCTTGTCCGACGGCGGCGGCCATTTGGAGTTCGGGCAGGTCGGTCGGACGCTTGGTCATACCGAGCGCTTCGATGCCAGCGGCGATGGCGCCGGAGGAAACGAGAATCATTTCGCATCCGGCGTCGCGCTGGGCGGCGATTCCGGAAACCAGAGAAAAGATGCGTTCGTGGTCGGGCTTGCCGGTGGAGTCCACCAGTACACGGCTGCCGACTTTTACAACGATCCGTTTGGCCTTTTTCAGTTGGTTGCGTGTTTCTTTCATAGGAAGGGACGCATTATTGCCACGCCGTGCCGGAAAAGACAAACCGGTTATTGATATTCGGTTGTTTGCTGTTACATTGCGCGCCGTGCGAATTAACAGCGGCATTTTAGGCAGGCGGAATTTCAATGTTCCGAAGGACGGGTTGCGTCCGACGATGGAACAGGCGCGCGAAGGGGTCTTTTCGTCGCTGGCGGCGCGGGTTCCGGGAGCGCGGGTACTCGATCTGTTTGCCGGATCGGGCAGTCTGGGGTTGGAAGCGTGGAGTCGCGGCGCGGCCAGCGTGACAGCGGTCGAAAAAGTTTCCAAGCATTGGAAAACCCTGCAGGAAAACTTCCAAACCTTGGCTGGCGATCCGGATCTCGGAAGCTGGCAGGCCGTTCAGGCCGATGTTTACGAATTTATGAAACGCGGCACCGGACCGTTTGACTTGATCTTCGCCGACCCGCCTTATGAGGAGGCAGATTTGGCGAAACTGCTGGAAGCACTGGCCAGCGCGCTGGCCCCGGGCGGGTTATTGGTATTTGAAATGCGCTCCCGTGATGATTATAGTGTGCCGCCTGAGTGGAATCTGATTAAGGAGAAGCGCTACGGGGGAACCAAGATGCTTTTTCTGGAGCCGTTAAAATGAATAAAAAAGCAATTTATGCCGGAACGTTCGATCCGATGACGCTGGGCCACCTCGATGTGGTGGAGCGCGCCGCTAAGATTTTTCCGGAGTTGATCGTGGCGGTGACCGCCGTGACCGGTAAGAACACCCTGTTTTCTCAGGAAGAGCGCGTCGAACTGGTGAAAAAGTCGGTTTCCGGGCTGGCGAATGTAAAGGTGACGCTCTTTGACGGCCTGCTGGTGGAATATGCCCGGTCGCAGGGCGTCGGCGTATTGATCCGCGGACTGCGGGCCTTTTCGGACTTTGAATACGAATTTCAAATGGCGCTGACCAACCGTCGGCTGGCACCGGATATCGAAACGCTCTTCCTGATGCCGAAGCAGGATTACAGCTTCCTCAGTTCGACCAACGTCAAGCAGGTCGCCTCGCTCGGCGGCGATGTGTCTGAGTTTGTGCCAGCAGCCGTTTTGGCGGCTTTAACCCGTAAACTGAAACGGTAAATCCTCCCATGATCATCAACGTAGCCCATATTCCCGAGTCGGGACGGAAGTTTCATGAAGAGGAGCCGGGAGAGATTCTCGGGCTGAGTGAAGCGGACGAGTTTTATGCGGCGGGGCCGGTGAGCTGTGACCTCTATGCTCAGGTGGTGGATGAAACGCTGATTGTCCGGGGAACCGTGTCGGTTCCGCTGAAGGCGCACTGTGCACGATGCACGCAAATTTTCTCGACAACCGCCACTGATTCCGGTTTCCTGCGCGACTTCTCCGGCATTCAAGGGACAGAGGAAGTGGATGTTACAGAGGATATCCGCGAGGCGATTCTTCTGAGTTTACCGCACTTTCCGCTTTGCGACGAAGGGTGCAAGGGGCTTTGTCCGCAGTGCGGTAAAAGCCTGAACGGCGAGCCGTGCGGATGCGGGAAGATCGAGAAGGGCGTGGCGTGGAGCGCGCTCAATAGTTTGAAATTGTAATGGAAAAGCAGAACGGGGCTGGGGTACTATGCCGAGCCTTTATAGAAAAGCAGTTTAGCGGGAGATTGTAGAAATGGCCCTACCAAAAAGAAAATCATCGAAAAGCAGAACGAGACGCACCAAAGCCGAAAACATGAAGCGCAAGCTGAATAATGCCGGGTTTGATGCCGAAAGCGGAGCCCCCGCGCTGCCGCATCGCGTATGCCCGACCACCGGCAAATATAAAGGCCGTCAGGTTATTACCGTCTCTGACGAGTAAGTCATGCGTATCGCAATTGATGCCATGGGCGGCGATTTCGCCCCTCGTGAGATTGTTAAAGGAGCCGTTGAGGCGGCCCGCGGTCTTTCCGGGATTGAAAAGCTGTTCCTTGTTGGCGATGAAACGGCTATTAAAGCCGAGCTCGCACTGTACGGAAAAATTCCCGCCTGCATTGAAATCCGCCACGCATCCGAAGTGGTTGAGATGGGCGACTCGCCCGCGCTGGCTTTGCGCCGCAAAAAAGACTCTTCCATCATGCGCTCCGTTGAGCTGGTTAAAGCCGGCGAGGCCGATGCGATTTATTCTGCCGGAAGCACCGGGGCGGCTGTCGGCGCCAGCCAGCTTCGTCTGCGGACGATGGATAAAGTGGATCGTCCGGCCATTGCCACCGTTATGCCTTCTATTAAAGGGCCGTTCGTCCTGCTGGACGCCGGAGCGACGCCGGACTGCACTCCGAAAATGCTGGCCGAGTTTGCTATCATGGGCAGCATCTACGCTGAGCATATTCTGAACATCGCCAATCCGCGCGTCGGCTTGATGAGTATCGGCGAAGAGGATTCCAAGGGCAGTAAATCAACCAAAGAAGCTTTCCAAATTCTGGAGAAGACGCCGCTCAATTTTATCGGCAACGTGGAAAGCCACGACATGTTCGAAGGCGCCGTTGATGTGGTGGTTTGCGACGGGTTTGTCGGCAATGTGGTTTTAAAAACCGCCGAAGGCGCCGCGCACGCCATGATTCAATGGATTAAAGAATCTTTTTCCGCGTCGCTGATCCGCAAAATCGGTGCCGGAATCCTGAAAGCCTCAGGAGCTTTCGCTGAACTGAAGAAAAAAACCGATTCGGAAGCCTATGGCGGCGCACCGCTGCTGGGCGTTAAAGGGATTTGTATCATCGGTCACGGCTCGTCGTCCTCTTTTGCTGTCTATAACGCCATTCGTGTGGCGGGCACGGCAATCGAACAGAAGGTAAATCAGCTGATTGAAGCGAAGATCAACGAGGTTTTCAAAGACGGTGAGTAAAACAGCCAACAGTTTGCGTACGGTTTCGATTATTGGAACCGGCACCTATCTTCCGGAAAAAACGGTGACGAACCGTGATCTGGAAAAAATCGTCGATACCAACGATGAATGGATTTATTCGCGAACCGGTATGCGCGAACGCCGGATTGCCCGGGCCGATCAGGCGACGTCCGATCTGGCAACCGAAGCCGCGAAAGCGGCGCTGGCCGATGCCGGTATCGGCGCCGACGAAGTGGATCTGCTGATCGTCGCCACGCTTTCTCCTGATATGTTTTTCCCGAGCACCGCCTGCTTCGTGCAGGATAAAATCGGTGCAAAGAACGCCTATTGCTACGACCTTGGAGCGGCCTGCTCCGGTTCACTCTATGCTCTCGAAACCGCCAAAAACCAGATCGCCTGCGGCGCGATTGAAACAGCGCTGATTATCGGCGCAGAAAAAATGAGCACGTTTGTTGACTGGAAAGACCGCAACACCTGCGTACTTTTCGGCGACGGGGCCGGCGCGTTAGTTCTTCGCGCCACCGGCGCAAAGCGCGGCATCATGAAAGGCGTGTTCGGTTCCGACGGTTCGCTGGCGCACCAGCTCTGGACTCCCGGCGGCGGATCGCGCAATCCGATGACGCACGAAATGCTCGACCGGAATGAGCAGTATTTGAAGATGGAAGGGCGCGAAGTTTATAAACACGCCGTGACCCAGATGACAAAATCCTCGCTCGACGCGCTCGAAAAGAACGGTGTCACCTCCGACGACATCAAATGTTTTATTCCGCATCAGGCCAACGCCCGCATCATCAACGCCATCGGCTCGCGTCTCGGCGTAGAAGACCGGATGTTCCTGAATGTGGAAAAATACGCCAACACCTCGGCGGCCGCTCTGCCGATCGCCATTGATGAAGCAGTCAAATCCGGGCAGGTCGCCAAAGGCGATCTGATGCTACTGGTCGCGTTCGGCGGCGGCTTCACCTGGGGCGCTAATATTGTGGAGTGGACAAAATGAAGAAAGCCATCCTTTTTCCCGGACAGGGCTCGCAGTCGGTCGGCATGGGCCGTGATTTCTACGACACGATTCCGGAGTGCAAAGCGCTTTTCGAAAAAGCCAACGAAGTCCTCGGCTACGACATTGCCGCGATCTGCTTCGACGGACCGGAAGAAGAGCTGAAAAAATCGCACAATACTCAGCCAGCGATTTTTACCGTTAGCGCCGCCGCCTTCAAAGCGATGCAGCTCAAAAAGCCGGAACTTAAATTTGATTATGCCGCCGGACACAGCCTTGGCGAGTGGGGCGCGCTTTACGCCGCCGGTGTAATTTCCTTTGAAGACACACTGCGCGTTCTCAAAGCGCGCGGAGAATTTATTCAGGCCGCCTGCATCGCCAATCCCGGTGCCATGCTGGCCGTTATCAATCTCGACCGCGCTGTGCTCGAAACGATCGCCGCCGAAACCGGCGTTACGCTGGCAAACATTAATTCGCCCGACCAGATTGTGCTTTCCGGAACGGCGGAAGGCATCGCCAAAGCCGAAGCGCTTTGCAAAGCCGCCGGGGCCAAACGCGCTTTGCCGCTTCCGGTTGCTGGGGCGTTCCATTCTCCACTGATGAAACCCGCTGCTGACCAGCTCGCCGGATTCCTGAAAACCATTACGCTGAATGAACCGTCCATTCCGGTTCTTTCGAATGTCACTGGTAAGCCGCATGAAGGTGTTGAGGCGATTCGCGCCAATATGATTGCTCAAATTACCGGTTCGGTGCGCTGGGTTGAGTCGATGCAGTGGCTTGCCGCACAAGGCGTTACTGAAGTGCTGGAATGCGGTCCGGGTAAAGTTCTGGCCGGTCTGATGAAGCGGATTGACAAGAACGTCGCCGTCTCTAACATAGGCGCCATTTCCGATCTGGAAGCCTGAACCGCAAGAGAAACGAAAACAGAGAATAAGGGGATTTTTCATGGGACAGTTTGATGGAAAAGTTGCATTGGTAACCGGAGCCGCCCGCGGTATCGGTCAGGCGATTGCGTTGAAGCTTGCCGCCGATGGCGCCGATCTCGCGCTTTGCGATCTCAAAGCCGAGTGGCTCGAAGAAACCGCCGGAAAAGTCAAAGCGCTTGGTCGCCGTGCGGAGTGCTACAGCGTGGACGTCAGCAGTGCCGACGGCGTGGACGCCACAGTCAAAAAAATCGAAGCCGACTTCGGCAAAGCGGTAGATGTTCTGGTAAACAATGCGGGGATTACCAAAGATGGTCTGATCATGCGTATGAGCGAAGCCGACTGGGATGCCGTGATGAACGTGAATCTTAAAGGCGTGTTCCTCTTCACCAAAGCCGCAATGCGCGGCATGATGAAGCAGCGTTCCGGCAGTATCGTCAACATCGCCTCGATCATCGGCCTCATCGGCAACCCCGGCCAGGCCAATTATGCGGCCTCCAAGGGCGCGGTGATCTCGTTCACCAAGACCGTGGCCAAAGAACTTTCCAGCCGTAACGTCCGCTGTAACGCGGTTGCCCCCGGCTTTATCCGTACGAAAATGACGGACGCGCTTTCAGAAGAGGTGCAGCAAAAAATGCTCGCCAATATCCCGCTGGGCCGCTTCGGCGACCCTGAAGACGTGGCCAATGTGGTCGCTTTCCTGGCGGGGGACGCCTCAGGTTATGTCACCGGACAGGTGATTTCGACTTGCGGCGGCATGGTTATGTAGGTTAAAGAGACGTTCATTCAGGAGCCGAAACTAAGGAGAAATACTATGGCACTTGCAGACAAAGTAAAAGATATCATCGTTGAACAGCTTGGCGTAAATGCAGATCAGGTTACCCCGGCAGCATCATTCATCGAAGACCTCGGCGCCGACTCGCTCGACACCGTCGAACTCGTGATGGCTTTCGAAGAAGAATTCGGTGCGGAAATTCCGGATGAAGATGCTGAAAAGCTCACCTCCGTCGGCGCCGTCATCGACTATCTCAAGTCAAAAGGTCTTGGAGAATAAAGACCGCTTGTGATAAAAAAACCGGGAACCTTTAAGCGGGTTCCCGGCTTTTTTGTTTAATTTTCGGAGGAGTATTATGAGTCGTCGTAAAGTGGTTATTACTGGCATGGGCGCGATCACCCCGATCGGCAACAATCTCGCCGAATTTTGGGAAGGTCTTCAGGCGGGTCGCTCCGGCGGCGCAACCATTACCAAGATCGCGAATCTGGACGGCTTCACCTCGACGATTGCCGCCGAAATCAAAAACTTCGATCCCGAACAGTACATTTCGAAAAAAGAAGTCCGCAAAATGGATCCCTTCACCCAGTACGGGCTGATCGCCTCCATCATGGCCATGCAGGACTCCGGCCTCGATCTCGCCAAAGAAGATCTGGAGCGGATCGGCGTCATCGTTAGCACCGGTATCGGCGGACTGCAGATCATGGAAGCCTCGCAGGACACTTACCGCGAGCGCGGAGCCTCCCGCCTGTCCCCTTTCATTATTCCCGTCATGATCACCAACATCGTCGCCGGTCATGTCGCGATCCAGTACGGACTCAAAGGCCCTAATTTCTGCGTCACCAGCGCCTGTGCTTCAGCGACGCACTCGATCGGCGAAGCTCTGCGCATCATTCAGCACGGCGAAGCGGATGTCATGCTGGCGGGCGGAACCGAAGGTGCAATCACTCCGCTTGGCGTCGGCGGATTCTGCGCCCTGCGCGCGCTGACCACCCGTAACGACGATCCGGCCCGTGCCTCGCGTCCGTTCGATCTGAACCGCGACGGCTTCCTGATTGGCGAAGGCGCCGGTGTGATCGTCATCGAAAGCGAAGAGCATGCCAAAGCACGCGGCGCCAGAATTTACTGTGAACTCGCCGGTTACGGCCGCACCTGCGACGGGCACCACATCACCGCGCCGGATCCGGATGCCACACAGGCTGCCCGCGGCATGCGCCTTGCCTTTGAAGATGCCGGCCTGAAAGCCGAAGACATCGACTATGTTAACGCCCACGGAACCAGCACCTCGCTCAACGATAAGGGCGAAACGCTGGCGATCAAAAAAGCGCTCGGCGACCATGCCTATAAAGTGGCGGTCAGCTCCACCAAGTCGATGACCGGGCATCTGCTCGGAGCGGCTGGCGGCGTCGAAGCCATTATCTGTGCTTTGGCGATCAAGGAAGGTATCGTTCCGCCGACTATCAACTATGAAACGCCCGACCCGGACTGCGACCTCGACTACGTTCCGAACGTCGCCCGCAAGATGGAAGTGCGCGCCGCATTGAGCAACTCGCTCGGCTTCGGCGGACACAACGCCACGCTGTGCTTCAAAAAGGCATAAGGTTTCTTAATTCCGGAAACGCAAAGGCCGCCCTGACCGGGCGGCCTTTTTTTATCGCATTCGGCGGCTGTGGCTCCGGTTGAGCCAGCCTTTTTTGATAAACAGTCCGAACATTCCGATTCCGAGAAACGCCATCAGACCCAGAACGATGAAATAGCCGGCGCGGGTTTCCAGTTCGGGCATGTGTTTAAAGTTCATGCCGTACACGCCGGCGATAAACGTCAGCGGGATGAAGATGGTGGAGATAATCGTCAGCACCTTCATGATCTCATTCATCCGGTTGCTGATGGTAGAGAGATAAAAGTCCATCAGGCTGGAATCCAGCTCCCGGCAGGTCTCGGCCAGATCAAGCAGACGTACGGCGTGGTCCTGACAGTCGCGCAGATAAACCCGTGTCGGCTGGGTGATTAGCGGAGAAGCTGAGTTTACCAAGGCACTGGCCATTTCGCGCACCGGCCAGAGTGTGCGGCGCAGCGTCATCAGGTCGCGCTTAACCTCAAACAGCAGGGCGACGGACGAAGAGTCCGGGTGTTTCAGAATGACCTCTTCCATGTCGTCGAGCCGCGAGTCGTAGGATTCCAGCAGCGGAAAATAGGCGTCCACGATGGCGTCAATCAGCGAGTAGAGCAGATAGTCGGCGTTCATGTTGCAGACCATTCCGCCTTTCTTGCGGATGCGCTCGCGCACCGCATCAAGACAGTCGCCTTCGTTCTCCTGAAACGTCAGCACGAAATTGGAGCCGAGAAAAAAACTGATCTGCTCCGAGAAAAGTTTGCCATCCTGCAGGTAAAGCATCCGCATGGCGGTGTAGAGATTGTTTTCGTAATCATCCACCTTGGAGCGTTGCCGCAGACTCACCACGTCTTCGAGCGCCAGCGGATGGAGTTTGAAAAGCTGGCCGAGATAACGGAGTACGGTTTCGTCGCCCAGTCCGTCCACATTGACCCAAAGCACCTGATATTTTCCGATCAGACCGTCCAGTTCGCTGACGTCATTGATGCGCTTTTCCAGATACTGATCCGGGCTGTAGGCGATCACCTGAATCACCGGCTTCGGCCACGACGGATCAATTACCAGTGTGCCCGGCGTCAGGCCCGGCGTACGCTTCGGTCTCAGCAGATGGCTTTTTCTTTTCATAAGAACACCTTGATTTTCCGCGGTGTTAAATATTTAACACCAGTCTCAGTCCGGCATCCACTTCAGTCGTTTTTGACGCCGGCAGCATGGAAACTTTTTCGGTTAGACAGGCCTTATCCAGCGTAATAATTTGGGAAATATTCGCTACGGAATCTTTTGGAAGTCCTGTCCAGCGGTTTTTCAGCAGGACATTTCCGGGGGCTTCGGACAGCCGCAGATTGGAGGTCAGTGCGACGGCAATAACGGTGGAAATGCGGCTTTGATTGAAATCGTCCTGTTGCACGATGAGAACAGGCCTGCGATATCCCGGCTCGGAACCATCAGGCGAGGGCAAATCCGCCCACCAGATTTCGCCGCGCCGCATTTACCAATCCTCCTTGCCGATGGCCTGAGTTTGCAGGCGGGTAAGCACGGGATCGGGTTTAGACGGCTCGGTGGAATAAACGGCGTCCAGCTTTTCTCTGACCAGAAGGGCTTCGTGCTCTTCTACATATTCGCTCACGGCCTGCGTATAGAGTTCGCTACGGGAAAGATGCTGCCGCTTTGCAAACTGCTCGGCCAAAGTGAAAATATCATCCGGAATGGATATCGCGGTTTTCATGCCCGAAGGGTATAACCGCGGTTATACCCAGTCAAACTTTTTTACAAAGTTCGGAACTCACCGCTTCATAGCCCGAATGGCGGCGGCACGCTGTTCCATCGGCTCGGCTTCCTTTTCCCGCCCCGTTTTTCGATAGAGAACCGCCATGTTCTCAAGGGTCTGGGCGACATTGGGATGATTTAGTCCGAAAGCTTTCTCTCTGATTGCCAGCGAGCGTCTGTAGAGCGGCTCGGCTTTCGCGTACCGGTTTTGAGTGGTGTATAGCAACGCAAGGTTACTGAAGCGCAATATGCCTTTCGTCGGATGCCGAATCAACGGGCATTTAGAGATTTGTGATCTCGTAGACGCGACGCCCTCGTCGCGTTACCAGAAAACAAAAAACGCGACGAGGGCGTCGCGTCTACGTTTGAATATGGATTCCTCCATCCTTCCGCCAATCCAGTATTCCATCATTCCAGTCTTATCAGTCGATTGTGTTGACCAGCAGTCCGTCGCGGAGTTTTGGTTCGAACCAGGTGCTCTTGGGCGGCATGAGCAGATTGGCGTCGGCGACGGCCATGAGCTGGTCAAGCGTGGTCGGGTAGAGCGAGAAGGCGACGACGGCTTCGCCGGCATCGACGCGGCGTTCGAGTTCCGGTGTTCCGTGGATGCCGCCGACGAAGTCGATCCGGTTGCTCTCGCGCGGATCGGCGATGCCGAGCAGCGGGGCCAGCACGCGATCCTGCAGTACGCTCACGTCGAGCGAAGCGACCGGATCTTTGGACAGCGCGGCTTTCGGCGTCAGCAGAAACCATTTGCGGTCGATGTACATGCAGACCGCGCCGGGCGCGGCGGGCATTTTCCGGTCGGTCGCGGTGACGGTGAACGCTTTTTCCAATCCCAGGAAAAACTCTTCCTGCGACTGGCCGTTCAGGTCGAAGACGACGCGGTTGTAAGGCAGGATTTTGAGCTGACCAGCGGGGAAGAGCACGGTGAGGAACCAGTTGTACGGCTCGTCGCCGGTGTGCTTCGGGTTGTCTTTGCGCCGCATCTGCGCGACACGCACGGCGCTGGCCGCGCGGTGGTGGCCGTCGGCTACATAAAACGCCGGAACCACGCCGAAAGCCGATTGCACGGCGGCGGAGTCGGCGATTTTCCAGACGGTGTGGATGATACCTCCGGCGGCGGTGACGCAATAAAGCGGTTTTTCCTGCGCGGTTTTTTGCATCAGGCCGGTGATCGCCGCATTGTCGCGGTAGGTCAGAAAGATCGGGCCGGTGTGGGCGTTGGTGCGGTCGACGTGTTTGGTGCGGTCGTCTTCTTTTGCGCGGCGGGTTTTTTCGTGAATCTTGATTTTGCCGGATTCGTAGTCAGCCACGTTACAGAGTGCGACGACGCCGTACTGGATGCGCCCGTCCATTTCCTGGCTGTAGAGATAGAGCGTCGGCTTATCTTCACGAATCAGCGAGCCACCGGTTTTCAGTTTGGCAAAATTTTCGACTGCCTTGGCGTACACGGCGTCGGAGTAGGGATCGGTGCTTTCCGGCAGATCAATTTCCGAGCGGGTCACGCGCAGGAACGAGAGCGGATTGCCGGCGGCCATTTCGGCGGCCTGTTTCCGGTCCATCACATCGTAAGGAAGAGTCGCGATTTGTTCCGCCAGACTTTCGGCGGGCCGCCATGCTTTGAAGGGATTAATTTTCATAATGCGGCGCAGTGTACAGAACCAGCCCGTGGAAATGAAACAGGAAAACCGGATTTTAAAAATCGGCAGGTTCAGCCCGCAGAATGCACAGAGAAACACAGAAGCTAAAGGCGCGGAGGCGCAAAACGGTTCCAATGACTGGACAACTCAGCGACTTTGCGGCTTGGCGAGAGAGTTTCAAAACGATGGTCGGGAACGGAACTCCAGCCGTTCTCCGGTATGCGGATGGGTGAAGCTGAGGAAACTGGCGTGGAGTTTAAGTTGACCCGGCGCGGTGCCGGAACCGTAAAGGCGGTCTCCGGAAATTGGAATACCGAGTCCGTGTTCCGACGCGGCGTGCACGCGGAGCTGGTGGGTTCGTCCGGTAACAGGAATAAACTCCACTCTTGTTTTTCCATTTTCGACGCCTAGCGTCTTCCAGTGCGTGATTCCGGTCTTTCCGTTCACCGGATCATAAATCTGATGCGGCCGATTATTGACGTCGAGGCGGAAGGGCAGTTTGATGGTTCCGGACTCTTCGGCGAGTTCGCCGTCGAGCAGCGCGATGTAGCGTTTTTCTGTTTCGCGATGTTCGAACTGTCGTGACAGCTCACGATGCGCGTCAGCGGTCAGCGCGAGCACCATCAATCCGGAGGTATCCATATCGAGCCGGTGGACGGCAGGCTGCTCGATGCAGTTTGGATAAAGCGCTTTGATCCGCGCGACCACGCAGTCCTGGTTTTCTTTGCCCTTACCCGGAACCGCCAGCAGTCCGGACGGCTTTATTATAACGACAATGTCGTTATCGGCGTGGAAAACAATTTGGAGTGCGGCAGCTTGCTGCCGCTTTGTTTCGGCGGAGCTTGCTACGCTATTTTCCGAAGCAAGCTTCGGAGTAGAAAGCGCAGGCAAGCCTGCGCACTCCATATTTAAACCGCAAAGCATGAAGCCGAGGATCGGCTGACATTTTTCGGCGCAGGCCGGATAAAACGCGCCATGCTTACGGGTTCCGGATTTGTTCTCTTTGCCCCAGTAAAACTCGCTCAGGCCGAGCGGCTTGAGCCCGTTGAGCGCGGAATAGTTCAGCAGTTTCGGGGCGCAGCATTCGCCGACACCCATGGGAATATTGCCGGGGATGATCTTCGTCAGCGGACGGGTTTCACCGCGAAAATTGGTCAGGTGATAGAGCGCATGAATCTCTTTCATCAGCTGCTGAGAAAGCGCTTTGCGCTCGTCGGAAAGGTTTTTGTATTCCGGATCGGATTTTTTCATCGCCTTGAGCGCGCGGGTGCGGATGTTGATTTGCCGATCCGGCTCAGCGATCAGGTCGTAAAACTGTTTCGGATCGATGACCGGCGGAACCCAGCCGTCGACCAGCCACTCGCCGTCGTACTGGCAGGAAAAGGCCTTTAGCACGACGATATTTCCGGCAGCATCTGCACATTCGAGAACGCCGAACATTTGTCCGCGCGCGTTTCCCCATAAATAATCGGTAGAAAATGGGTTCTGTGGAGGGTCGCCGGCCTCGGACTTCGGCGAGCTCAGTCGAGCCGCGACCTGGGCAGCGAGGCCGCTGCCCCTCCAGATATCGATCCGCTTGTGTTCTTCAAGCTGAGCCATCAGCTCCAGCGCATACTTACGGCTGTTGCCGACGGGCAGCGAGTGAACCATTCCGCAGGCGGCACAGAATCCTGATGCTGAACTTTCGCCGGGTGGGGGCACCCGGCCTACAGAGTTTGTAGGCCCGCTGCCCTCAGCGGGCGCTTTGTGGAGAGAGGATGGCATGACGGGCAGTGTACGAAGCTGACCGATTGAAGCGAAGCGGAAAGATTATGTCGGCTGGGAAATAACGTTAAGCATGACCCGACTCGGGGATTAAAGCTGGCCTGACTTGCCGGGCGTTGTGCCGAGTAGGGCTTATGCGATGGTTCGTATTTTTTAACTTTATAACCCTATTTCTGCTCCAATGCGTCAATCCGACGAAATATGGATTTCAGTATTTGATGTATATTTAACCCTAGAGTTCCAATAAGTACCATAGCTACAGGGAATTGATCCGTGTTATGTGATTTCAATAGGAGTGGTATTAAACACAAGATGCCACCTGAAAACATTAGAGCAACGGAGAAGTACTTTAGCGCCTGCATGCTTTGTTTAGGTTGTTTCGTCATTATTTTATCCTACAAACATTTAATGCGCGTCATTCTGCTTTCGGATCGCGGCTCATCAGGTCTTTGAGCGCCTGGCGAGGATCTTTGCCGTTTTCGACAATCTGGCAGACCTCTTCGGTGATCGGCATGGAGACGCCGTGTTCATGGGCGAGGTCGCGGGCGGCTTTGGCGTTCCAGATACCTTCGGCGACCTGTTTCATGCCGCCCATGATGTCGCTGAGTTTTTCGCCTTTGCCGAGCCGCTCGCCGACAGAGCGGTTGCGGCTGTGGCGGCTTCCGCAGGTAACAATCAAATCACCGACGCCGCTCAGTCCGGAAAAAGTTTCCGGCTTCGCGCCGAGTGCGGTGCCGAGCCGTGTAATTTCGGCGAGGCCGCGCGTCATCAATGCGGCCTTCGAGTTGTCGCCCAGTCCGATGCCGTCGAGAATGCCGGCGGCGACCGCGATAATGTTTTTGAGCGCGCCGCCCAGTTCGACGCCGATGACGTCGTTCGATGTGTAAACGCGGAATGTTTTTCCGATGAACGCTTTCTGAATCGCGGCGGCATTTTTTCCGGCCACCGTGACGGCGGTCGGAACGCCGCGTGCCACTTCTTCGGCATGACTCGGGCCGGAGAGGGCGGCGATGTCGCGGCCCAGCACATCGAAAGCGGTGGCGCTCATGCGGTGATGAGTTTTTTCGTCGAGCCCTTTGGTGGCGCTGACGATCAGCGCGTTAGCGGCGAGGTATGGCTTAAAAGTTTCAAGTGTCGTGCGCATGAAGCGCGACGGAACGACGAGGACGATCAAATCGGCATCTTTGGCGTCGGCGGGATTAGAAGTCCAGCTGATGGCTGACGGAATTTTTACGCCCGGCAGGTAAACCGTGTTTTCACCTGCGGCGCGAATGGCTTTGATTTCCTCTTCGAACGGACCCCAGATGGTCACCTGATTGCCGTTGCCGGCCAGCACCATTCCCAGCGCGGTTCCCCATCCGCCATTTCCTATAACGAAGCAGTTCATAAAAATTCCTTTTTCAACGTAGGACAGGCTTCCAGCCTGTCGGGACAGGCAGGATGCCTGTCCTACATTATTTAACCTTTCGACTTTCGACGGAACTTGTTTTCCGTTCCGGCAGTCAGTCGCTTGATGTTGTCGCGATGACGCCAAATGGTCAGCGCGCCGAGTAGCGTGAGTGCAACGGCAACGGTTTTCCCATCTTTTCCGGCGCGAACCCAGCCAGTGATGACGACGACCAGCGCGGCGATGATGGAGCCGAGTGAGACATAGCCGGAGATTTTAAAGACAATAACCCAGGTCAGGACACCGATGGCGACGGCCAGCGGCGCGACGCCGAGCAATACGCCAGCGCTGGTCGCTACGCCTTTTCCGCCTTTGAAATTCAGGAACACCGGAAAGTTGTGTCCGAGAATCGCCGCCGTGCCGAAGAGAATCCCGAACGTCGGGTCAACTTTTCCGATGACAGGGAAAAGCGCCGCCGGAAGATAACCCTTCAGCGCGTCGAGCACAAAGCAGGTGATGCCGAGCGGCTTGCCGAGGCAGCGCAGTACGTTGGTCGCGCCGATATTTCCGCTGCCTTGTTTACGGATATCCACACCCTTGGCTTTTGAAATCAGCAGTCCGAACGGAACCGAACCGAGCAGGTAGGCGAGTGCGGTGAGAAGTATGGCATTAAAGATCGTCATGGTTATTTTCCGAAAAGTGAATTGCCGAGGCTCTTGAGTGAATCTTTGACGGCCTGATTATTTTCAAACCCTTTGACGTTTTTGTCGAGTTGCTCAGAGAGTGCGTTTCCGACGGCTTCGCCGAGTGTCTGGGTGGTCGCTGCCGCGTTATTGGTTCCGGGCGCGACCTGCTCAATCAGTTGCTGCAGGGCGGGGCTGTCGGAGATCTCTTTTACGTTGTTGGTGAGAGCTCCAAGTAGCGCTTCGCGCGGCGCGGCATCGGCATCAGCACCCAGCTGTTTTTTGAGTTCGCGCAGTCCGAGAGTTTTTCCGATTTTCAGTCCTTGTTCTGAAAAGAGCGACTGGATGGCGCCGGTGATATCGAGCATTGGACGTTGGAGTGTGCCGTTGAGCGGCAGTTTGAGCGTGGTATCGCCGATGTCCGTGCCATAAATTTTGAGAGACTTCAGCACCAGATCAATGCGCGATCCATCGAGCCGACCTTTGGCGCAGGTAATGGATGGTTTGATGGAGAATGCGCTGCTTTCCAGATTATTTTTCTTCAACAAGCTGCCCAGAAGTCCGGTGTCGATATCCAGAATACTGCCGGTTGCGTTAAAACTCGGATTGGCCGGATCAGTCAGCGGTTCTAAAATGGCATTCAGGTCGGTCACAAAATTGTCTTTGCCGTGATCCATTGATCCGCGCAGAACCAACAGGCTGTTCGGCTGGCCTGCGGCGGGGATGGTGAAGAGATCGCTGCCAGTCAGCCGGAGATTCAGATCATTCGTTTTGTTCTGTTTGGAATCGACGTACTTAACCACCGTGTCCACGGCGAGGCGGCGGATATGCACCGGTATTGATTTTGCCTTCGCAGGTTCCATGGCGGGTGCTGTCTGCTGCGGTGCGGGGGCCTGAGCCTTCGTGCTTTTAATCGGGTTCAGAGCATCGGCCAGTTCTTTGACGTTGAACCGCTCTTCCTTATTCCGTTCGATAACCAGCATCGCGCCCTGAGCGGTCAGTTGTTTGACGACGACGGGATTGCGCTTCAGCAGCGACATCATTTCGACTTCAAGCAGACATTTATCGAAGGTGAGCAGGGTTGGTTCTTCATAGCCCTTAAGATTGCGGACGGCAAATCCATTAAGTTCCGCTGTGCCTTTGAACAGGTTGACCGAGGCGTTGGTGATGCTGATATCGAGGCCGTACATGGTTTTGACAGCCGGGAAAACCTTCTGATTCAACGCGGTCGTGAGCCCTTTGGTGAGAAACATCTGCAGACCGACGCCCAGCAACGCGAGGATCACCAGCAACACAGCTAAAATAATTCCGAATATTTTCATGGCGGGGAATGTACTCGGAAGAAGGGTTAAAGGCAACCAAGCACCGCGGCACAAAGTGCGGCGGTGCTTTGCCGGAACCGGTTGATTACTTCTGCTTCAGGATGTCCCGGATTTCCGTCAGCAATACTTCTTCTTTCGTTGGGGCGTGCGGCGGAACCGGCGCGGAATCCTCTTTTTTCTTCAGCGAGTTCATGCCCTTGACCACCATAAAGATGGCGAAGGCGACGATGGTGAAATCCAGCAGGGTTTGGATGAACTTTCCGTAGTTCAGCGTTACGGCCGCGACCGCCCCGTTGGCCTTCTGGAGTGTTACGGCCAGATCTGAAAAATTGACGCGGCCCATCAGCAGTCCGATCGGCGGCATAATCACATCCGCCACGAAGGATGACACAATTTTTCCGAATGCCGCGCCAATGACAATGCCGACCGCCATATCAATCACATTGCCGCGCATGGCAAACGCCTTGAACTCTTTCATCATGCTCATGACCCGCTCCTTCCTGTTTGGTTTATGAACCTAAAAGTTTTCCCAGAACCCGGGCGACAGCCGGATGGTTTTTCCTTCCCATACAAAGCCGCCGCGCTTTTCCAGTTTCTGGATCAGGCGGCTGAAAGTCTCCGGCGTAGCACCGATGGCGGAGGCAATATCTTTTTTTGGAAGGTCTGGGGTAATCACCTGTTTTTCGCCGTAGTGGTCGCGCAGGAATTCCACGAAGCGCGCTTCGACATCCATCGAGGTAAGCTGCTGAATGCGCTCGGCGAGGTAGCGCTGTTTGTGCATGAGCATCGCCATGAAATCATTGCGGAATTCTTCTTCGTTAAGCAGTTTGAGGAAGCCGGCGCGCGGCAGTTCGATGACTTCGGCTTCGGTACAAGCGACGGCGGTGACGGGATATTTGCTTTTCTCGAACAGGATCACTTCGGCGAACAGCTCACCTTCTTTGACGGTTTTGATGACCGTTTCGCGCCCGTCGGCATTCGTTTTGACCAGTTGGATGCTGCCGGAAGTGAGCAGGTAAACCGCTTTGCCGTCGGATCCTTCCATGAAAAGCAGATCGCGCTTTTCGACTGCGCGGCGACGGCTGAGTTCTGCCAGCCGTTTACAGGCGGTTTCGGAAAGGCCGCTGAAAAACTTGGCGGCGCGAATGAGCTGGTAGGGATCGGTCATGGGCGAAGTTTAATCATGGATGGATAAATTTTGGCACAAAAAAAGGATGCCGGGATGGCATCCTTTTCAATGAGTTCGGAGTCAACTCAGGCCAGAAAGCGGCGGCGGATCCAGAATCCGGCGACAAATATCAGCGCCGTCAAAGATGCGGAGGCTGGTTCGGGAATGGTGTAATTGTATTGAATGGACATCGAGCCGTCTGCAGAAACCGGATTGCCTTGGAACTGAGCACCGCTAAATGCACCCATGCTTAAATACTGATTTACACCGTAAGTAACAGTGTAGGTGCCGTTTCCCTTATACTGGTCGAACACGGCAGAAGAAAGATAGGCGTTGTCGCTTACGGATGTGGCGCTTGTAACCAGAGCATCATAGTCTGTGCCGCTGGTGCTGAAGGTCGTACTGTCGCCATCATCAGCAGCCAGTGTCATCTGTTTCGATGATGTAGAGACCAGTGTTCCGTAGAATGTAGAAAAGTTTTGTTTCAGCAACGTGACATCCGAAGCGGTAATGCCGCCATTCGATCCGAACGAGGCCGTGCCGGAAGCAGGATTTTGCCCGTCATTATCAATGCCCAAGCTTGCGCCCGCCGCTGTATTGAGAACAACGGAAACAAAAATTGAGTTCAGGGTATAAGTCCCTCCAGCGTCGTCAAACTTGTTGAATGTTAGGATCGACGAGTAATTCGGCGAACCGCTGAATGTCTTTGTTTGTGTAATGGTGGCCGCTTGAAGGGTTCCGGCGGCAACAAGCAATGCGGAGATTAAAATCAGTATTTTTTTCATTTTTCGTCCTTCATGCAATTTGAAATCAATCTATAGAGCGATTAACGGAGCGCAATTAATCATAATGAAGCGGGTTGCGTCAATTTTAGTTACATATAGTTTTGATGATGTTGCTGTCAGGGGAGCCTTTACGCAGGCCGGACCGACGGTTAATTGTGATTGCAGCAGCGTTCCTTCCGGCGGGGCAGGACGGCCGAGATTAGCAGCCCGGCGAGGAGGATGGCGCAAATTTTGTCAAGACGGCCAGTCTCAGCGGCATGGTGGTGAACCTGTTCGTTGATGATCCCGGGAGTAAGGATCCGGTTAAGCAACCAGCCAGCGGCCAGCGAACAGCTGGCGAGCGTGGCAAGATAGATGATCATGGTGCGGCGGCCCATCGTTTGCAGAACCGTAGCGATGGTTGCGGCGTTGGTGGCCGGACCGGTGATCATAAAAACCAGCGCCGCGCCCGGCGAAAGTCCCATGCCGATCATAGCGAGCGCGATCGGAATCGAGCCGGTGGAGCAGACGTAGAGCGGAATGCCGAGTGCCATAACGGCCAGCATCGAAAGCCACTCGGAACTTAAATAGCGGGTGAAGAAGTCTTCCGGCACCAGTGCTCCGATCAGGCCGGAGATGATAACGCCGATCAGCAGGGCGCGGCCAATATCGCGCGGCAGAACCCCGAAGCCGTAGGTGAAAACCTGTTTCCATTTGCTTGCGCCGGTTTTCCGGTTGCATGTCGGGCAGTCGTCATCACCGCATTTGTCATCGGACTCTTCGTCCGGTGGTGTTAAGGCTTCGACCGCCGCGCCGCAAATGACACCGGTGATGAATGCTACCGCCATGCGGAAAATGGCAAAGAGCGGACCGAGCAGTCCCCACGTGGCGGCGATGCTGTCCACGCCGGTTTGCGGCGTGGAGGTGAGGAACGAAATTGCGGCGCCTTTGGTTGCGCCGTGGCGGCGTAGCGAAGCGGTAACCGGAATGACACTGCACGAACAGAGCGGAATCGGGACACCGAACAGGGAAGCTTTGGTGATCTGCCACAGACCGCGCTTGCCGAGATGGTTTTCGATAAAGGAGACCGGGACAAAAGCGCTGAGTACGCCCGCCACGAAAAAGCCGAGCAGAAGATACGGCGCCATAATTGCCATGACATCCCACGCTTTGAGGACTACGTTAACGGCGATTTCCATGAGGACACCTTTTTTTTACCAACTTGACGCAGGTCAAGGAGCTGTTTTCAGAAGTGAGCATAATCTCTGGCATTGAATGTAGGAAACCAAAACCGAAAGGAACTCTCATGAGCATGTTTTGCTATCAGTGTGAACAGACTGTCAAATGCACCGGATGCACCACCTTTGGCGTATGCGGAAAAGATCCGGACACCTCGACGCTTCAGGACTTGCTGGTCGAAGTGTGCAAGCAGATTGCCGTTGCTGCGAAAGATAAGAAGAACCGTGCCGCCGACCTCTACGTGATGGAAGGGCTCTTCACCACCGTCACCAACGTCAACTTCGATGTCGAAGATATCGCCGGTGTCATCCGCCGTGGCGCGGATGTACTTAAAGGTCTCGGCGCAAAATCAACAATCGATTTCAACGCCAATCTCGCCGGCCTGATTAAGCAGGGCGAAGCCGTAGGCGTTGTCAGTCGCAAGCAAAAGTTCGGCGACGATATCGCCGGTTTATTGGACTTGGTGTTGTTCGGCCTTAAAGGCACGGCGGCCTACGCCGACCACGCCTATGTTCTCGGCAAAGAAGATCCCGCCGTTTACGCCTTCTTCCACGAAGCGCTGGCAACTCTCAAAAACGGCCCGGCGACCGTCGATGTGCTTCTGCCGCTGGCTCTCAAAGTCGGCGAAGTCAACCTGACGGTCATGGGACTGCTCGACGCGGCCAACACCGAAACCTACGGCCACCCCGTACCGACGCCAGTGAATATCAAGGCCGTCAAAGGCAAAGCGATCCTCGTTTCGGGTCACGACCTGAAAGACCTCGACCTGCTTCTCAAGCAGACCGAAGGCAAAGGCATTAACATTTACACTCATGGTGAAATGCTTCCATGCCACGGTTATCCGGAGCTGAAAAAGTATAAACACCTCGTCGGAAATTACGGCGGTGCATGGCAGGATCAGCAGAAAGAATTCGAAGCATTTCCCGGCGCCATCCTGATGACCACCAATTGCATCCAGAAGCCGAAGGAAAACTACAAAGCGCGCATCTTCACCTGCGGCCTTGTTCAGTGGCCCGGCGTAGAGCATATCGACGACGGCAACTTCGCGCCGGTCATTAAAGCCGCGCTCGAAGCTCCCGGCTTCACCACGACCGAACCGGAAAAAACCATTCTGGTTGGCTTCGGCCATAATGCGGTGCTCAGCGTTGCTCCGACTGTCATTGAAGCGGTCAAGAGCGGTGCGCTCAAGCACTTCTTCCTGATCGGCGGGTGCGACGGCGCCAAGAGCGGACGCAACTATTACACCGAGTTTGCCGAGGCTGTGCCGAAAGACTGCGTGATCCTCACGCTGGCCTGCGGTAAATACCGCTTCAACAAACTGGAGTTCGGTGACATCGGCGGCATTCCGCGCCTGCTCGACATCGGGCAGTGCAACGACGCCTACTCGGCGATTCAGATCGCCGTCGCGCTTGCCGGAGCCTTCGGTTGCGGCGTCAACGACCTGCCGCTCTCGATGATCCTGTCGTGGTACGAACAGAAAGCCGTCTGCATTCTGCTGACACTGCTGCACCTCGGCATCAAGAACATCAAACTTGGCCCGAGCCTTCCGGCGTTCGTCACGCCTGCCGTGTTGAATGTACTGGTTGAAAAATTCAACATTGCACCGACGACTACGGCTGAAGCCGATCTGAAACAATGTTTGGCGAAGTAAGCTGACAGAAAACAAAAACGCCCCGGATTTTTCCGGGGCGTTTTCCGTTCCAATGACGGTTTACGGCTTGCAGACTTTGCAGGCGTTGTATCCGGCCTTGAGCGCGGCTTCCGGCGCGCTGAATGTAGCGGTGCAGTTTGTGTTACTGAAGAATCGGCAGCTTGATTTATGGAAGGTCTTGCTGTCCGGATTGCCTTTATATGTGGTCTCGACTCCTGCGTCAGCGGCGATAGAAACAAACGCTGCGCTTAATACGGCTGCTGTAATGATCGCTAACTTTTTCATCCCGTCTCCTTGTGATGGTTCCTGTTTACGCGAATACGACCCCGTGCCGCATTCTGGCGGAGAACATACCAGAGATTTAAAGAATGAAAAGATTTGCTTCAACAAAATTAACTTTTCAGCAATCCGGTTGTAACATCCGGAACTTGAAGCAGCGGCGGAAGCAGGATAGCGTTCGGGCCGCTTGAATAAACAACCTCCAGAACTTTTAGCACCCGCCGGAACGCCGGAAGCGGCGTGGGCCGCGCTGGCCTACGGCGCGGATGCCGTTTACGCCGGACTGCCGCGCTTTTCCGCCCGCGCCGAAGCCGGTAATTTTTCCGCCGAAGCGCTCGACGAGCTGATCGGCTACGCGCACCACCTCGGCCGCCGCGTTTACATCACCTTCAACACACTGGTTCAGCAACGCGAACTGGATGCGGCGCTCGAAACGCTCGCGCTCATCCGCGATCTGAACGCTGACGGCGTGATCGTTCAGGACATGGGCGTCGTGCGTCTGGCGCAGAAAAACTTTCCGGAACTCCGTCTTCACGCCAGCACACAGCTGGCAGTTCATAATCTCGAAGGAGCCAAACAGCTCGCGTCGCTCGGTTTCAAGCGTGTCGTGCTGGCGCGCGAGCTGAGCCTGAAAGAAATCGTGCACATCAGCCTCCACTGCGGCATCGAAACCGAAACGTTCATCCACGGTGCGCTGTGTTATTCCTACAGCGGGCTTTGCCTTTTCTCGTCGCACCTGCTGGGCCGTAGCGGCAACCGCGGACGTTGCGCCTACTGTTGTCGCCAGCCGTTCCGTGACGGCGACGGCAAAGAAACCCTGCCGTTTTCAATGAAAGATTTCTCTGCCGCTGAACATCTGCCGGAACTTCTCAATGCCGGAGTCGCCTCGCTCAAAATCGAAGGGCGCATGAAAAGTCCGCTCTATGTCGCCGCCGTCACCGACTTCTATCGCAAGGCACTGGCGGGCGACTCTGCCGACTCCGCGCAGCGGCTGGCGGACATTCAGACGATTTTCGGCAGACCTTCCACCGAACTGTATTTAAAAAATTCTGAAACCAGTCCGGTCGATCCGGTCAACGACGGACATCGCGGCGCACTGATCGGAACCGTTAAGGCCGTCGCCGGGCCGTGGCTGATTCTGCACAGCAATCGCGCATTGCAGAAACACGACGGCTTGAAATTTGAAAACGCATTCGGCTTTGCCGCCGATGAAATGCGGCTGGCGAGCGATCCGGAATCCAAGCGCCGGTTTGAACTTCCGGCGGATGCGGAGATCGCGCTCAAACTTCCGGCCGATGCACCGCGACTCGAAAAAGGCGCGCCGGTTTACTGCTCCTATTCTCAGGTGGTGCGTCAGCGCTACGAATTTACTGCCCCGCGCCCCGGACAGTTCCGTCAGCGGAAGCCGGTGAACATTTACGTTTCCCAATCTTCGGAAAACGTGAAGTTTGTTGCGTCAGCGGACGGCGTGCAGTCTGAACTGGTTTTGCCCGGCCCGTTCGAAGCGGCGAAAAATCCGGAGAAAGCTGCGGCCACAATTCGTCAGTGTTTTGAAAAACTCGGCGACACCGACTGTAAACTTGGCGAACTGACGCTGGAAGGCGCGCCGGTTTTTATTCCGGTGTCCGTTTTAAACGATGCCCGCCGCCGGTTGATTTCAGATTTTTCCAATCTCTGGGAAAATAATTGTAGGGCGGGATCCGTGATCCCGCCGGTTTCCGAGGTCACGGACCTCGGCTACAAACAGGAGCCGGTTGCTTGGGCAGTGAAGTCACGGGTCTTTCAACCGCTGGAAAACATCGACGAATTCGTACTGGAAATTGATCCGGCGCGGACGGAAGAGATCGAAAAGGCGCTGTCGTTTTATGGCGATAAACTTCGGCTGGCTCTGCCGGTGATTATTCGCGAAGAAGACGTTGCGGCATTCCGTAAACTGATTGCGGCATTGCCGGATCAGCAAAAGTGGGAAGCGGCCAATGTCGGCGGACTTAATCTGCTGCGCCGGGTGGGGTCACCCGGCCTACAGAAGATTGGTGTAGGCCCGCTGACCTCAGCGGGCGATATTGAATATGACATCACCACCGACTGGCCGCTCTATACGCTCAATACACAAGCCGCTTTGCAGTGGCGCGAGCAGGGCGTTCAGCAGTTTGTGCTTTCACCGGAAGACGACGCCAAAAATCTTTTTGCGCTGATCGAACAGCTCGGAGGCGCGGCGGTTGTTCCGGTTTATCAGCATACGCCGCTGATGATTTCCGCCACGCGTCCGGCGGCGTCCGGCGATGAATTAACCGACCGTTCACGGCGGAATTTCCGCGTCGAACCGAACGGACGGCAGTTTGTGTTTCTCAACGAGACACCGTTTTCGCTGACCGGTCATCTGGATGAACTGAAAGCCAAAGGCGCGCGCCGCTTCCGCATCGATCTGTCGTATGGAATCAGTTCGTCGGACGAAGTTGCCGACATCGTCCGACGCATTACCTCCTGCTCCGCCGTTCCCGGCCACGCCGGAAACTTTGCCCGCGGGCTTCAGTGATCCAGATACGGTTTGGCGAATTGGTAGAGCATCTTTGTGTACCGCCAGTTGAGAATGTAGTCGAATGATGCGTATTGCTGTGTTAACGCGATCAACCAGAATGAAACCTGGTATTCGGTTTTAGAAATTTTGTGTCTGAATATCCGTTGGGAAAAAAATGCGGCGGGCCATCCCCCGAGAAGCTCGAACAGATGAAGCGTGCTCTCCGGTGTGCGCCTTAAATCAAGCCGAGCTTTCTTTTTATCAGACCAATAGGCGTAAGTAGTGGTGGCCGAAATTATTGATAGGTATGCGATGACGAGCCCGCAGCCATACAAACTTACAACTTTAGTTGTGGCGATGCTTGGGAGGATGAGTACTAGTATCAGCAACAGGCAGGAATAGATCCAATAGAGGACTCCTCCACGTCTTTTTTTTCTCTTAATTTTTTTCATAACTTAGCGAGCATCTGGATGAGTTTCACGGCTTCAGATTCAGCCAGCCGATGGTGTGCAGGAATGTGATTAGGATCGCGACGGGGCAGACGAAGCGGACGAAGATGCCCCACATGGATGCCAGCGTGAGCGGATGAGTGCTGGAGTTGTGCGATGGGTCGTCTTTGAGTCCAGCCAGCAGAGCCAGCAGGTGAACGTCGGCGAAGTTTTTTGAGCCGTGGCGGATTTCTTCAATCGCTTTGCGGGTTCCCCAGATCCAGCCGGTAAAGAGGCAGATGAAGAGTCCGCCGAGCGGAAGCATCCAGTTGCAGGTGAGGTTGTCCACCAGGTCAAAGAAGCTGGCTCTGGCTCCGCCGAAACAGGCGGCGACTGCTTTTTGAATGGCCGGAAGTTTGTCCCAGTTTTCAATGCTGACGGCGGAGAGTCCGCCGAGCAGGAAGATGGCGATGCCGGTGACGATGGCGGCGCGGTGGCGCGTCCATTTTTTCTCGTCCACAAAGTAGGCGGTGACGACTTCGAGCAGGCTGATGCCGGCGGCGAGCGCCGCCACGGCGAGCAGGATGAAGAACAGAGTTCCCCACAGCGGCCCGGCGGGTAGCCGGTGGAAGACCGCCGGAACGACCTGAAAGACAAGGCCGGGGCCTTCGCCCGGTTCGAAGCCCATGGCGAAGACGGCGGGGAAAATCATCAGGCAGGAGAGCACCGAGACGAGCGTGTCGAGTCCGGTGATCCAGACACTGGAAGCAAAAATATTTTCGTTTTTGCCGAGGTAACTGCCGTAGGTGATCATTGCGCCCATGCCGAGGCTGAGGGTGAAGAAGGCGTGGCCGAGCGCGACCAGCACGCCTTGCGCGGTGAGTTTGGAAAAGTCCGGCGTGAAGCAGAAGCTGACGCCCGCCTTGGCGCCGGGCAGAGTCAGGGCGCGCAGAATCAGCACCAGCATGATGATGAAGAGCAGAGGCACCATGAATTTGCAGGCGGTCTCGATCCCTTTCTGGACACCTTTGTAGATGATCGCCACGCAGAGCAGCATGAAAACAAAGTGGAAGCCGATTACCAGACCGGTACTGCCGATGAAATCCAGGTAAGTCGTTTTTGCCTGTGCAACAGTTTCAAATACGAGCTGGTTGCTGGCGGCTTTCACGACGTAACCGATGGCCCAGCCGCCGATGACGCTGTAGTAGGAAAGAATCAGGAATCCGGCAACGACACCCATGATGCCGACGATCCGCCAGCTTTTCCAGAAGACCAGTCCGCCGAGAATCAGCGAAGTGATGCCCCAGCCGATGGCGTGGAAGCAGAGCAGGGCGATGCCGGTGAGCACCATGCCGCCGCCGAGGAAGTGGGCCAGCAGAGAGGCGGGCGGTGTGAGCTGGTTGAAGCAGCCGACCGGATTGCGCTGGGTGTGGCGTCCGAGCGTGATTTCGCAGATCATCACCGGAATGCCGACGGCGGCGCAGCATAACAGATAGACGAGCATGAAAGCGCCGCCGCCGTTTTCGCCGGTGATGTACGGGAAGCGCCAGATACTTCCCAGTCCGATGGCCGAGCCCGCCGCCGCGAGAATGAATCCGAGTTGGCCGCTCCACTTCTCACGTTCAGGTTTTACGCTTGGTTCGTTCATGCGGTTTCCTTTTTCCGGTCGGTGCGGGTTTGTGTTTGCGGACAGAAAAACCGAAGTGGCCGAGGGTTTGGCCGAGCGCGAAATATTCGCCGTGAACAAAGGCGATGAGTCCGGCTTTTTCGAGGCAGAGCTTGCCTTTGGCGTCGATCAGTTCCGAGGAAGCCTGCACAGCGACGACTTCGGCGAGGAACATGACGTGCGAACCGAGTTCCAAGGTCTGGGTGACGCGGCACTCGATGTTCACCGGACATTCCAAGGCGATCGGGCATTTAACTTTCAGACCGGGCGCGGGCGTCAGCCCGGTTTTTTCAAACTTATCGTGCTCGCGGCCCGAGACGACGCCGCACCAGTCGGTGGCTTTGGTCTGTTTGACGGTGGGAAGATTTACCACGAATTCGCCGGTCTGTTTGATGATGTCGTAGGAATGCCGTTCGGGCCGGACAGAGATGGAAAGCATTGGCGGATTGGTGCAGACGGTTCCGGCCCACGCGATGGTGATCAGGTTTGGCTTCCATTCTTTGGTGCCGCCGCAACTGACGAGAACCACCGGAACCGGCGAAAGCATATTGCCGGGTTTCCACGATTGTTTTTTGATGGGCGGTTTGGATTGCATGAAAACTTTTTAGGCCGGATGAGCCGGTCAGGCCAGCAGATTTTTTTCAATGTTTTGGAAAAAGAAATCCGCCCCGGCGGCGGAGCGGCTTTTATGAGGCCGGAATCTTTTCCAAGGGATCCCGCCGGTCAGGCGAAAAACGCTTTATACAAATTCAGTGCGCTTACCAGTGAAATCAGAACGCCAACCATGATTAACAGCGCTTTAGCGTGAACTTTGCGTGTCAGCAGTGCCGCCAGCGGGGCGGTAAACACGCCGCCGAGCACCAGTCCGGCGACAACCGGCCAGGGCCCGTTACCCACCAGCAGCGAAAAGGCAATCGCACTGCCGAAGGTCAGGAAGAACTCGGCAAAATTCACCGAACCGATCGTTGTTCTGGGATCGTGACCCGAGCCGATCAGCGTGGTGGTTACAACCGGGCCCCAGCCGCCGCCGCCCACGGAATCAACAAAGCCGCCGAACAGGGCGAGCTTCGCCACATGCTTAGGTTCGTGCTGCGCCGCCTTATATTTGCGGAAAATTTTGCTGACGAGATACAGCCCCATTAAGAACAGGTAGATTGAAATGTACGGCTTCAGCACCTTGCCATCAATGGATGAAACCAGAAATGCTCCGGCGACCGCGCCGATAATTCCCGGCACCAGTAGCCGCAGGAACAGCTTCGCATTCACGTTTTTCATCCGGACATGGGAAATTCCGGAGATACCGGTCGTGAAAACCTCGGCAATATGCACACTGGCTGTTGCAACGGCCGGCGGAATGCCCGACGCCAGCAGAAATGTATTCGACGTTATGCCGTAGGCCATGCCGAGAGCCCCGTCGATGGTTTGTGCGAGCACGCCCACGGCGACGGCGCTCCAGAACAGTCGGCTTTGCAAGGTTCCCAGAACGATCTGTCCTGCGCTTTCAAGGCTGCCCGAAAAGTTGAATAGACGAACAGCCAGATAGCCGACAGCTCCGACAAACATGAACGCCGCCAGCCAGGCTCCGACTCTCAGGATCGGATGGTCGCCAGGATGTGCGACCGACGTTTCGATCGGGGATAAATCCAATGTCGCATGCTCAGCACCGGCGGGGTTAGTTGCCAAATCAATATTTACAAGTTTCATGATCAACTTCTCAGTATTTAAAGACAGATAACCAGAACTGCGGTCGGCCTGCAATGATAAACATGATAAACATTATCGCGTAATACGTATTTAGCTATAAGGGTATTAATGCCGAAAAACCGGAGATTTTAATTGCTTTAAATTTATAACATTATAATTTTCTAATGTATGAGGTGGATATGAACAATCGAGAACGGGAAATGACGGCAGAGGTGCTTAAGGCGATGGCGCATCCGGTACGGCTCGGCGTGATTGAACTGCTGGCGGACGGCGAGCAAACCTGTACGGAACTGTTTGAGCAGCTGGGATGCAGCCAGTCGCTGATGTCGCAACAGCTTAAAATCCTCTGTCAGCAGAAGCTGATTTCCATCCGCAAGGAGGGGACGCAGAAATACTGCGCGTTGCAGAATCCTGATTTCCTGAAACTGTTCGACTGTATGAGCAAACACCTGAGAACCTTTTTACACTTCAAGGACTGAATAAATTATGAAACCGAAAAAAATTATCATCATTGGCGGCGTGGCTGGCGGAGCCAGCGCGGCGGCGCGCGCCCGGCGGCTGAGCGAAGAAGCGGAAATCATTTTGCTCGAACGCGGCCTGTACGTCTCGTTCGCCAACTGCGGTCTGCCGTACCACATTGGCGGCGAAATCGCCGACCGCGACCGTTTGCTCGTCACCACGCCGGAACAGCTCCGCACCCGATTCCGGCTTGATGTGCGCACGCAAAACGAAGTCACCGCGATTTATCCGGCGGCGAAAGAAGTCGAAATCAAAAATCTGGAAACCGGAAAAGTTTACCGCGAGTCGTACGACGCGCTGATTCTCAGTCCCGGCGCACATCCGGTTCATCCGCCAGTGCCCGGCATCGACAGTCCGAAGGTTCTTTCGCTCCGCAACATGGAGGACATGGATCGCATCATCAAAGCGCTCGACGGCAAGCAGCACGCCACTGTCATCGGCGGCGGTTACATCGGTCTCGAAATGGTCGAAGCGCTGCGTCAGCGGAAAATCGCCACCGCGCTGATCCAACGTCCGGCGCAGGTGATGAATCTGGCTGATCCGGAAATGGTTTCGATTCTTCATCAGGAACTGACACTCAACGGCGTTGATCTGCGTCTGAATACTTCGGTCACCCGCTACAGCGAGTCGGCGAACGGGTTGAAGCTGACACTCAGCTCCGGTGAAACGCTTGAAACCGGCGTGGTAATTCTGGCGATCGGCGTAAAACCCGAAACCGCGCTCGCCGAAGCGGCGGGCCTTGAACTCGGTCCGCACGGCGGCATCAAGGTGAACGACCGGATGCAAACCTCGGACGCAAACATTTACGCGGTCGGCGATGCGGTCGAAGTCACCGACTTTATCACCCGCCAGTCTGCGCTGATTCCGCTGGCCGGACCGGCCAATCGGCAGGGACGCATTGCCGCCGACAATATGTTCGGTCGCGACTCGCGCTACAAAGACACGCAGGGCACCGCGATCTGCAAGGTCTTCAACCTCGCTATCGGTATGACCGGCCTCAGCGAAAAAGCGGCGAAGCGCGCCGGAATTCCGTTTGAAAAAATCTACGTTCATCCCGCCAGCCACGCATCATATTATCCCGGCGCCTCGCCGCTGAGCATTAAAATGCTGTTCGATCCGAAAGATGGAAAAGTGCTCGGCGCGCAAGCGGTCGGCTCCGACGGCGTGGATAAGCGAATTGATGTTTTTGCCGTCGCCATTCGCGCCGGACTGACCGTTTATGATCTCGAGGAGCTTGAACTTTCCTACGCGCCGCCGTACGGCTCCGCCAAAGATCCCGTTAATATGGCTGGATTCGTCGCGGCGAATGCTTTGCGCGGCGACGTCAAACTCTGTCAGGTGGAAGATGTTTTGAAACCGGCGGCGCATCAGCAGGTGCTCGATGTCCGCACGTCCGGCGAAGTGGCGGCGGGCACGATTCCCGGTGCGAAGAATATTCCGCTCGATGAACTGCGCGACCGGCTTGGCGAGCTTTCGAAAGAAAAGGAATATCTCGTCTTCTGTAAAGTGGGACAGCGCGGCTATCTCGCCTGCCGCATTCTGACGCAGAACGGATTTAAATGCCGGAACCTCAGCGGCGGCTATACCACGTATCAGCGGACGGTTGAAGTACCTGCCGCCGAAATGCCGGAAAAACACAAACCCGCTCAGAATGTTGAAAAGGAACCGACCATGAAAATTGTTAAAACCGTTAATGCCTGCGGACTGCAATGCCCCGGCCCGATTCTTCAGCTTAAAAATGCGATTGATGAAGTCAACGAGGGCGAAGCCGTCAGCATCACCGCCACGGATCCGGGGTTTGTCGCCGACGCCCCGGCCTGGTGCAACACCACCGGCCATGAGCTCGTCAGCATGGAGCCGGCGGGGAAAGGTGAATATCGCGCCACCGTTATCAAACGCGGCGGGCAGGGTTCCGGTAAACGCGCCATGACCAATGTCGTATTCAGCAACGATTTCGACAAAGCCATGGCCGCCTTTATCATCGCCAACGGCGCGGCGGCGGCAGGTTATGAAGTGACGCTGTTTTTCACCTTCTGGGGAATTAACATTCTGCGGAAGTCCGGGCCGGTTGCGGCGAAGAAAAACCTGATCGAAAAAATGTTCGGCTTCATGATGCCGAAAGGTGCGGAGCGTCTGAAGCTTTCGCAGATGAATATGGGCGGCATGGGTCTGGCGATGATCAAAGGCATTATGAAGAAGAAAAACGTCATGCCGCTTTCGGCGCTTATCGCTCAGGCAAAACTTGGCGGAGTTAAGCTGGTTGTCTGCACCATGAGCATGGATTTGATGGGCATTAAGAAAGAAGAACTGATCGATGGAGTTGAAGAAGGCGGAGTCGCCATGTACATTGACCGTCTTAGCTGTTCATCGGCCAACCTGTTCATTTAACCAAGGGAGAACGTCATGGCACGAATCATCAAAAAAGACGAATGTATAAACTGCGGAGCCTGTGAGCCGGTTTGTCCGGTGGGCTGTATTTCTGAAGTAGGCGAAAAACGCTTCATCAAAGCGGCGGACTGTATCGACTGCGGAGCCTGTGAACCCGTCTGTCCCGTCAGCTGCATTTCCGAAGCGTAACGCTTTTAGACCGTCGGCCAGTGATCGGGATACGGTGCTTCGATAACGATCTCCGCTTTGCTGACCGGATGAATCACCGTCAACCGCGCATGGTGCAAGGCAATCGCACCACAGGCCAGCTTTACTTTTGAGCCGTACTTTTCGTCGCCGACAATCGGACAGCCGACCGCGGCGAGCTGCGCACGGATCTGATGGTAGCGCCCGGTGTGCAGTTGAATTTCCAGTAGCGTATGTTTGTCGCCGGGTGAGGTCACCCGGCCTACAGGTGCGGAATGGTTTGTAGGCCCGCTGCCCTCAGCGGGCGTAATAACCCGATAATCCAGCAGACACTCTTTCGCCTCGGGATCGCCTTCCTTCGCCACTTCGGCGCGGTAATCGTCGTGAATCAGAAAATGACGCAGCGAACCTTCGTTCTGCGGCGGCGCGCCGGAAACGACCGCATGGTAGATTTTGGTGAAGCGGTGGGCGCGCATATCGGCGTTCAGACGCGACAGCGCTTTATCGGTGCAGGCGAACAGAACGATGCCGCTCACGTCCTTGTCGAGCCGGTGAACGGCGTGCAGGAACACATTGCCCGGCTTGCCTTTGACTTCCTTGATGTATGCTTTCGCGCGGTCTTCGAGATTGTCCTTATCCGTTCCGCTCGGCTGCGTCAGCAAGCCCGCCGGTTTATTCACCGCCAGCAGTTGGTTGTCGTGATAAAGCACATCAAGAGTCATGGGCTATCTTCCTCTTCGTTTGCGGCGGGCGTCGGCGACATACCACTGTTCGACCTTTTCCCGCGCCCACGGTGTTTTGCGTAGAAACGTCAGGCTGGACTTGATCGATGGATCGACCTTGAAGCAGCGGATTCGAATACGCTCGCCCATCTCCTCCCAGCCGTGATCCTCCACCAGCTGATTAAGCATCATCTCCAGCGTAACGCCGTGCAGCAGATTCCACGGTTGTTCAGATGGTGAGGTCATTGATAGGCTTGACCGTTGTGTTTTATCCAGCCTGCAGTGTGCCGGCCTTGGGGGTCGTGATGAGTCCAGTGGATTACACCGCCTTGCGGGTTCCATTCGTATTCGCCAGAAAACCCGACGGTATCACCGACTTTTAGCGAATCAATCCGCGTCGCTATATCAATGTTGTGAGCTATTAAAAGCGTCTGTCCTGATGCGAGCTTGATGATAAAGCGCTGGTGTCGGCTTCCATTGTTATCATCAGACAGAACCTTTATGACCTGTCCGGAGCCTTGTACCTGAATATTGCTTTTGTGATTGGCGAAAGCCGAAGCCACAACCGCGTCGCCGCCACTCCCGAATCCTTCGAGAGAAACGGAGAACGAAAGAAGAAATATGAAAATCAATCTGTTCATCTGTTGCCGATCCATCTCGCAAACGCACCACTTGGTAGCGGCATGACATCCGGGTTGCCGGTGAGGAGCATTTCGCCGCAGTCGGTGGCGCCGTTTAAATCCTTGAGCCACTGCGTGAGCAGGTTTTTGAGGATCATCGGCGAGTATTCGGGCGTGTGGCAGCTCAGGAGTAGGAACGACGGATTGTCCGACAGCAGGTCGCGGCAGAGGCTGAGTAGTTCCGGCAGGGCTTCCTGAATCTTGAAGACCTCGCCTTTTTTCCCGCGTCCGAACGACGGCGGGTCGAGAATGATGCCGTCGTAGCGCCGCTCGCGTTTAACTTCGCGGCGCAGGAAGCCGATGGCGTCGTCGACGATCCAGCGGATCGGCGCTTCTTCCAGTCCGTTGAGCACAGCATTTTCGCGCGCCCAGTCGACCATTCCTTTGGAGGCGTCGAGGTGGCAGACTTCCGCGCCGCCCTGCGCGGCAGCCAATGTCGATCCGCCGGAGTAGGCAAAGAGATTCAGCACATTGGAGGTTCCGGTTTGCTCTTTGCGCCGCTGCACGGTTTCGCGGATCCATTTCCACATGACGCGCTGTTCGGGGAAAATGCCGAGATGTCCGAAGTCGGTGGAAGAAAGTTTAAAGGTGATTCCGGCGACGGTGACCTTCCAGTTGTCGGGCAGGTTGTGGCGGTTATGCCAGCGGTTCCCGCCTTCACGGTCGAATCCGGCGGAAATATTCTGCCAGTCATTTTCGGGTAGCGACTGCTGCCAAGCGGCCTGTCCGGCGGGGCGCACCAGTTTCACATCGCCGAAGCGCTCCAGCTTGCGGCCGTCGCCGCTGTCGATCAGTTCATAGTCGTCGTTCATGGGGCGGGAGTCTAGAGACGAAACCTGAAAGCTGAAAGCTGAAAGTCGAAGGTCTGCTTATCCACAATGCAGGCAGTTCAGAATCGAATCCATCGGTGCGCGCTGTTCGGCGATGTTGCCGGCGGTTTCCCATTGTTCTGCGGAAAGCAGTTCGCGCAGAGGTTGTTCGACCGTTTGAATGCGTTTGAAAGCTTTTTCGAGCTGGCGATCCCAGTCGGCGTAGTGGCGGGCGAGGTCGTCGGGGTAGACGACTTTGCGATCGGTTCCTTCGTCGCAGGCGTGGAACGGTTCGAGGATATTGAGCGAGCCGTAGTCGTTGGTGAGCTCTTCACCTTCCCGGATATCGCGCACGGCCAGCTCAAAGTTGTAGGCGGTGGTGATGCAGTTGGGATTAAAGCTGTGGTTCATGAAGCGCGTGTTGTCCCAGCAGAAGACATAATTGCCGTCGCGGTTGCGGTAGGAATATTTATAGAGCGTCTCGCGGCAGCGGTCAGGAAGCGCGGCGACCTGCTGAGCGGTGAAGAAGCGGTCGAGCGGATCCATCGTCCAGGTAACGGTGCCTTTGGGAATATCGCGGGTGGCGACAATGCCGCAACCGATCTCCTCACTGATCCAGCGAACTTCTGTGTCGGGGTGTAGCATATTTTCCCGGGTTAAATAATGGTGGGCGTTACAAGATTCGAACTTGTGACTTCTACCGTGTGAAGGTAGCGCTCTAACCAACTGAGCTAAACGCCCTCAAATCCTCCTTCGTTCGCCGCCGCCGAACTCCGGCGCGACAAAAAAGAAGCATACCTTTTACTTGCCGAAAAACTGTTCGTAAAGGATTTCTTTAATCTGTTCGAGGCCTTCGCCGAGTCCGGCGGAAATCTCGAGCGGTTTCAGGCGGGTTTTTCTTTTAAAAATTTTCAGATTTTCGCCCGCAGTCGGCATGTCCATTTTGTTAGCCAGTACGAGAGATGGGCGGTTGGCCAGATCCGGGTTGTAGGCTTTCAGTTCGCGCCGCAGGCTGCGGTAGTCTTCAACCGGATCGCGCCCGTCTTCGGCGGCCATGTCGATGACAAACATGAGGAAGCGGGAGCGTTCGATGTGGCGCAGAAAATAGTGGCCGAGGCCGAGGCCTTCGCTGGCCCCTTCGATCAGGCCGGGAATGTCGGCGATTTTAATCTGATTAAAGTTTTCGTAGATCAGCGTCCCGATGATCGGGTTGAGCGTGGTGAAAGGATACGAAGCGACTTTAGGATGGGCGCTGGTGAGTTCGGTGATCAAAGTGGATTTCCCGGCATTTGGATACCCGACCAGTCCGACGTCAGTCATCAGCTTGAGTTCCAGCCGGTAGTCGCGCTCTTCGCCGGGAGTTCCGGGGGTGCATTTGGTCGGAGCCTGATTCACGGATGATTTAAAGTGCGGGTTGCCGAGTCCGCCGCGACCGCCGCGCGCAATGATCAGCTCCTGACCGTCTTCGAGAATCTCACCGACGAATTCTTCGGTGTCCGCGTCGAGAACAACTGTTCCGCAGGGAACAACCAGAATGTTGTCTTCGCCGGTGTGTCCGGTGCAGTCACAACCCTTACCGTGCCCGCCGTTTTCAGCGTTCTGGTGGGGGTGGTGGTAGAGGTGGTTGAGCGAGTCGGCGTTGGTATCGCCGCGCAGAATGACGCTGCCGCCGTGCCCGCCGTCGCCGCCGTTAGGGCCGCCGTGCGGGGCAAATTTTTCGCGCCGGAATGAGGAAATCCCATTGCCGCCGTTGCCGGCTTTGACGAAGATTTTGACGCGGTCTTTAAATACAATCACGGCGGACACCTTAAATGAAGCAGGCGAGCCCAGAAAGCCCGCCTTTTCTTTTTTCCGAACATTGGGAAAACAATTATGCAGTCTGCATTTCGCGAATGTTGACGCGGCGACCGGCTTTGTCGAACTCGACGATGCCGTGCTTGAGCGCGAAAAGCGTGAAATCGCGGCCTTGACCGACGTTGGATCCGGCGACGAATTTGTTGCCGACCTGACGAACGATGATGCTGCCTGCGGTTACTTCCTGACCGGCGTAGCGTTTGACGCCACGGCGTTTTGGCTGACTGTCGCGACCGTTGGTAGAAGCCCCTTGTCCCTTTTTATGTGCCATTGTTCTGCTCCTTCAAAATTAAGCGCGGATGGATTCGATTTTGATCTTCGTCAGGCCCTGACGGTGACCGATTTTTTTGCGGTACCCCTGACGGCGTTTCTTTTTGAACGCCACCACTTTGTCTCCGCGGTAGTTTTCGACCACCGTGGCGGTTACTTTGGCGCCAGCCACAACGGGCGCGCCGATGGTGAGCTGGCTGCCGTTGGAGACGGCCAGCACCTGATCAAATTCAACGGTTTTACCGGCTTCAGCGGCGTCCAGCAGTTCGACGCTCAGCACGGTATCTTTTTCCACGCGGTACTGTTTACCGCCGGTTTCAATCACTGCGTATGCTTCCATATCAAATTCCTTTTTGAGTCAAAGACGTGAGAAAGTAGGCCAGAAGGCGGGGGCTGTCAACACCTTATGGCCGATCTTTTGCGACCGGCGGTTTTGCGGCTTTTTGGATGCCGTTTGTATAAAGCGACTCGGCTCCGACGGGCGGCGAGCTGAGCTTTAATCCGCCGCGCGCGGCTTCAGGAACCGGGTTGGGCGGTGTATAAAGATAAGCTCCTGCCGGATCGGCTGATGGCAGGCTGAACGACGGGAAGGAAATGCCGGAAGCCATTTCAACCGGCAAGGTATCATATCTTTCCAGTGTGACAATTCGCGGAGTGGCTAGACGGTAAGGGGAATAGCCCAGTCCCAGGGTGGCTTGCGGGAATATTGCTATAGAGTAAAGCCGGGTTTGGGCCGAGCGTATGGTCGAGCCTTCGCCGTGCGCACTTGCGGTCAGTGCGGCTTTCGGCTTTTGCGGCTCCTCCGGACCGCTTGGCGTAAATTTGCGCTGGTCAATTTGAGACAGGCGGACGGCTGGCGAAGGCTCCTGTTTTGACCCCTCTTTGGATGCGTTGAGCAGTTCATCCTGCACGGCCTTCTGCTCCGCCTGCTTCCCTTCGGCAATCTGACGGAACGTCGTGTCTTCCTTGCGTTCCAGATCAGGCTTGGAGGTGAATCCGCGTTTTGCCAGATAGCTGGCGTCAATCTTGGAGGGGTCGAGAAGGTTGAAGGTGAAAGCCACGACGCCGAGATAAATCAGCATGTTGGTGAGCATTACAACAGCACAGCCGGTTTGAAGCGGCGAGAACGGCCCCTTCTGATCACTGTTCTGTTGTAGGTTCTCTGTCATATTGCAATCAGGTCACTCGCAGGATTAATGCCCGTTTAAATAAAACCATCCGGACGGTAGCCTGAATTTTTAAAATTTACAACTCAGCGTTCAAGCCGATTGACTCTTAACGGATAGCGTATTTTCAAATCGCCATCGAGCAGGATCTCCACCCAATAGGTGCCGGCTTCGGGAAATGTGACGTTCATGAACACTTCGACACTGGTGGCGGCGGCCTCCGGCGAAGGCAGATTCACCTGCACATCCTGACCTTCGGCCAACACTTTTTTCTGGTCAGGGTGAACGATCCTCGACCGCTGGGTGAAAGCGCCTTCGCCGCTGCACCAGCGGGTGACGAGGCACATCTTGGCGAAAGCGACCGGCAGGCGTTCGGCGTGGATGGCATCGAACAGGCCGATCAGCATAAACTTGCCGTTTCGTTCCTGACGGACGTCGTCGCAAATCAGACTGGACTGGAGATCGGGAATCATCATTTTTCGATTTTCTCGAGTTCTGCGGAACGGTCTTTAGAAAGGTCGAGCGCGCGCAGCTGGTTTTGGTCAGGCAGTATCATATAGAAGCGGTTGCAGGCATCGAGTTGCAGATTGCCGCCGACGGTGGTGAAGTCAAGAATGTGTCCGCCTTTGGTTTTATCGTCAGAAATAAAATGGAGGTGGTAACCGGGAACATTGACGCCTTTCACAAATGACGGACAGCGGAAGCCGAGTACGGTGCCGTGCACGCCGGTGTACTCAAACACCGACTGGTGTTCTGCGGCTTCGGCCAGCGGCGGATAGGGTTTTTCCTGTTTTGGAACGGAACGGACTTTCATGGATGTAAAGTATCCGTCGAACCGCACGGCAAGGAAAAGATTCTGGTTGGGTGCCAAGCCATCCACACGGGTTTGGAACGTCTCTTTAGTGAGAACGTCGGTCAGTCCCAGCGTCATGTCCGGCTTAAAGTTCACCACGCTGGCAAACGGTGTAGAGGAATCTTCCGGCATCTGGCGAACGGTTCCGTCGGCACGAGCCTGATAGACATGGTGATCGAGCATAATCATCTCGCCTTCGAGCGCGTCGAAGGTGCCGATGCCGAGATCGCCGCAGTCTAACAGGTCATCGAGTGATACCTGGCCGTCATAAGCGCCTGCCAGCAGAGCATCAATCGTCGAAACCTGCACGACGGTATCTCTCGGTGCGGTGGCGCACCCGGCCAGAAGGACGAGCAGGAGCAAGGCAATCCATTGTTTCATTTGAATACCTCCGTTAACGTTTCACTTTCGGGCGTCATATCGTTTTTCAACAGCGCGAGCAGTTGTTCGGCGATTGGGCCGACCTTTCCGTCGCCGACGGGCCGGCCTTCCCATTCGATAACCGGTGTGACGTCGGTGGTGGTGCCGAAGATAAAAATTTCTTTGGCCCGTGCCGCTTGTGCCGGAGAAATATCGCGGTATTCGGCTGTTTTGAGTGTACCGTTGGCAACCAGTGTTTTGGCCAGATCGAGCGCTCGCCGGGCGGTGGTGCCGGAAAGAACATAATCGGGTGTCGGCATCAGCAATTCGTTGTCCGGTGTCAGGATGCCGATGTTCTCCGTGGCGCCTTCGCCAAGATTGCCGTTCGTGTCTATGGAAATAACGAAATCGAGTCCGCGCCGGTTCGCTTCAAGTTTCATCAGCACGTTCGGCAGATAGTTGCAGGTCTTGATTGTGGCAAAATCCGGCGACTTAATCGGAACAGCACTTAGCGCAACACGCGCCGGTTTGAGCTTTCCGTTTTCAATTCGTGCGGTGTAACGGTAAACGACGACGTAGATCACCGGCCCTTTGCAGAGTGCGGGATCAATCCCCATGTTTTCGGTGCCGCGCGAAACCAGTACGCGGATCAGACAATCGCGCTTTCCCCCGGCGCGGATCGTCGAGCAGATGATCTCAAGAAGTTTCGCGTAAGAGCAGGGCAATTCCATGCCGATGCCTTTACACGAAAGCTCCAGCCGTGTGAGATGGGCCTCTGCATTGTAGAGTTGCCCGTTCAGACATTTGAGCGATTCAAAAACGCCGTCGCCGCGCTGAGGCAGGTGGTCGTCCGCCGGAATCATCATCAGTGACGGGTCAACGGTAATGCCTCCGGTCAGGCCGGAGTACATCGCGTAAAGAGTGGTTGAAAGGCCGTTACGGGTTTTATCAAGCCGCGCGAGCCATTCCGGATTTTCCAAACAGTGAATTTTTTCAATCATCGGAAAAACCATACGCTAAAGTTTCCAGCCTTTGGAAGCTTATGTTAAGGTCATTGCAGTTAAGCGACCGGAGGGTATCCAATGACTATGACAACGGAATTCGCGCCAGCGGAACGCGCTTCGAAGGAAGCAATCCGGCGGCAGTATGAAACACTGGCAGCGTTGCCGTTTGTTCGCGATTTTCTCGATGCCGTTCCGAACATGTCGGTGGTTCTCAACGAACAGCGGCAGATCATTTTTGCCAACCGCGCTTTTGCGGAATTCCTTGGTCTGAAAAACGCTGACGAACTGCTCGGTAAAAGTCATTGCGAAGCGTTCAGCTGTCTTTACGGCGAATTTCTCGGTCGCCGCCCCGGCGAGGCAGTCGGCTGTATCCGCGCACGTTTGACCGAAGGCGGCTGCGGAACCACCGCCTTTTGCAAAACCTGCGGCGCGGTCATTTCGATCATGAACAGTCAGAAGTTCCGCACGCTGGATATTCAGGAATGCCGGATGGTCTGCGGCGAAGAAGGCGTAAACGAAACGGCGCTCGATTTACGGGTCTGGTCACGGCCGATCTCCGTGGCGGATGATTTTTTTACAGTTTTTTCGGTGGTTGATATCAGTAACGAAAAACGGCGCAAGGTGCTGGAGCGGATTTTCTTTCACGATGTGCTTAATACGGCCGGCGGCGTGAAGGGATTGGCCGATCTGCTGATTCAGGTCGGGCTTTCGGAAATGGAAATCAAAGATATCGCCAGTATGATTTCTGAATCGTCCGATCAGCTGATCGAAGAGATCAGTGCACAACGGATGCTTTCGGCGGCCGAAACTGGCGAGTTGAAGGTTTCAACGCAGGAGCTTCACTCGCTGGAACTTCTTTACCGGATTATCCGGCAGTTCCATTCGCACAGCACCGCTCGCGGCAAAGTGCTGGTGGTGGACGAAGCGGCTGTGCATTTTGATTTTACATCCGATCCGGTGCTGCTGCGGCGGGTGATGATTAATCTGGTGAAAAATGCGCTGGAAGCGATTGATGAAGGCGGCACGGTTACCCTGGGAGCTTATGCGGACGGCGATTCAGTCTGCTTTACGGTGCACGACGCGGCGGTGATGCCGCCCGAAATTCAGTTGCAGGTTTTTTCGCGATCGTTTTCAACCAAGGGAAGCGGGCGCGGACTGGGCACTTACAGCATCAAGCTGATCAGCGAAAAATATCTGCACGGGCATGTCTCATTTGTCTCCAACGAAAAAGAGGGAACGCGGTTCACGGTACGTTATCCGCGGGTGATCCAGTCGATGAGCGAAGACGAGGAGACGTTGCAACTCAATGAAGCCGACCGTTGAGATTATCTGCACACATTGCGGCGCGGAAACGTTCCTGAAGCGCGAGCCGGTTTATGACGGATTCAAAAAAACCGGCGAGGAGCTGAGCTGCTCCGCCTGTGGATTTGTATTTGCTTCCGAGACGGCGGTTCCATTCAAGGAGATATCCTCCGCTCCAAAAATTTTCACCGATGCTGACCGCTCGAAAAAGGTGACGGTTTTTGACGAAGGTGAAAACAAACTCATTTGCCGCTACTGCGCGAATTATGTGGTGAACCCGTTTATACAGTTCTGCTCGCTGCATAAAAAAGAAGTTCAGGCGACGGATAGTTGTCCTCAATTTTTACCGGCACCGGAAAATCCGGCTAAGCCGATTTTTTAGAAACTCCGCCGGACGACAAATCCAGCCAGCTGTTCGAGGCGGGCGGAGTTTTTTAATCCTCGCAGTGCAGCGAGGGCTTCGGTTTCCAACCATCGCATATCGGCGGCGGTTTTTTCTGTTCCGTGAACGGCGGGCCAGGTCATTTTCCCCCGTGCTTTATCGGAGCCGATATCCTTGCCCAATTCTTCGACCGTTGCGTTCTCATCCAGCAGATCGTCGGCCAGCTGAAACGCCAGCCCGATGTTTTCGCCGTAGGACGTCAGTTTTTCCAGTGTCTGGACATTTGCTCCGGCACAGATTCCGCCCATAACGCAGGCGGCGCGGATCAGTGCGGCGGTTTTGTTGCGGTGGATGTACTCCACGAGATTTGCGTCCGGCGTTTTCCCTTCGGCATCCATATCTTCTATTTGCCCGCCGATTACACCGCGACTGCCTGCCGCCCGCGCCAGCTCCAAAGCGAGGGATCCTCCGATGTCCGGAATCCCGGCCAGCACTTCAAAGGCCAGCGTCAGCAGAGCGTCGCCCGCCAGAATCGCGGTTGCTTCGTCAAAAGCGATGTGGCAGGTCGGATGTCCGCGCCGCAAAGTATCGTTGTCCATCGCGGGCAGATCATCGTGAATCAGCGTATAGGTGTGAAGCAGTTCCAGCGCACAGGCGGCCCGCATCGACTGTGCCGCCGTGCCGCCGCAGGACTCGCACGCTGAAATGCAAAGTGCGGGGCGCAACCGCTTGCCGCCGGCAAAAACGCTGTACCGCATCGCTTCATGAAGTCTGACCGGGCGTTCTCCGGCCAGCGGAAGCAAAGTTTCAAGCGCTTGGTTAATGGTATCTGCCTGCTGTTTCAGGTAATTTTGCAGCTCATTCATGCGGCGGATGATAGCCCAACGCCTTTATTAGTAAAGTAATAGCAGGGTAGAATGGTTTGACAGCGGCAGGGGGGCAATCCTACTATCCCGACTCATTTTGCAGATGGAGACGGTCAACCACCAAAACGGGGAAGCTTCGCTATGAAAGACAGAAAAGAGTTCTATAACCTGCTCGCCGAAATCGACGGAAAGCCTTTTGCTGAATACGAACGGCTGATTGGTGACTTTGACTTTGCCCGTTATGTGATCAAATTCACCAAGCTTGAAACCGCCGCCGACGGCGAAAACCCGGTATTCAACATCCGCGTTCCCCAGTCGATTGCCGAACTGCCGGGCCACCTTTACGACTCGCCCGTCCGCCGTACCGCGCTGGAAGATTACATCACCCGCCATCTTTGCTCGGTCGCCGGACACATCGCCCAGTTCAACGAAAGCGGCTGGGCCCGCCGCAACATCATCATCGCCGAACCCGGACAGAAAATTCTGCCGCGCACTTCAGTATTCGTCAGCAAAGAATATATCGACGCCCGCGTCCGCATCGCATTGCCCTATAAAGTCTACGCCTCCGGCGAACGGCTGGTTGACGGAGAAATGGCCCGCAAGGTGTTTTTCGAAGACCTTCCTGAAGTGGTCAGCAACGGTATTTTCTGCTGCAATCTCAATCTCGACGAAGTCGAAGAATTCGTCAGCGGCATGGAAGACGCCGACCGGATCCGCCAGACGCTTGCCACCCTCGGACTCGTCAGCTTCGTCGGCGAAGGTTCTTTGCTGGCCCGTGAACAGGATAGCGACCTGCCGGATTACGACTGCATTGCGCCCTTCGAAGTTTCCGAAGCTGCGCAGACCGAAATTGATGTTCCGAACGCCGGCAAAATTATCGGCCTTGGCATTCCTGCCGGGTTGACTGTTGTTCTCGGCGACGCCGCCAACGGCCGGAAAGATTTCATGTCCGCCCTTGCCGCCGGTGTATTCAATCATATTCCCGGCGACGGACGCGAAACGGTCGTCACCGTTTCCGATGCGGTTCAGATTGCCGCAGAACGCGGCCGCAGTGTGCAGGAAGTCAATATCTCGCCGTTCCTTGCCGAATCCGAGACCAGCAACCCGGCCTCTTACAGCACCCGCTCTGCCGACTCGTTTGTCTCGCAGGCCGCCGCCACCATCGAAGCGCTCGAAGTTGGCGCCCGCGTACTGATCGTTGACGAAAACAGCTCCGCGCCCGCGTTTCTCACTACCGACGCCCGCGTCGCCGGACTGCTCGGTTCCACGCCGCGCTCCTCACTGGCACAGCGCGCCCGCCAGATGGTGGACGAACTCGGTGTCTCGATCATCATCGGCGGTGAAAACCTCGTCGCTGAATATATTCCCGTCGCCGACACCATCCTCAAAGTTGAAGACTTCCAGGTCACCAACATTACCGAAGAAGCCAAAGCGCTCAATCTGGCCGTTCCGCCGGAAGCGCCCGCCGTCAACCTCGGCCCGATGCTGGGCCGCTCGCGCTGGATTATGCCGAGCAGTATCGACGCCGCCGTCGGCAGAAAAGACGTCGTCATCGAAGCGATCGACCTCAATGCCATCCAGTTCGGCCGTTCTGTCATCGAACTCGACGGCGTTCCGCAGATCGCCGACAAGAGCCAGACGCTCACCCTCGGACTGCTTCTTTATTACGCCAAACTGCGCTACATGCAGGAAGGCTATCCGTTGCGCGAAATGCTCGACATGATCGACCGCGACCTCAGTAGTGAAGGCCTCGGAACCATTTCCCGCGACTTGCGCGGCGACCTGGCCCGTCCGCGCCGCTACGAACTGGCTGCCGCGCTCAACCGCCTGCCGACGTTCCGCGTATCGCACGCTACCGAGTAAGCCTATGCGGCTGGTCGTCCAGCGCGTGAAGGCCGCGTCCGTAAAAGTTGACGGGAAAACCGTCGGCGACATCGGAAGCGGCCTTCTCGTTTTAGTCGGCGTCTCGCACGGCGACACCGCCGCCGATGCCGCCTTCCTCGCCAGGAAAACCGTCAACCTGCGCATCTTTGACGACGAGAACGGTGTAATGAACCTTTCCGTTCTCGATACCGGCGGCGCGATTCTGGCCGTCAGCCAGTTCACTCTCTACGGCGACTGTAAAAAGGGCAACCGCCCCAGCTATATTGACGCCGCCCCGCCGGAGAAAGGCTTGAAGCTCTACGAAGAATATGTCAAACAGCTCCGCGAACTCGGCCCGCGTGTTGAAACCGGCATCTTCCAGGCCGAAATGGAAGTCAGCCTCATCAACCACGGCCCGGTTACACTGATTCTCGAAAGCACCGAAAGATCGGAATAATGGAATACTGGAATGCTGGAGTGTTGAAGGAGTAGAAAGTATCTATCTTGCTGAAAGAGAAATGGTTATAAATCTGCCACAAGCGGTGGCAGAAATTGCCGAAAAGGTCGAAGAAGACAATGATGGCGAAACCGGAATGATCATCCGCGAGTGGGCTGAAAAATATCGGACAAAGGGAATGGAATAGTGGAATGGTGTTAATGGAATAAAAGGAATTCATTATGGCAATGTCCGTTGATGTGTCACCAACAGAAAAAAGCGCCAAAAAACGACTAAAACAAGACACGCAGGTTGTTGCCTCCGCATATATGCGGCGCATTTGGCTGTCCGTTCTGATGCCTGTTTGCGTTGATCTCACAGCTACGGCACTGATCATCTCTGTTATATGGGCAATCGCACAATGCCTCGTATTAATGATTCTTCATCGCATCGGCATCACGGCATCTCATATTTCTGAAGCGACAGCTCTGCTGGGGCTTCTTTACCTCGCCGCAATCACGGTCACTATGACACGCCGTTTTTACTACTCAGCATTCCGAGACATGCTCCGAGCTCCAACGCCTCCTTTAGAGGAGAGCAAGCCTGCTGAGGAGGATTAGGAATGCTGCACCTGATACAAGAGGAAATGGAGCGCCACCTCGGACAAACGCAAGGCGCAGTAATGAATCAGCTTTTTCTTCATCGGATTAAGTGGGCCGCCTATTATCTGATTACCATTGTTGCGAGCTGTATGGCGTTTGGGCTCTTGCTCTTCCTTGTGTTTTGGGCAATCCCAGAGGGCTCTTGGATAGTGGGCAGCCTGCTGGCAATACTCGCGCTTCTCGTACTAATTTTAGGCGAATACCTTAGAACGAGCGCGTCTATACAGGACAAGACGGCATATCGAATGTTACAAGTGGTGATATGGCGAACCCGCATTGGGCGCGGTGATTTTTTAGCTACACGGTATTGGTTGAGCCTGTTGTTTGTTGTGCTGCCTTTCGTTGTCTTCTTAGCGTTCTTCCTGCTGGGGCTTAAAAACATGGTGCTGCCAGACACTGCACCGTTCGCGTCAATGCTCAACAAGTTACAAGTGACCACAACTTTCGCGGGTTGGCTCCTCGCTGGACAGATCGCATTATTTAATTTTCTCTTCAGCTATAGCCTCGGAAAATACTCTACAAAGCTTGCGACCATAATAGTTAAACACCGGGCTGTTGCGGCGCTTCAATATACTGCGGTTTTATTAGTGGCGATCCTCCTGACAATTCAGCAGTGGGGCTGTCCCCGCCTTTGTTTGACGTCACTCTGGCTTTTGCACGTATCGCTCGTGGCCTCCCTTATTCTCACAATTTCTGTATCAAGAAAGGGTGTCGACACAGATGGACTTCTTGTTTACGCAGGACATCTTTTTTCCAGAAAACTAAGAAAAGCAATAGTTCGCCCAATAACAGCCGGCGCGGACAGTGCCAAGCTATGGTGGCGCTTGTTGCAGATTCTCGGACTGGATTTTCGGCGCATGGAACGGTTCAAGGTGTTCTCTGAGCCGATTGCGGGGGCATCCCTCTGTAAACAGCAATTAACATTGTTATTCAGCGCCGCTAACAAGACCATTATGGACGGGCAGCACGAGTCGTTGCGAGCGGCTCTTTACTCGATATATCTCGTGATGGACACCTACTCGTTGAAGAGGGCAGACCACTTGTCATCTGAGGATTCTGCATATTCGTACTGCAACGATCAGTTTTCGGCGCTAATGCGGGCCGCCGCAAGGGCTCCCAACGAACACCTTGCGGAAGAGATCGTCTGCACTATTGGGCGTGTGGGACAAACAGTGCTTCGAATCAAATACCTTCCTGACCCTCCTGGCGGAACCGAAGAAAACCGCCGCACTCGGAGAGAGCACACCTTAGCCATGTACTGGATCGGTCTTCTGGAAGAATCCTTTGATCAGCTACATTCTTTGCAAAGAAGTGCTGCGCCAAAAGACGTGTTAGAACAGTTGCGTTGCTTTGCAATACACGCAGATAGTAAGGGGGATCCATCGGTAGTGGTGAACTCGTATTTCCCAACGATCGAAAGGCTTATTATGGTGTGCGTTTTACACAGAGATGCATATCACCAAATACTCATGGTTCAATGCGTTTGTGACGTGCTCACAGTTTGGAATACTAACCTCAGAAGTCACCATGATTATCTAGGCGACTATGGGTCGATACACAAGCGGGCTATCAAGACAATCCAAAGCGCGGCTCAGCATGGCGGGGTGGGAAGCGCACGAGATATGTTTCTTCCTGCACAAAATTTAGCACAACGTCTTACGGGATGTGCGCTGGACGGGAGGCTCGCACTTCAGGATATTTTTATGTCCATCGTACAACGGCAGATCGCTGACATTTACGAGCAGAATGACGCAACAAACGGATTGATTGAGGTGATTAATCTCATTTCGGAATTAGCCGTTCATGCCGCAAGAGAAGGCAGCTCCGATGCAAAAACCATTAGCGCCGCTCTTTATGAGGTCTCCTTTTTTGTGTTCCAAAAGCTGCCGCAAACTTTTGAGGTGATACATGACCCATTCTATGATGCTTGCCCTGTAATTTTGAGACGGCGTCGGACGAGCGAGGACGAACCGCGCAATCGTTTGGAAGCTGCACTGTTCATCGCGTGGAATAAAGTCATGCCAGCGCTGTACATCACGAAGGGCTTTGTTTTTGACTGGGAACAAGAGTATTTTGGCTTTGTTGGGCTCGCGATCTGTGCTTATGAAAAACGCAATGAGGAACGGCTTAAAGAAGGCGTCCGCCGTTGTGTGGAAAATTATTTAACCTTGATAAAAAATGAGCTGTGCGAAGAAGATAAAGGCGCGGCGAGACTTGCACATGGGAATGGTGCGTATTTGCAGCTGTGTGGAGCTTGGATTAGCAAAGTTATTGAGCTGCCTGAGCTGGCCGAAAGAGTTACAGACTTCGTTTCCCTTCTTAATATCAGGAATCCTCCCAGCGGAATGTCTCTTGGCTATCCAGACGGAGAGTCTATTGGAGGAAAGTTCTGCTTGCCTCCACTTTCCAACATCCGCAAGTACATCTCACAAGAAGACTGGGATATTCATAAGAGCTACGAGAGTCGGCTTACCGCTGACGAGGTGCTATTTTCCTACTACAAAAAAGTGCAAGACAACGAAGAGGCCGTTCGGAAGGGAGAAAAAACAGTTTTGATGGACGGCTAAAAGGGTCCGTCCCATAATCTAGTAATTTTTGGATTCGGTTTCCAAGGTTCGGAAAAATTCTTTGCGTCTTAGCGGTCAAAAATCCATCCGCCTTCGCAGGGGCTACGGCGTGACAGGATGGTTGGGAAAGTGATAGAGAGAATGGGCGTCCAAATAGATGACGTGGGGAAACATCGATGAATGAGCTGGTCAGAAAAGATGGAATTGCGGGGAAGATTTATCTGATTCGCGGAGTTCAGGTGATGCTGGATCGCGATCTAGCGGAATTGTATGAGACCGAAACCCGTATACTCAAACAGGCCGTCAAACGAAACATCGAACGATTCCCGGCGGATTTTATGTTTGAGCTTGAGGATGCGGATATCAACCTGCTGGTATCACAATCTGTGATACCTTCTAAAAAGCACTTCGGAGGTGCTGTGCCGCTGGTTTTCACCGAACAAGGTGTAGCCATGCTTTCCAGCGTTTTACGCACGCCTCTTGCGGTCGAAATGGGTATCAAAATCATTCGCGCATTCGTAGAGGTGCGCCGCTTCATGATGGCAAATGCGGAAATATTCCAGCGGATCGGGTCGTTGGAAATCAGACAACTCAAGACAGAGCAAAAAGTGGATGCCGTTCTGGACGCCATCAGCGCTCAAGAGCCGGAGCCAAAACAGGGGATATTTTTTGACGGACAAATATTTGATGCCTACGCCTTCGTGTCCAAGCTTGTCCGCAAGGCGAGGTCGTCTGTTGTTCTGATTGACAACTATGTGGACGATTCGGTGCTGACCCTGCTTTCCAAGCGCGGCAAAAAGGTGTCCGCACGGATTTACAGTCGGCGCATTTCAAAACAGCTTCAGCTCGACCTGGAAAAGCACAATGCGCAATATCGACCGGTTGAGATCGTTCCATTTGAGGAGGCACATGACCGCTTTTTGATTTTGGATAATACGGAGGTTTACCACATTGGCGCCTCGCTCAAGGATCTGGGCAAAAAATGGTTTGCCTTCTCGAAAATCGAAAAGGATGCCATCAAGTTGGTTGGACGGCTCGGAGCAGGAGTTAATTTCAGTGGCCGGGAAAAATGAAGGAATCAGATTTATGAAAACACAGAAAACAACGGTTGGAACGATTAACGAGGAAGTGCTGGCGTTTACGGCGGGGCGAGATGTTGAACTCGACATCAACCTGATCGCCGCCGACTGCATCGGGACTGCCGCGCATGTGACGATGCTTTCGAAAATGAAGCCTGCTATTATTACGGCTGCTGAGAAAAAGAAAGTAATCAGAGAGCTCAATGCAATTGTCGCGCTGGCGGCCGAAGGAAAATTTAAAATCCGCCTCGCCGATCAGGATGTTCATCTGGCGGTCGAGCGGACGTTGACCGAAAAGCTGGGCGATCTAGGCAAGAAGGTTCATACCTGCCGCAGCCGCAACGATCAGGTCGCCGTCGATCTGCGCCTTTATGCCCGCGAAGAAATTCTCGGCACGCTGGACGAAGCTGCCGCGCTGATTTCCGCGCTGCTGGCCTTCGCGAAGAAAAATGAAAAAGTTCCAATGGTTGGAAGAACCCACATGCAGCCGGGCATGCCGTCGTCCGTCGGCCTGTGGGCCGCCGCGCACGCCGAAAGTCTGCTCGACGACTGCGCTCTGCTGGTCAACGCCTATGAATTGAACGACCAGTGTCCGCTCGGCTCCGCTGCCAGCTACGGCGTACCGCTTCCGATTGACCGCGAGCTGACCGCCGACTTGCTCGGCTTCAGCCGTCCGTCGCACACGGTGCTTTACGCCAACAACGGACGCGGCAAACTGGAATCTATCGTGCTCGGCGCGATGAGCCAGGTGATGCTGTCGCTGTCGCGCATGGCGCAGGATTTGATGCTGTTCACCATGCCGGAGTTCGGCTACTTCACACTGCCGGACGAACTGACGACCGGAAGCAGCATTATGCCGCAGAAGAAAAACCCGGACGTGATCGAGCTGGTTCGCGCCCGCGCCACCCGCGTGAAAGCGTGTGAGCTGGCGGTTTACGACCTGATCAAAGGTTCACCCGGCGGTTACAACCGCGATCTGCAGGATGCCAAAGAACCGTTCATGGAAGGAATCTCTATGACCCGCGCCTGTTTGCGCGTGCTGTCCCCGTTTGTGAACACAATCAAGGTTAATAAGAAAGCCCTGCTTGCAGGGTTCACGCCGGATGTTTTCGCCACCGACCGCGCGCTGGAACTGGTCGGGCAGGGGATGCCGTTCCGCGACGCGTATCACCACGTCAAAGAAAACCTCGGCGAACTGGCGAATATCGATCCGGTGAAAGCGATTATGCAAAAGACGCACCTCGGCGCGCCGCTCGGCATAGACTGGGAACTGCTCAAAGACCGCGTATCCGCCGTCGCCGAAACCGTCCGCGAAGAGCGCCGTGTCATCGACCATGCAGTTTCGAAATTAATGAAAGCGTAATATTACGGGAGGGCGGCGCTCTGTCGCCGCCGGAACCGGTTTCGACAGAGCGAAACCCTCCATCAATGCGGGGGAGTATGAAAACGATCATCTACTGGTTCTCGGGAACGGGAAATTCGCTGGCGGTTGCCAAAGAGCTGGCGAAACAGTGCGGCGATGCCGAGCTGATTCCGGTTGCCCGCGCCATCAGAAATCCGCCGCCGTCCGCCGGGCGCATCGGACTGGTTTTCCCTGTGTACGCATTCTGTCCGCCCGCGCTGGTGGCGCGTTTTGTCGCAAAACTCAACGCCTCACCGGATTCGTATATTTTCTCCGTCATCACCTATGCGGGCAGTCCGGGCGGAACAATCTCTGTTTTACAGCGTCTGATGAAAAAGCGCGGTCTTGATCTGTCCGCCAGTTGGGGCGTTAAGATGCCGGAAAACTATCCACCGTTTGGCGGCGCGCCCGCACCGGAAAAACAGCAGACGGTCAACGCCGCTGCGGCTGAACGGATTAATAAAATTGCCGCCGAGATTCAGCAGTCGCCGCGCGGACGGCATGAAAAAATCAAGACGGTTTGGAAGATCGTCAGCCGGATGATGTTTCCTGTATTCCAAAAGAGGGCGGCGCGCGCCGACCGCTCTTTCCGTGCGGACAAGAAATGCAACGGGTGCTGTCTTTGCACTCGGGTATGTCCGGTGAATAACGTGGCGATGGTTGATGGCCGTCCGTCATGGATGGGACACTGCGAGCAGTGCTACGCCTGTTTCCACTGGTGCCCGCAGAAGGCGGTACAGTACGGCCGCTCTGAAAAGCAGCACCGCTATCATCATCCGGCGGTTTCGTTGTCTGATTTCGAAATGTAGGACAGCCATCCTGGCTGTCTGGACAGGCTGGAAGCCCGTCCTACTTTATTTTTTCGGAGGAATCATGGCCATGATATCCGAGGCGGGCCGCTTGTCCCGGATCAGTTGCGCCATGGTACGCATGTACGGATCAATGTGCGGCAGGAACATTTTGTAGCCTTCGCACAGCCAGTTTAGGCCCGGTTCGCCGTCCGGTGTTTTGATGAAACGGTGTTTCGGACATTCGCCGTGGCAGGCAAAGAAAAAATTGCACTGACGGCAGTACCCCGGAAGCTTATCGAATTTGTCGCTGCCGAACTGCCGCTGTTTTTCCGAGGCGGCCATTTCCGTCATTGGTGTTTCCAGAATATTGCCGAGACGGTATTCCGGATAAACGAAATGGTCGCAGGCGTAGATGTCGCCGTTGTGTTCGATAATCATCGCGCTACCGCACTTTTCGGCAAAGACGCACAGCGGCGGCGGCATACCCATCCAGGCATTCAGCATGACATCGCATATCTGCACGAAGACGTTGCCGACATCGTGCCGCACCCACTCATCGAAAATATCGATCAGGAACTGGCCGTACTGTTTAGGCTGAACCGTCCACGGCATCACGCGGTCGTCGGTATCGTCGGCGGCTAGATCCGGCGGCATGGCGAGTTTGAGGCCGAGCCGTGCGGCGGCATCGTCGGGCTTGCGCTCAATGATCGGAATGAATTGGAGGAACGTGCTGCCGGTGCTTTTCAGGAAGTCATAAATTTCCAGCGCATACGGCGCGCTCTGGCGGGTGACACAGGTAAGTGTGTTGAAATCCACCCGGTGAGATTTCATCAGCTTGAGCGATTTCATCACCCGGTCAAAGGTCGGCTGGCCGCCGCGGTAAACGCGGAATTTGTCATGGATGTGGCGCGGGCCGTCGAGGCTCAGCCCGATCAGAAACTTTTCTTTCGCCAGAAACTTGCACCAGTCGTTGTCGAGCAGTGTACCGTTGGTCTGAAAAGCGTTCAGAACCGGGCGCCCGGCGGAATATTTTTTCTGGAGCTGGACGGCCTTCTGGAAAAACTCCAGACCCATCAGTGTCGGCTCGCCGCCCTGCCAGGCAAAAAGAATTTCCGGCGTATTCTGCGACTCACAGTATTGCTTGGTATAGGCCTCAAGCACCTCGTCGTTCATCCGGTGGATTTTCTGTTCCTTAAAGAGAACCTCTTTTTCCAGATAGAAACAGTACTGGCAGGCCAGATTGCAATCCGGCCCGGCAGGCTTAGCCATCAGGTGAAACGGTGTTTTCTTTGGAATCATCGGGATAGATTAGAGCGCGGCACGAATGGCGTCGAGCATTCTTCGAGCGCCGCTCCCTTTTGGAGTGCGGACGCAAGCCAAAGGCGCGAGGCCGCTCTGTTTAAAGCGGCGTCGCACTGCGTTTGCCGCCGCACTCCAGAATAATAATCGGTTACGCGTGATAGGCCTGAATCGGCTTAACGTCCCAATCTTTTCCGGCGACCGCTTTAATGGCGCCAAGTGTGGCGCGGGCACCGGATTCGGTGGTGACGATCGGGATGTTGCGCAGGATACACTCTGACCGGATTTTTATTTCATCCATGCGCGAGACCGGTCCGCTGGGCGTGTTAATGACCATGGCAATTTTGCCGTCCTGCATGAAGTCGATAATGTTCGGATGCTGTCCGCTGGCGAGTTTGCAGGTTTCGGTGACGCATAGTCCGGCGTCACATAACGCCTTGCCGGTTCCTTCTGTGGCCGTCAATGTGAAGCCAAGACCGACGAGCGCTTTGCCGATTTCCACCATCCAGCCTTTATCGCGGTCGGTGGCGCTGAGGAATACACACCCTTCGGTCGGGATCATCTGTCCGGCGGCGATCTGTGATTTCCAGTAGGCCATTTCAAAGGTGGTGTCGATCCCCATGACTTCACCGGTGGATTTCATTTCCGGTCCGAGGATCGGATCGACGCCCGCGAAGCGGTTGAACGGGAAAACCGCTTCTTTGACGGCATACCAGCTCAGTTCCGGACGGAAGCCGACGAGGCCGAGTTCTTTGAGCGTTTTGCCGACGGCGATTTCAGTGGCGATTTTCGCCAGCGGCACGCCGGTGGCTTTTGAAACGTATGGCACGGTGCGCGAGGCGCGCGGATTGACTTCGATGACGTAGATATCGCTGCCTTTAACGGCCATCTGCGCGTTCATCAGCCCTTTAACATTCAGTTCGAGTGCCATGCGGGTGCAGGCCGCCTCGATTTCTTTGACGACTTTCGGGTCGAGCGAGTAGGGCGGAATCGAGCAGGCGCTATCGCCGGAATGAATCCCGGCGGCTTCGACGTGCTGCATGACGCCGCCGACGTAAACGTCTTTGCCGTCGCAAACTAAGTCCACGTCGATCTCGATCGCGTTTTCGAGGAAGCGGTCGATCAGCACCGGATGGCCGGGGCTGGCGTTGAATGCGGCGTGAGTGAACGGAACAAATTCGGTTTCGTCGTAGGCGACCATCATGGCGCGTCCGCCGAGTACGAACGACGGACGGATCATGACGGGGAAGCCGATGCGGTGCGCAATCTTCAGCGCGTCATCCATGGTTTTGGCGGTTCCGCTTTCCGGCTGTTTGAGATCGAGCTTGATGATCATCTGGCGGAAGAGTTCGCGGTCTTCGGCCATCGCAATGCTCGTCGGCGAAGTTCCAAGGATCGGCACGCCAGCGGCGAGCAGACGGTCGGCGAGATTCAGCGGAGTCTGTCCGCCCATCTGGACGATCATGCCGATTGGGTTTTCCTGTTCGTAGATGTTCATCACATCTTCGAAGGTCAGCGGCTCGAAATAGAGTTTGTCGGAGGTGTCGTAGTCGGTCGAAACGGTTTCCGGGTTCGAGTTGACCATGATCGCTTCATAGCCCATTTCGCGCAGAGCCATGACGGTATGCACGCAGGAATAGTCGAACTCAATTCCCTGGCCGATACGGTTGGGGCCGGAGCCGAGAACGATGATGCTCTTTTTGCCGGTGTGCCGGATTTCGTTGAGGTCGCCGTAGCTGGAATAAAAATAAGGCGTGGCGGCTTCGAACTCGCCAGCGCAGGTATCCACTAGACGGTAAACCGGAATGACGCCGGCTTTTTTGCGCTCTTCGCGGAACGCCAGCGGATCCTGACCGCGCAGTACGGCGATCTGGGCGTCGGAGAAACCGTTTAACTTGATCTTTTTGAGCAGGTCGATGTCGAGCGGCTTGTCTTTCGGTGCATCAAGAATTTCGCGCTCCATTTCGACAATTTGCAGAATGTTGTCGATAAACCACGGATCAATTTTGGTGATCTCGGCAATTTTCTGAACCGTGTAGCCCTGCTTGAGGGCGACCTTGATAGCGATACACCGTTCGGTCTTGGTGCGCGTCAACCATTCGTCCAGCCGGGCGAGCGGAACTTTGGCTTCGGCTTTCAGGTCGAGACCGTCCACACCGATTTCCAGCGAGCGGAACGCTTTCTGGAGCGCTTCTTTAAAATTTCGACCGATCGCCATCGTTTCGCCGACCGACTTCATGCTGACGCCGAGGTGCGCGTCCGCCGACGGGAATTTTTCGAAGGCGAAGCGCGGCATTTTGACGACGCAGTAGTCAATGGACGGCTCGAAGCAGGCGGGCGTTTCTTTAGTGATGTCGTTCGGCAGTTCGTCGAGCGTGTAGCCTACGGCCAGCTTGGCCGCCAGTTTGGCAATCGGGAAGCCGGTGGCTTTGGAGGCCAGCGCCGAGGAACGCGATACGCGCGGATTCATTTCGATCACCGCCATGCGGCCGGTTTCCGGATGGATGCAGAACTGCACGTTCGATCCACCGGTTTCGACGCCGATGGCGCGCATAATCTTGATCGATGCGTTGCGCATCGCCTGATATTCGCGGTCGGTCAGTGTCTGGGTCGGTGCAACGGTGATGCTGTCGCCGGTATGAATGCCCATCGGATCCATGTTTTCGATGGAGCAGATGATGACGACGTTATCCTTCTTGTCGCGCATGACCTCCATCTCGAACTCTTTCCAGCCGTAAACGGATTCTTCGAGCAGGACTTCACTGCTGAGGCTGGCCTTGAGGCCGCGCTCGGCGATCTGCATCAGCTCTTCCATGTTGTTGGCGATACCTCCACCGGTGCCGCCGAGCGTAAAGCTGGGGCGCACAATGATCGGGAAGGGCAGTTCCTTTTCGGCGACGTGGATCGCTTCTTTGAGATTGTGGACATGGAAGCTCTTGAGCGTTTCGATGCCGGCTTCCTTCATAACGGATTTGAAAATGTCGCGTTCTTCGCCGCGCATGATGGCGTCGTAGTTGGCGCCGATCATTTCGACATTGTACTTTTGGAGCACGCCGCTTCGGTAAAGCTTCATGGCGGTGTTAAGCGCGGTCTGACCGCCGAGCGTCGGCAGCAGGGCGTCGGGCCGTTCTTTGATAATAATCTTTTCGACGGTTTCCGGCGTGATCGGCTCGATATAGGTCGCGTCCGCCGTGGCCGGGTCGGTCATGATCGTGGCCGGATTAGAGTTGATCAGCGTGACGCGGAACCCTTCTTCGCGCAGGGCTTTGCAGGCCTGTGTTCCGGAGTAGTCAAACTCGCACGCCTGGCCGATTACAATCGGGCCGGAGCCGATGATCAGGATGTGGTGGATGTCAGTTCTTTTAGGCATATGTCGGATCCTCAACGCAAAGGCGCAAAGCGCGCCGAGTTTCGCAAAGTTCAATTAAAGGTTATTTACAATTCGTGTAATTCCGTTTTTCAGTAAAGGTTCATGAAAGTTAATCAGCAGTCCCAGTTTTATGCCGCTTAGGCGAAGGTATGTCAGAGTTTGAGATTTATCAATCGGAGAGACTGTTTCGCGGGCTTTGATTTCAATAACCACTTTTCCGTCAACCAGCAGATCAATCCGGTAATCTGTTTTCAGCACTTTGTTTTTATAATTCAACGGACGGTACTTTTGTCGCTCATAGGAAATTCCCCGCAATTCCAGCTCATAGCAAAGAGCTTCCTCATAGGCGCTTTCCAAAAGGCCGGAACCCAGCACCCGATGGACTTCGATTGCTGCTCCGATAATCTCTTTAGAAAGTTCATTCTCTGTCATCTTCTCAGCGATCCTTGGCACCCTCTGCGTCTTTGCGTTGAAATTATTCCCATTCAATCGTTGAAGGCGGTTTGGAAGAAATGTCGTAGACAACGCGGTTGACGCCTTTGACTTCGTTGATGATGCGGTTGGAAATGCTGTCGAGCACTTCGTACGGCAGTTTGAACCAGTCGGCGGTCATGCCGTCGAGACTTTGCACGGCGCGCACGGCGACGACGTTTTCGTAGGTGCGGTCGTCGCCCATGACGCCGACGGTCTGGATCGGAAGCAGTACGGCGAAGTATTGCCAGACATCGAGGTGGTTCGGCATTTTTAAAATTTCTTCGCGGACGCGCAGGTCGGCGAGTTGGAGCAGGTCAACGCGGTCGCGGGTGATGTCGCCGAGAATGCGCACGGCCAGACCGGGACCGGGGAAAGGCTGGCGATCGACAACATAGCTCGGCAGTCCAAGTTCGCGGCCGACGGCGCGTACTTCGTCTTTGAAAAGTTCGCGTAGCGGTTCAATGAGATCAAATTTTAGATCGGCGGGCAGTCCGCCGACGTTATGATGGCTCTTAATCGTGGCTGAAGGTCCGCCGATCGGCGAAACGCTTTCGATGACGTCGGGATAAAGTGTGCCCTGCGCGAGGTATTTAACCTTGCCGCTCAGGGTGCGTGCTTTTTCGGCGAAGACATCAATGAAGGTTTTGCCGATGATCTTGCGCTTTTTCTCCGGGTCGCTGACGCCAGCCAGTGCGTCGAGGAAAATATCCTGTGAGTGGGCAGTGTGCAGATCGATGCCGAAGGCGTTACCGAAAAGTTCTTCGACTTCGCGGGCTTCGTTGTAGCGGAGCAGGCCGTTGTCCACGAAGACGCAGTGAAGTTGCGGGCCGATTGCTTTATGAAGCAGGGCGGCCACGACAGAAGAATCGACGCCGCCGCTTAGTCCGAGCAGAACGTGGTCGGTGCCGACTTTGGTGCGGATGGCCTGAATGTTGTCTTCAATAAATTTGCTCATCTTCCAGTCGCCGGAACATCCGCAGACTTTGTAGGCGAAGTTGCCGAGCATCTGCGCGCCCTGTGGCGTATGGACGACTTCCGGATGGAACTGCACGCCATAGATTTTCTTCGCAGAGTTCTGCATGGCGGCGTACGGGCAGTTGTCGGATTCGGCGACGGCTTCAAAACCGGCGGGTATCGCTTCGACTTTGTCGCCGTGGCTCATCCAGACCTGAAGGTTTTTGTCGAGACCCTGGAAAAGCGGACAGTCTTTGGTGACCTGCATCATCGCCTTGCCGTATTCGCGCTTCGTGCCGCGGTGCACTTTTCCGTCGAGTGTCTGGGCGGTGAGCTGCATGCCGTAGCAGATTCCGAGAATCGGAATGCCGAGTTCGAAAATTGCGGGATCGCACAGCGGCGAGCCTTGGTCGGTGACGCTGGCCGGTCCGCCGGAAAGAATGATGCCTTTCGGGGCGCGTTTGGCGAGGTCGGCGGCTTTGGTGTCAAAGCGGATGATTTCGCAATACACCTTCTGCTCGCGGATACGGCGGGCGATCAGCTGCGTCACCTGCGAGCCGTAATCTAAAATGGCAATCCATTCGCTATGTTTCATGACTTCTTTCCTTTTTCCATCAGCGCAATGAATTCCTCGAACAGATAATAAGGGTCATGCGGGCCGGGGCAGGCTTCGGGATGATACTGTACGCAGAATACCGGCAACGTTTTGTGCCGCAGGCCGGCGACGGTGTTGTCGTTCAGGTTGATGTGGCTCACTTCGGCGATTTTTGGATCAAGGGTGGCTGGATCAACGCAGAAGCCGTGGTTGTGCGAGGCGATTTCCACTTTGCCGGTGCGCAGATCCTGAATCGGCTGGTTTGCGCCGCGGTGGCCGAATTTAAGTTTATAGGTTTTTGCGCCGAACGCCTGACCGAGCATCTGGTGGCCGAAGCAGATTCCGAAGGTCGGAAGTCTGGATTCGATCAGTTCTTTGACGGTCGCGACAATCTGCGGAACGCCAGCCGGGTCGCCGGGGCCGTTGGAAAGGAAAAGACCGTCGGGTTTGCAGGAAAGGATTTCTTTGGCCGAGGCCGTGTTCGGGAATACATGACATTCGCAACCGAGTTCGTCGAAAATACGGAGCTGATTCGTCTTAATGCCGCAGTCGATTACGGCGACGCGGAAGCGGGCATTTTTCTTTCCGCCTTCCGGGAAAACGTAAGGTTTCTGTGCGCTGACTTCGGTGGAAAGGTCGCGCCCGACGAGTCCGGCTGAGTTTTTTGCCTTCTGAACGAGACTCTTGCAGTCGAGGTCTTCGGTTGAAATGACGCACTTCATGGCACCCTTGTCGCGGATGTGAATGGTGACGGCGCGTGTGTCGATCTGGTCGACGCCGATGATGCCAGCCTGTTCCAGATAGTCGGGCAGGCTCATGGTGGCGCGCCAGTTGCTGACAATACGGCTGCACTCGCTGACCACCAGTCCGCTGGCAAAAACGGCGCGTGACTCGACATCTTCCGGATTTACACCGTAGTTGCCGATGAGCGGATAGGTCATGGTGACGATCTGGCCGTTATAGGAAGGGTCGGTCAGAATTTCCTGATAGCCGGTCATCGAGGTGTTGAACACCAGCTCGCCGTAGAATTCGCCCGAACCGGCAAAGGCCCGGCCGGTGAAGCAGGTGCCGTCTTCGAGTGCAATGATTGCTTTTTTCATTTTGTGTCCGCTGAAAAGTCCCGTAATTCCGCCAAAATTCCGGACATAATCACAAGCCGAACCGAGCCTTGCAACCCTTTTCCTGCTCCGGAAGGGGGATATTTTTCAGGGGTTGACTGTACCGGTTCCGACGCATACACTGCCCCCCTGTTTTTATGAAAAAAGTGTAATTAACCGGAGCAGAATTGAATGAGCAAAGTCAAAATCGAAACTAAACCGCCGACCGAAAAAATCAAGGCGCGGGAAGTCCTTTTCTTCGAACTCGAATACGTCGCGATCAATGGCCGGCAGATCATGTTTGACGTGCTCAAACAGGTGATGAAAGGCAAAGATATCGACGTCACTCCGGCGCTGTTTGCCCGCTACGGTCTCACGCCCCGCCCAGGGAAGGCGATTTCTGCGATGATTGAATCCACGGGACGCAATTTGACCACTGGCGACCAGCTGACCGAGCAGGCCGAAAATCTGCTGGTTAAAGCCTTCGCGGACAAAGCGGTGCTGAATAAAGGCCTTCCGGCGCTGATTAAAGCGGCTCAGGATCGAAACATTCAGGTTGTTGCTCTTTCGGCCTGGCCGGAACCCGCCGCTAAAGAACTGATGAAGAAAACCGGACTCGACGAGCTGGGGGTTGATCTGGTGGCGATGGACAGTGTCGATCCGATTTTCCCGCGTGCCGACCACTGGTTGCGTATTCTCAAACTGCGCAATCAGGAAAACATTCCGCTGATCGCGGTTGTTGCCTCACGCGCCGCCTGCAAGGGCGCGCTGACGGCGGGCGCCACGGCGGTTGCTCTGCCGGATGCCTACACAGCCTTCGAAGATTTCACCGGGGCCAAAGTGGTACTCGAAACGCTCGGCGACATGTCGGCCAAAGAACTGCTGGAACTGGTCAGCCGCCGGTAACGCGAATTCCGGTATTCTGAGAAAAGGCTGAACCGCGGTTCAGCCTTTTTGTTTTATAAGGAGTGCAATGAAAGAGAAGCCGATTGAGCGGTTGCTTGGAATTATGCGCAAACTGCGCGGGCCGGGCGGCTGCCCGTGGGATCGTGAGCAGACATTGGATTCACTCAAGTCCAATCTGATCGAAGAGACCTATGAGGTGATCGACGCCATTGAAAGCGGCGACCGCGACGAGCTGCGCGGCGAGCTGGGCGATTTGCTCTTGCAGGTCGTTTTTCAGGCGCAGATTTGTGACGAAGCCGGGGAGTTTAATTTTGACGACGTGGTTACCGGCATCGCCGACAAACTCGTCCGGCGTCATCCGCACGTTTTCGGTGATGTGCAGGCGGATACTTCCGGCGAAGTGCTGCGCAACTGGGAAAAAATCAAGAAGACCGAGAAGGACACGGAAACGCCGCGGTCGCTGGTCGAAGGAATACCGCGCCATCTGCCAGCGCTGGCTAAGGCGCATCTGGTACAGAAGCGTGTTGCCCGTGCCGGTTTCGAATGGGATGAGATCGGCGGAGTTATCGCCAAGCTGGAAGAGGAGCTCGCCGAAGTAAAAGAAGCGATGGAGCAGAAAGATGTTGCGGCCATTCGCGAGGAGCTTGGCGATTTGCTTTTTTCCACCGTCAATCTAAGCCGCTACCTTGGCCACGAGTCCGAAGAACTGCTTAACGAAAACATCGCCAAGTTTATGCGCCGTTTCCAGTGCCTGGAAAGCCGGCTTCACGCCGAAGGACGCGAGATTGAAAAATGCTCGCTGGAAGAACTCGAAGCGGTTTGGGTTGCAGTTAAAACGGCGGAGAGACAAAAGTCCTGAAAACAGGCGTTGTAATTCATATAAAATTTGGCAGTATGCGTCGCATGAGCGCAACAAATCCCAAAACAGCGAAGAAGAGAATCCTCATTGTTGACGACCATCCGTTTGTCCGGCAGGGGTTGCGGGGCTGTATAGAATGCGAAGCTGACCTTTCTGTTTGCGGCGAAGCGGCGGGTCGCGCGGAAGCGTTGCAGCTTTGTTCTAGCGCAGATCCTCATTTGGTTCTCATCGATTTATCACTGGGCGGAGAGTCTGGGCTGGATTTGGTTAAAGACGTCGCGGTTCAGTTTCCGGGCCTTAAGATGCTTGTGCTTTCCATGCAGGATGAATTGCTTTACGCCGAGCGGGTTCTGCGTGCCGGTGCCGGCGGCTACGTCGGCAAGAGCGCTCCTCCCAACCAGCTGGTTGAAGCGATCCGTTGCGTGCTGGATGGCGGTGTCTATGCCAGCGAAGCGGTTAAACAGAAAATTATGCAGACCGTTCGACGGAATGAGACGGGGTGCGATCCGGTCACCACTCTTAGCGACCGTGAACTGGCGGTTTTCGAGCAGATCGGGAAAGGGCAGAGCACGGCGGATATCGCCGAAGCGATGCACCTGAGTGTTAAGACCGTCGAAACGTATCGCGCACGCATCAAGGCCAAACTCAGCTTGCAAACCGCAACCGAGCTGATGCAACGCGCCGTTCAGTGGCTTCTCGACAAGAAGTGATGATTTTTCCTCTGTTGTCTTGTAATACATTTCCCCACAGAACTTTCAGGCAGGCTCCCGCTATACAGCATCTCTGGAAGTGAACAGCATACAAACCCGTACCGGTCTAAGGAGATATGCTGTTTTGAATAAACTGTGGTTTTCAATTTCTGTTTTCACGGTCGCACTGTTTATTTTTGCCGGACTGTGCTGGCTGGATATGCGTCCGGTTCAGACCCTTCATCGTGCCGCCGCCGATGGGAATTTGAGGCTGATTCAAAAACAGCTGACCGCCGGCGCCGACATCAACGCGCTTGATAAGAACGGGCTTTCGCCGCTGATGTGCGCCGTCCAGGGCGGAGATGCGGGGGCTGTTGATTTCCTGCTGACTGCCGGAGCGAACGTCAACCGGGCCGGACAGAAGGGAAACACCGCGCTGCACGTTGCCGCACAGCAGAACGATTCGCGTCTAACCGACCGGCTGGTCGCTGCCGGTGCTGATTTCCAGCGGCTCAACGCCGACAAAGCCACGCCGCTTTATCTTGCCATACAGGCCAATTCTCCGGCGGCTGAACGGCTGGTGGCCGCAGGCGCACTTCCGGCCGATTTTTCCTGCGCCGGAGAAAGTTACCTTTTATGCGCGGCCCGAACCGGTAATTTCGCCATGCTGAAACTTCTGATCGAACGCGGAGCCGATGTCAATGTCAGCGCGAAAAACGGCGCGACCGCATTGCACTATGCCGTGAACAGGGGCCATCTGGAGGAGTTTGAACTGCTTCTTGATCACGGCGCGAAGATCAATGCAAAGGACAGGCAGGGATGGACTCCGCTGCATCATGCCGTGCGCGGAAACCAGGCCGACGTGGTTCGAATACTTCTTGAGCGCGGGGCGGATACAGAAATCTGCGGGAATCAGGGTCGCACTCCTTTACTCATGGCAGCGCAGACGGGTCTCGTGGATGTTTTTGAAACTTTGGTGCGGGGCGGCGCAAAAACTGATGCCAAGCTATCTTCCGGTGAAACTGCTTTCGATCTGGCCGCTACCGAGCGTCATCCTGAAATCATACAGTTTCTTTCTGATTACCATCGCGAACAGCGGGAAATCAAGAAGACCCCTGTACTGCGGGATTGATCTGCCGCCGGGCGGAATGCGTTTGACCTCTCTTTTGAAACCTCGCACAATCTCCGCCCGATGATACAGGAAAACACCACCGTAATTGAACATCGCATCTTTCAGGGCGAATACCGCCTGATTAAACTTTCTGCTCCGGCCATCGGCCCGCTTGTGAAGCCGGGGCAGTTCGTTCATCTGCGTGTACCGCGCCTCTCCGGCGCTGTTTTGCGCCGCCCGTTCAGCGTTTTTAAAGCGGACGCTGAAAGCCTTTCGATCCTTTATAAATCCGTCGGCAAGGGCACCGCCGCAATGTGTCTTGTGCTGGAAGGCGAAGAGATCAATCTGATCGGCCCTCTCGGCAACGGGTTTCCAATCATCGGGCAAAGCTCGAAAACACCGGTGCTGGTGGCGGGCGGGTACGGCAACGCCGCGCTCTATTTGCAAGCGGCCAAACTTCCGGTTAAAGGGGTTGCCTTTTTTGGCGGACGCAGCGCGATAGACATTCTTTGTGTCGATGAATTCAAGGCGCTCGGCTGGGACGTACGAGTTACCACCGACGACGGATCGCTTGGGCAAAAAGGTCTCGTCACCGCTGCGCTCGATCCATGGATTGAGGAACAAAAAGACACCCAAACTCTGGAGATTTTTGCCTGCGGACCGAACGCCATGCTCAAAGCTGTCGGTGATCGTGCTGTTAAGAAAAACATCACCGCGTGGCTTTCCATGGATCGCAACATGGCCTGTGGTGTCGGCGCCTGTCTCACCTGTGTTATCAAACGCAAAACCGCCGACGGATGGGAATGGGCGCGCTGTTGCAAAACCGGCCCGGTCTTCAAAGCACGGGAGATTCTTTGGGATGAATAAAAAACCCGACATGCGCGTAAAAATCGGCGCACTGGAAATGAAAAATCCGGTGACGGTGGCTTCCGGAACGTTCGGCTACGGCCCGGAATACGCCGACCTCGTTGATCTTGATCGCCTCGGTGCGATCACGGTGAAAGGCATTTGTACTGAACCGCATGTCGGCAATTCCACGCCGCGCACCTTTGAAACCGCTGGCGGCATGCTCAATGCGATCGGCCTGCCGGGCCCCGGCGCACAGGGATTCATCAAAAAATATCTACCGTTCTTCGACGATTACCGGGTTCCGCTCATCGTCAATATCTGGGGAAAAACGGTCGAAGACTACGCTGGTGTCACCGAGATCTTTAACGAACAGTCGCGGATCAATGCGCTCGAAGTGAATGTTTCCTGCCCGAACGTCAAAGAGGGCGGGGCGCTTTACGGAACCGACGTAAATCTTTTCCGCACCGTCGTGGACGCTGTGCGCGCCAAGACGCAGAAACCGCTCATCATCAAACTGGCGCCGAATGTTGCCGACATCAAAGCGTTTGCCCGCGCCGCCGAAGAGTGCGGTGCCGATGCGGTCTCCATCATGAATTCCTATCCGGCGATGGCGATTAATATCGAAACGCGCAAACCGGAACTCGCCAACCGTACCGGCGGACTTTCCGGTCCGGCGATTAAACCGATAGCCATCAAATTGGTTTGGGAAGCCGCCAAAGCCATCAAAATTCCAATCATTGGAATGGGCGGCATCTATACGCCTGAAGACGCGCTCGAATTTATCATCGCCGGGGCAACAGCCGTCGCCGTCGGCACGGCCAGTTTCTCCGATCCGTCCACCGCCGTCCGCGTGATGGACGGAATGGAGAAGTGGATGGCGGCCAAAGGCATTGGTTCGGTTGCAGAGTTTAGAGGAACGGTGCAGGCATGATGCGCCGCTGGACGATTGGTGCGCTGACGCTTCTGCTGGCGCTTTCTGTGGCCGGATGGATTTTTTATATGCCTCCGGCGGCGTTGCAGACGCTCAAGCCGGTTCCGGCGCACGCTCAGATTATCTACCGCAGTGCGATGCCCGATCTATCCGTTCTAAAACAGCTTCACGATTCAAACGGCTGGAAGGCGGCGGGCCGCTTTTCCCAAACGCTGGAAAAAAGTCCCCTGACGTTGGCTGCGGTTCCGCTCGGCGGACGCGACCGGCGCGATACATGGATTGCGGTCAGCGCCGTCGGGCCGCGCGCCGTTTTTCTGCACTGGAAGTTGAGGTTTTCTCCGCCGGAAGGTGTTAAGCCGATTCGTTCGTACGGCTCTTGGCCGATCTGGCAGTACAGCGATCCGTCACTGCCGCCGTGGGTGCGGGTTCGTTTCTCGATTGCCGAGGGATTGCTGATTTGTTCGATTTCCGATGACAGTCATGATATCTACTACCTGCTTGATACACTCGATGGCCGCCGCCCCTCGGCGGAACAAAAGGAACCCCGATGAAAACAACTGCGATGATTCTGGCGGCGTCTGCTGTTTTACTGGCGGCAGGATGCAAGACTACCGAACCGAAACCGCCGGAGCCGGTGAAGTGGAAAGAACAGTCGGCCTACATGGCGAAAGTGCGCGATCCGCGCATTTACGGTTTTAATATTTACCAGACACCCGGCGGAGGAATCGAATATCGCGACGGCTGCCGTCTGCATCCGAACCAGATCGCAGAACTTCCGATGAAAGCGAAGGAACCGCTCCGTCCGGTGGTGATGCTGCGCGGGAATTTTGGCTTGGACTCTCCGGTTCTTTTTGATTTCACAGCAGCAGCCGGCTGGCTGGAATTTGATCTGGCGCAGGAACTCGGCGCGATCCCGCTCAACGAACGCACGGCTCAGCTGGTCAAAATGCCCGGCGAGGAATTTGCCGGCTGTCTTTCAACAGTGCCCGTTATGCGGTTTAAGCAGCTTCATGTTGAACGTCCGCTGGTTTATGTGCGTATGGCGAACGGGCCGATCGGAACGCTGGCGCGCGGCATTGAGGAGCCGGAGCTCAAGGGAGTACTTGGCTGGGATCTGCTCAAAAATTTCGGCCAGATTCATTTAGACTACGCCGGGAAGCGGACGGTTATTTCGACGGTCGAAGCGGCTTATGTTCCGGAACCGTCGCTGTTAATCGCCAGAGTTCCGCTGGTTAAGCATGCCGGAGTCTGTGCGGTGCGCGGTCTGGTGGATGGCAAGCCGGAGATTATTCTGATTGATCCGGCGGGCGATTTTGAAGTGGCGACAGCTGGCGCGCAGGCCGTTTCCTCCGTTCAGCTTGATCCAGGCCTTGGTTTTTCGTCTCCGGCGGCGTCTTCGTCTCCCGGCGGATTGCGGATCGGTGCGCAGTTGCTGAAGAATTTTAAAATCACGGTCTGCCCGAAAGAGGGGGCGATCTATTTTGAAAAGCCGGAAACCGCCAAAGATAGTTAGAGCATGTAACGATTTAAGCACCACAAAAGGTAAAGCCGGAACTTAGGGCGTATTCGCCCGTAGATCCGGCTTCTTAGCGCTAATAGCCGGATCCACGGCTTCGCCTGAGTTCCGGCTATACCGACATCTCAATCGTGTTAACACGCCCTAGTCCGGCTTGCTGAGCAGTTTCCTGACGACGGCCAGCAGAGCGGTCAGCGAAACCGGTTTTTCAAACACGCAGTCTGCGCCGAATTTTTTTGCATGCGGCAGAAAATTAACCGAGGCCGTTTTCATGCCGCCGGAAATGGCGATCACCGGTAGACCGGCATGCTGATGCCGCAGATTCCGGATCACTTCCAGCCCGTCCATTTCGGGCATCATGATGTCGGTGATGACCAGATCGGGCTTCTGCTGTTTGAGCAGAGCAAGCCCTTCCTTTCCGTTCGACGCCTGAGATACGGTGAAGCCTTCGCCTTCGAGAAACTGCCCGAAAAGCCGGCACACCGATTCGTCATCTTCGATCACCAGAATATGGGCCATGGTTTATTCCTTTCAGCCGGTTCGTTCTGCCAATGTGTCGTGGACCGCCGCGATCAGACTGGTTACGCCGAACGGTTTTTGTAAAAAGCGGTACCCTTTGCGATCCAGATCGCTCCAGCGTTCGTATGGATCTCTGTAGCCGCTGTAGAGCAGTACTGGGATTCCGGGATTTTTTTCACGGATTATATCGGCCAGTTCGACACCGTTTTTTCCGGGCAGGACGACGTCGCTGAAGAGCAGGTCAAAACCGGGGCCGTCCTGTTCGAAAAGCTGTAACGCTTCTTCTGCGGAAGCGGCGGCGGCCACTTCGTATCCCGCCGGAGTCAGGATGCGGAGAACCAGATTGCGGGCATCCGTATCGTCATCCACCAGTAGAATCCGCTCCTGATTTGCCTGTCCGTGGCGAACCGGAGCCGTTTCAGCCGGCCGGGATGCGGGCAGATAGATTTTGACCGTCGTTCCGTGCCCTTCCTCACTGTAAACGTGAATCCAGCCGTTGCTCTGTTTAACGATTCCGTACACCACCGCCAGACCGAGTCCGGTGCCTTTACCAACTTCTTTGGTTGTGAAGAACGGTTCAAACAGATGATTTTTCACTTCCTGACTCATGCCGGTGCCGGTGTCGGTGACGGACAGACAGGCAAAGGTTCCTGCTTCCGCTTCAGGTATCCCGGCGGCGGCCTGCGAATCGAAAGCGATGTTTTCGGTTGCAATGCTCAGGCGTCCGCCTGCGGGCATGGCGTCCCGCGCATTGATGGCCAGATTCATGATGATTTGTGTGATCTGCCCCTGGTCGGCATGAACCGGTTGTAAATCCGGGGCAAGATCAAAGACGCACCGGGTTTTTTCGCCCAGCAGCATATCGAGCAGCACCTCCGCATCACGAACGGCGCTGTTGAGGTTGAACAGTTTTTTATCCACCGGCTGTTTGCGGCTGAAGGCCAGCAGTTGACGGGTCAGTTCGGCGGCCCGGAGTGCGGCTTTATGAATTTCGTTCACGTTCCGGTGTTCGACGGTGTCGGTTTTCATTCGGGTCTGCAGAATTTCACAGAATCCGAGAATGGCCTGAAGGATATTGTTGAAGTCGTGCGCGACGCCCCCGGCGAGCTGGCCGATTGCTTCCATCTTCTGGCTCTGCTGAAACTTTTCTTCTCTGGCCAGTTCGCCGGTGATGTCCCGCTTAACGGCGACATATCCGCCGATTTCTCCGGACGGGTCGCGTACCGGCGAAATGGAAGCTTCCTCGGTGTAGAGTTCGCCGTTTTTCTTCTTATTGGTAAACCGGCCATACCAGATATTTCCGGCCGTAATGGTTTTCCAGAGGCTGGAATAAAAGCCGGCATCGTGCTGTCCGCTTTTGATCAGCCGCATGTTTTTCCCGATCGCCTCCTCAAGGGAATATCCGGTTATGCGTTCAAAAGCCGGATTGGCATATTGGATCGTGCCGTCGGTGCCGGTGATGACGACGGCTTCCGGCGACTGATTAATCGCCGTGGAAAGACGGAGAAGTTCCGCCGTGCGCCGCTGGATAAGCTGTTCGAGTAAGAATGGACGGTTGGATAAGATGGCGACCAGCGTCGTCAGCAGCAGCGTCAGAATGAGTCCGGTGAACAGCGCGGTCTGTCCGGCGTGCAGGGGGTGCGCCTCCAGCCACTGCTTCTCCGGGGTAATCAGCAGATCGTAGGTTTTGCCGAAGGCGAAAACCGGTGTGCTGGAATAAAGCCCGGTTCGTAAGGTTGTTTCGCACTCGTAACAATCTTTCCGTGAGCAGGCGAGCCAGAGCGGCGGGCGTCCGGCGCGCAATTCAACCAGACTGACCGAGAGCCCGGAGATTTCGCTGCCTGAACCTCCGGCGTGGGATTCCAGCAGAGCCTTTGGGCTTACAGAAAACCCGGCCATACCGAGACCCTGTTTGGCGTGAACCGGCTGAAGAATAAAAAGGCCGGTTGGATGATCGTTCTCCGCAATCAGAGTGACCGGGTCGGTAGCCGTTGCCCGATCGGTGCGCAGTGCGTCGGCGATGGCGGCTCTGCGGACCGGTTCAGAGTAGAGGTCATATCCCAGAGCTTTTTCGTGTCCGGCCAGCGGTTCAATGTAAACCTCCGGATAGAGCACTGTGCCTTGCGCCGGAATCCGGGCGTTCTGCTCATTAAACTGCCAAATGGAAAATTCCGGCAGATCGTCCGAGCGAACGCGCGCGGTGAAGCCGGCGGCATCGGTGGCGGAAACTTCCGGAAACCAGAAGCAGGCCCGGATAGGGTTTTTATCGATGAGCGGTCCGCAGTAGGTTCGGAAATCCTGACGGCTGATGTAATCGCTGGACTCAAAAAAACAGACCAGCATGTTCAGGTCGTGAGAGATGTTTTTAAACAAGGTCGTGTAAATTTCCGCTTTGATTTGCGCCTGGGAGTAGAAATTTTCTTCTTGCGATTTTTTGTCCGCAACATGAAGCAGCCGCGCCACGGTTCCCGTCAGCAGCAGCATGATGATGGCGCAGGTGAACGCTTCGATGTGGCGGAAGCGCCGATGGTTCGCGGCGGAGAGGCGTGTGCGGACTTTTAATGCGGCAAACCCAAGTGCCAGCATCAGCAGCGGAGCCATTGCGGTCAGAAAAGGAACCCATTGCGCTTTACGGATTTCGGCCTGCCAGACCGCCGCTTCGATGTCGATTCCGACCGTCATCAGCACTTCACCGCCACGAGGGTCAATGACAGAAGCTGTCGCCGTGACAAAGTCTCCGTATTCGTCGCGGGCCGGACCCTGAACGGTGGCGCCGCCGGTTTCGAAAATCCCGAAATCCTTTTTTGTGGGAGTCAGATAAACCGTTCCGGGCGGCGAGGCTTGCGGATGGCCCGGTTCAAAGTTTTCCGGCCCGAATACCAGTTGGCCGTCACGCAGAGCCATGGTGTAGAGACTGCGGATGCCGGACGCCTCGGCATAGGCTTTGATCTGATCGCGCAGCCGCTGGAACTCTGGGCGGTCAACATCCTCCGCGCTGAAAGAAAGTTTGCGGACGAGATCTGCCGGAATCGCTTCGGCGATGCGGCGGATCTGACCGGCTGCTTCACGGCGCATATTCAAATCCGTCTGCAGTCCCGCCTCTTTGGCGGCCAGAATGCCGACGAGCAGCAGCAGGAACGCTGTGGCATATATAATCCAGTAACGCTTGCGCCCCGGGGCGGCGTCTAATGTCCAAAAGCCGGTTTTGTGTGTGTTCATGATTTCTTTGCCGCTCAATAACGCTCTTCTCGGAGCCGAGTATAGGGACTCGCCTGAAAAAGGCATTCAAAAAAACAGGGCATATCACCGGCGTTTTTCAGTCTCTGGGCGGGGATTTTAATTGGCGGAGGGGTTCTTTGGACGCTATCTTTCACCGCTTTGAAGTCCAACAGGAGAAGGCATGAATGTTTTAGTTGCCGGCGGTGCCGGATATATCGGCAGTGTCACCACCGAGATGCTTTGCGATGCAGGGCACGATGTTACCGTGTTTGACAATCTGGAACGCGGGCATCGCGCCGCGATTGATCCGCGCGCCAAATTTATTCAGGGCGACCTGCGCCGGCCGGAAGTCATTGAAGCCGCGCTGAAAAAAGTGAAGCCGGAAGCCGTTATTCACTTCGCTGCTTACATCGAAGTCGGCGAATCCATGGTCAATCCACTACCGTTTTTCGAAAACAACGTCGTTGGCTCACTGAACCTGATGAAGGCCATGGTTGCGGCGGACTGCAAAAAGCTGATCTTCTCCTCGACCTGCGCCACCTACGGCACGCCGGAGCGGGTTCCGATGGACGAATCGCTGCCGCAGAAGCCGGAGAGCGTTTACGGCGAATCCAAACTGCTTTGTGAAAAAATCTTCCAGTGGGCGCAGCAGATTCACGGTGTCGAGTGCGTTTTCCTGCGCTACTTCAACGCCTGCGGCGCCACCGCTAAATACGGCGAAGACCACGCGCCGGAAAGCCACCTGATTCCGCTGATTCTGCAAGTTCCGCTCGGTAAGCGGCAGAAAATTTTTATCTTCGGTGACGACTACGACACGCCGGACGGAACCTGTATCCGCGACTACATTCACATCCGCGATCTGGCACAGGCTCATATTCTTGCGCTCAAGCTCGGCATCACTGGTGCATTCAATCTCGGCAACGGCGATGGTTATTCCGTTAAAGAAGTCATTGAAGTTTCCCGCGCTGTTACCGGACATTCGATTCCGGCGGAGCTTCAGCCGCGCCGCGTCGGCGATTGTACCCGCCTGATTTCCAACTCCGCCAAGGCCAAAACCGTCCTCGGCTGGAAACCGGAATATGCCGACCTGCGCTCTATCGTTGAAAGCGCATGGAATTGGCACAAGGCGCATCCGAACGGATACGCCGATAATTAGACAATCGCGGTAAAGCGCTCGAATGCTTTGTCCCACGCGGCGGTGTCTTCCGGCAGAATGACTCTGGCAGCGAACGATTCGCTGATCATGGCGCGTCCTTCGGCGAGTCCGCCGACGTCGCCTTTGGCAATCATCTGCATCAGAATATTTCCGATGGCCGTCGCTTCGATCGGTCCGGCGACGATCGGGCGGTTAAGTGCATCGGCAGAGAACTGGTTGAGAACTTTGTTCTGACATCCGCCGCCGACAATATGCAGTTTTTCCAGCCGCCGTCCGTGCAGTTTTTCCAGAGTCTGGAAAACGGAACGGTAACGCATGGCGAGACTTTCATAGGCGGTGCGGGCAATTTCCCCTTTGGTCTGCGGCACGCGCTGGCCGGTCTTTTTACAGAACGCCTGAATCGCGGCGGGCATGTCGCAAGGCTTGGCGAATTCCGGGGCGTCCGGATTAATGAATGCGACGAACGGTTCAGCGGCCATGGCCAGCTCGGCAATCTGTATGAAGTCGAGTTCTTCACCCTGTTCCATCCAGTTGCGGCGGCATTCCTGCAATAGCCAGAGTCCGCCGATGTTTTTGAGAAAACGGATGGTATTGCAGACGCCGCCTTCGTTGGTGACATCGTATTTCGCGCTCTCCGCTGTGATGATCGGGTTCGATTCTTCGAGTCCCATGAGCGACCATGTGCCGGAGCTGAGATAGGCGCAGTCTTTATTTGCAAGCGGAGCGGCCGCGACGGCTGAGGCGGTATCGTGGCCGCCGACGGCAATCACCTGTGCGTTGCCGCCCAGTTCTTTCTGAAGCTCTGCGGTCAGCGATCCGAGAACGGTTCCCGGCGGAACAATCTTTCCAAAGATTTTTTTCGGCAGGCCCAGCTTTTCGATCAGATCAAAATCCCAGTCGCGTTTTTTGGCGTCGAGCAGCTGGCTGGTGGAGGCAATCGTGTATTCCGTGGCCGCCTTGCCGGTCAGCCAGTAGTTGAGCAGGTCGGGCATGAACAGCATCTGTTCCGCTTTCTTGAAGTCCGGGCGGCTGAGCTCGGCGGAAAGCTGATAGAGGGTGTTGAAGAACATGAACTGCAAGCCGGTGCGGTTATAGACTTCCGCTTTCGGGACGGTCTTAAAAACCTTCTCCATCATGCCGTCGGTACGGGCGTCGCGATACTGGAAAGGTGTGTTAACCAGTTTTCCGTTTGCATCAAGCAGACCGTAGTCCACGCCCCAGGTATCCACACCGATAGCCTGAACCGCGCTGCCGTAGGCTGCAAAGCCGTTTTTCAATCCGGTTTTAATTTCGGTGAAGAGCTGGTCGATGTCCCAGTGCAGCCCGTCTTCTTTCTCAATGGCGCCGTTCCAGAAACGGTGCATCTCTTTCAGTTCCAGTTTTTCGTTTTCAAAAAGGCCGGCGAGTACGCGTCCGCTGGAGGCTCCGAGGTCGATTGCAAGATAGCATTTGGTTGGCATAGTTCTGTCTCCGATCAAAAAATAGGGGGCGAGCATAATGAAAGCGGCCCGTCTTGCCAAATAAATGATGGCGCGATAATCTCGCGGTATGCTTTGGCTGTGCAGGACAAAGGCCTGTGCTGATATTCGAGACGAACCGGAGGGTGAATTGTATGAAGCGGAACTGGAAAATTATGCCGAAATATCTTCACAGCCTTTTAGGGGCTATCCTTGTGGTGATGGTGGTGCAGTATCTTCTGTTGGCTGGTTTAGTTCGTCCGGTTCATCTGGTTTTTAATATCATGCAGCTTTTCTGTTACCTCCTGCTGGCGGTGGCGGTATTCCGCGGATTCATCCAACGCTCCCGGCTGGCTTGGCTGGTCGCTCAGACAATGCTTTCGGCCCTGTTTGCTTTTTCTCTTTTGTTCACGGTGATCAGCGCGGTCTTTTCCCTGAAGGATCGGGGTCTTGTCGTCATGCTTAGTGCGGCACTGCTGACCGCGATTTCAAACGGGCTGTTGCTGGGATTTATTTTTTCACTTCCAGTTTGCGACTATTTCAGTCCGATAGATAACGGGGAAGAGGGACAGGGAAAAGCGGAACAATGAATGTAAAATCGCGGCGCGAGTTGATTGGCAGCATCATGGCGGGGTTTGGATCTTTATTTCTGACGGCGGAAGGTAACGCGGCGGAAAGTAAACGCCCCAATATCATTTATATTTTTACGGATCAGCAAAGCGCCACGATGATGAGCTGCGCCGGAAACCAATGGCTCAAAACTCCGGCCATGGATTACATCGCTCAGAACGGAATCCGTTTCGAACGCGCCTACACAGCCAATCCGGTCTGCGTTCCCGCCCGAATCAGTATGATGACCGGACGGTTTCCTACAGCCTTTGTCGCGCCGTCTGGGTCGGCGCTGGAAAATGACGACAGCCTTCGTATCTCAAAGATAGATGAGAAAGTGAAAAAGACATTTCTCGGAAACCAGTTAAAGAAGGCCGGGTATGATCTGGCGTACGGAGGGAAAGTCCATCTGCCGGATCTTATGACCCCTGAACGAACGGGCTTTGAAATGCTGACCGCCAGTGCGACGGAAGAGCTTTCCCAAGCTTGTGTTGACTATATCAAGCGCGCCCACGACAAACCATACTGTCTGATTGCTTCGTTCATAAATCCCCACGACATCTGTTTTTTTGCAATTAAAGACGTCCGCTATGCAACGCGTGATCAAGTTGTGGTTAAGGAAAAAAAGGCCGGGCCGGGCGTACCGAAGAAGCTCAAAGATGCGATAACAATTCCGGAAGGTGTCACTGACGACGAGTTCTTCGGCAAATACTGCCCGCCGCTTCCGCCCAACTATGCACCTCAGCAGGACGAGCCGGAAGCAATCAAGGGGATGGTTAAAGACGAAAAGTTCAGACTTCTTGCCCGGCAGAATTATACGGATCGGGACTGGCGCTTGCACCGCTGGGCCTACCACCGTCTTACAGAGGTGGCAGACCGGCAGATCCAGCCGATTCTGGATGCACTGAAGGCTAGCGGTCAGGAAGACAACACCCTGATTATTTTCTCCAGCGACCACGGCGATCACGATGCGTCTCACCGTTTGGAGCATAAGAGCTCTCTTTATGAAGAGTCGGCGCGCATTCCCTTTCTGGTCATGTATAAGGGCGTTGTACCGGCCGGACAGGTTGACACCACGCATCTGATATCCAACGGACTTGATCTCCTGCCGACCATTCTGGATTACGCCGGAATCGAAAACGCCCAGACGGATGATCGGGGCCGGAGCCTGCGGAATCTTATTGAAGGCAAGGCTTCGGTTGAGTGGCGGAAAAGTCTCGGTGTAGAAAGTCAGATCGGGCGAATGGTGGTCAGCGGGCCTTACAAGTATATCCGCTACGACAAGGGCGCTGTTCAGGAGCAGCTGATGGATTTGCAGAAAGATCCCTACGAGACAAAGCAGTTCGCGGACGATCCCGCCCACGCCGAAGCACTAAAAGCCATGAGGAAAGAGTTTAAGGCGTGGTTTCCTCAAGCTGACACCAAGTAATCATGCAGGCAATCAATCAATTGGTAATGAATGAGGCCGCTTTGGCCGTCAAAAAAGCGTGGCCGCAGGCGGAGCCGCGGCTTGGCATCGTGCTCGGCTCCGGCTGGGGCGAAGCCGTCAGCGGATTTCAGATCAAAGACGAGCTGCCGTACGACAAAATTCCAAACCTTGGGAGGCCCGGCGCGCCAGGCCACACCGGGAAACTGCTCTATGCGGAACTAGACGGAATAGAAATTTTTATTTTTCAGGGTCGCCGCCATGTTTATGAAGGCGAGGGCTGGACACCGGTCGTTCTGCCGGTCTGGATTCTGAAGCAGTTTGGTGCGCAGACGGTTTTGTTGACGAACGCTTCCGGCGGAATTCGCGAAGACCTGCGGCCCGGCACGCTGATGGCGATTGAGGATCATATTAATCTGCTCGGCGGCAGTCCGCTCGCCGGCCCGCACAACTTGGCGTTCGGCGAGCGCTTTCCTGATCAGACGTCTGTTTACGGTCACGATTTGCGTCGGGCGCTGATGGACTCCGGCGCGGACGCTTCCGGTATTTATATCGCGACCGCTGGGCCGAACTTTGAAACACCAGCTGAAATCCGCGCCTTCCGCGCGCTCGGCGCCGATGCCGTCGGTATGTCCACTGTGCCGGAAGCGATTTTCGCCAACGCACTCGGATTGAAAGTTGCCGGACTTAGTTGTATCTGTAACTGGGCGGCGGGACTCGGCGACGAAAAATTGAGCGGCGAAGATGTCCTTCGTACAGCGGATGCCGCGATGCCTCAGATGCAATCAGTCATAAGGAGCTTTGTAGAAAAATGCGCATATTGAACGAACTGTTTGAAAACAACCGGAACTGGGCGCGGAGCATTGTCGAAAAAGATCCGGAGTTTTTTAAAAAACTCTCGAACCAGCAGGCGCCGCAATATCTTTGGATCGGTTGTTCCGACAGCCGTGTGCCAGCCAACGAAATCATCGGTCTGGCGCCTGGCGAAGTATTTGTACACCGCAACATCGCCAACATGGTGATTCATACCGACATGAATTGCCTCTCCGTCATTCAGTACGCCGTCGATTTTCTGAAGGTGAAACACATCATCGTTTGCGGACACTACGGTTGCGGCGGCGTGGAAGGCGCGATGGACAACCGTCCGCAGGGCTTGGTGGATAACTGGCTGCGGCACATTCGCGACATTTACCAGAAGTATGAACTGACGCTCGACCGCATCACGGACAAGAAGCGCCGCAGTGATAAACTCTGCGAGCTGAACGTGATTGAGCAGGTTTCCAACGTCTGCCACACCACGATTGTGCAAGATGTCTGGCGGCGCGGACAGGAACTGGCGGTTCACGGCTGGGTTTACGGTCTGGACAACGGACTGCTGCGCGACCTGCACGTCTGTGTGCGCGGCGCCGACGAACTTTCTTCAATCTATCGCATGGCTGTTGATGAAGAACTCGATGAAAAAGAATAAATTGGAATTGTAGGACGCGCTTCCCCGCTAGGGGAGCGTGTGTAGGTTGATGTATGGATCGGATTTCCAAACACCCGCCGCGATTGAAGCCGTTTCAGAAATACGACTCACCGCTGTTCTTCATCACAATCGGAACCTTTGAACGCAAGCCTGTATTGGCCGCCGATGCTGTACACAACCGGTTTGTTGCATTTGGCAAGGAACATTCCGGCTGCGGAATCGCAATCGGTCAGTATGTGGTCATGCCGGATCATATTCACTTTTTCGTTCGGCTTGCTCCCCAATACAAACTGGGTGCCACTGTTGGATTCTTGAAAAAGACACTGTCGGTTGCTCTTAAAGAAAGCGGACATTCTCTGCCGCACTGGTAGCCCGGATTTTTTGATCACATGGTGCGAAGCGCGACGAGCTATTCAGAAAAATGGGAATACGTTTATCAGAATCCGGTGCGCGCCGGATTGGTTCAATCTGCGGATGAGTGGCTGTATTCTGGGCAGATTGTTCCTCTGCGGTACTGAGACACAAGCTCTCCGGAATACCGGAGAAGCTTGTCCTACAAGTTAGGGGAAAGTTTTTAAAGGACACGCGATTTGGCAATTTGTAGGACGCGCTTCCCGTAACCGGGAGCGTGTGGATTAAAGCCCCAGCACATTCTTCATGCTGTAAAGACCGGGCTTTTGCTGAACAACCCACGCGGCGGCGTTGAGCGCGCCGACGGCGAAGGTTTCGCGGCTGGTGGCGCGGTGTGAAAGCTCGATCATTTCGCCGGTTCCGGCCAGCAACACGGTATGGTCGCCGACAATGTCGCCGCCGCGCACCGCATGAAATCCGATTTCGTCTTTTGTCCGCGCGCCGGGCAATCCGGTGCGGCCATCAACCTGCGATTTTTTCAAATCAAGGCCCGCGCCGTCGGCGGCGGCTTTGCCGAGCATCAGCGCTGTACCGCTCGGGGCGTCCTTCTTCTGGTTGTGGTGCCGCTCAATAACTTCGATATCGTAACCTTTGGCGTGAAGCGCTTTGGCCGCTTCCTTGACGAGGTTGCAGAGCAGGTTGATGCCGAGGCTCATATTGCCTGCCATCACCACCGGAACTTTTTTCGCGGCGGCATTCACTTCCGCCAGCTCGGCATCGCCGAGGCCGGTCGTGCCGATCACCCAGGCGGTCTTCCATCCGGCAATCCGTTCGGCATTGCCAGCGGTTCCGAAGTGAGAGGTAAAATCAATAATGACATCCGCGCCCGGAGCGACGGCGGCGAGATCAGTGGTGATTTTAACACCTGTTTCTTTGGTGCCTGCGGCCAGTCCGGCATCTTTTCCAATGTCCGGAACGTCCCAGAGGTCAATCGCGCCCGCCAGTTCGAGACCGGCGACTTTCTGTTCCTGAATACAGCGGATCAGCGTTTTGCCCATGCGGCCCGCCGCGCCCTGAATAACAACTTTTATGCTCATAGAGGTTCTCCGTTGGCAGTTTTTACAGAAGCCCGCCCCGGAAGGGAAGTTGATTTCCGAGCATCGGAAACTTTTCTTCCGCCGGTTCGGAAAAACAGGGGTTGAGTCTGGTTGACTCCGGTTCTTTTTTCCTTATATTCGGGGCTCATTTTTAAACCCTTCGACTCCTTATGTCGCTCAGGGCAGGCCAACTGGAAAGGAAATAGAAAATGAAGAAAATGACGATTCGCGATGTGGACGTAAAGGGCCATCGGGTTCTGATGCGTGTGGATTTTAATGTGCCGGTCAAAGACGGCGTCGTAGGCGATGTGACTCGTATCACCGCCGCGCTACCGACGATCAAATATGTGCTCGAAAAGGGCGGTTCGCTCGTGCTGATGAGCCACCTCGGTCGTCCGAAGGGCAAAGGCTACGAAGCCGAATTCAGTCTCAAGCCGGTTGCTGCCAAGCTGGAAGAGCTGCTCGGCAAGCCGGTCAAATTCGGTACCGATTGCGTCGGCGCGGAAACCATCGCTCAGGCCAAGGCGCTCAAGGCTGGCGAAATCATGGTGGTAGAAAACACCCGTTTCTATAAGGAAGAGGAAGGCAAAGCCAAGCTGGCCGACGACGCCACCGACGAGCAGAAGAAAGCCGCTAAGGCCGAAATGAAAGCTAAGCAGAAAGAGCTCGCCAAAAAACTCGCCGAACTCGGCGACGGCGAAATCTACTGCAACGACGCTTTTGGTTCCGCGCACCGCGCCCACGCTTCCACCGCTGTAGTCTGTCAGTTCTACAAAAAGAACGTCGCCGGCTTCTTGATGGAGAAGGAAATTGATTACCTCGGCAAAGCGCTCGAAGCTCCGGAAAAACCGTTCGTCGCCATCATCGGCGGCGCAAAAATCTCCGGCAAGATCGACGTCGTCACTAGCCTGATGAGCAAATGCGACGCGATTCTGATCGGCGGCGGCATGGCTTATACTTTCTACAAAGCGCAAGGCTTCAAGGTCGGCAAATCGTTGGTTGAAGATGACCGCGTCGAAATGGCCAAAGACATTCTCGCTCAGGCCAAAGCCAAAGGCGTGAAGCTGATGCTGCCGGTTGATAACATCGCGGCTGACAAGTTCGGTGCCGACGCCAACACCAAAGTGGTTGGCGAAAACATTGACGACGGCTGGATGGCTCTGGATGTCGGCCCGAAGACCATCGCGCTTTATTGCGCGGAAATCGCCAAGGCCAAAACCGTGGTCTGGAATGGTCCGATGGGCTGCTTTGAAATGGCCCCGTTCGCCAAAGGCACCTTTGCGGTTTGCCAGGCGGTGGCCGATTCTGACAGTGTCAGCATCATCGGTGGCGGCGACAGCGTGAGCGCGGTCAACCTGAGCGGTTTGGCCGACAAGATGACCCATATCAGCACCGGCGGCGGAGCGAGTCTCGAGTTTCTCGAAGGTAAACAGCTTCCCGGCGTTACCGCTCTGACTGACAAGTAACCTTTTAAAACAAATAGGAGAATCTCATGAGAAAGAAAATTATTGCTGGCAACTGGAAGATGAATAAGACGATTGCCGATGCGCTGACGCTGGTTAAAGGAATTCAGGCTGAACTGAACGGTTGCAAGGATGTTGAAGTGGTGGTCTGCCCGCCGTTCACCGCGCTTAAGTCCGTCAGCGACGCGCTGGCCAACAGCCAGATCAAGCTGGGCTGTCAGAACATGAGCTCGGAAGACGACGGCGCTTATACCGGCGAAATTTCCCACACCATGCTTCACGAGTTGTCGGTCAAATACGTTATTCTCGGCCACAGCGAACGCCGTGAGTATTACAAGGAAACCGATTTCTGGGTGAACAAGAAGGTCAAAAAGGCGCTCGATAAAAATCTGCGTCCGATCGTTTGTGTCGGCGAAAAGCTCGCCGACCGCGAAGCCGGAAACACCGAAAAAGTGGTCGAAGCACAGGTGCGCGGCAGTTTGGCTGATATCACCGCTGAGCAGTTTGAAAACGTTGTTGTCGCCTACGAACCCGTTTGGGCGATCGGCACCGGCAAAACCGCGACCAGCGAACAGGCTCAGGAAGTACACGCCTTCATTCGCGGTATCATCCGCGACATGGTTGGCGAAAAAGCGGCCAAGGGTTTGCGTATCCAGTACGGCGGAAGCATGAAGGCTTCCAATGCCAAAGAACTGCTTTCTCAGCCGGACATTGACGGTGGACTGATTGGTGGCGCGGCACTTGACGCCCGGTCCTTCATTGATATCGTCAAAGCGGGAATGTAATCGGGCGGGGGCTGAAATTGTACTCGCAATTCAGCCCCTAAAGCCTAAAGTTCACAGCCTCGGAGGTTTAAAAATGGCTATTATTCGTACATTGCTCATCGTTCTTGAAGCCGCATGCAGTCTGTCGCTGATCGGTTTAATCCTGTTGCAGAAATCCAAAGACGGCGGTCTCGGCCTCGCTTTCGGATCGGGCGGTAACGACTCACTTTTTGGCGCGCGTGCCGGCAATGTTCTCACTAAGGCCACCGTTGGTATCGGAATCGTTTTCCTCGTGAACACGCTGATTCTCGGTATGCTTTTTGCCGGTAGCGCCAGTAAGTCGCTCATGGACAATGCTTCAATTGCACAGCCGATTCCTATGGCTCAACCGTCCGCGCCTCAGTTTCCGGTAGAAATGCCAGCGGCTCCTGCGCAGTAAAACGGAGATGTGAATTCATGGAACGGCGGATTAGCGGATGGAATTTGTTCCTCCACGGTTCCGCCGTTTTTCTTTTCCTGCTCCTGTCCGCCTGCGGACGGAGCGATCTCGATACGTTGCGTTTCAAAGGCGAGCAGGTTCTCTACGGACAGACGGCGCGCATCAAAGGAATGGATCCTGCAAAAGCGGGCGATGTTTCTTCATCTATGGTGGTCGGGCGCATTTACGAGGGTTTGCTCGAATATTCCTATCTGGATCGTCCATATCACCTCCAGCCGATGCTCGCCGCCGCCATGCCGGATATTTCCGCCGATGGACTTACTTACACCTTTCGCATCCGCCAAGGCATTTTCTTTCAGGACGATCCGTGCTTTCCAAACGGAAAAGGGCGCGAGCTGACGGCGGAGGACTTCGTCTATTCCATCAAGCGCATCGCGGATCAGAAGGTCGCCTCTTCCGGCTACTGGGCTTTCAACGGGCGCATTGCCGGGCTCGATGAATTCCGCGCCGCATCAGCGGGCAATTTGCCGACAGATTACAGCGCACCGGTCGAAGGTCTGCGCGCGCCGGATCGCTATACCTTTCAGATTCAGCTCAAAGAACCTTATCCGCAACTGCTTTGGGTTTTGGCCATGAACTATGCTTTCGCCGTCCCGCGCGAAGCGGTTGAACGGTACGGCATAGAGTTCATCAATCATCCTGTCGGTACCGGCCCGTACATTCTTAAATCGCAAAAAAACAACTACCGCATCGAATTTGTCCGTAATCCGAAATGGGTGGAGACCGGTCGCGTTGAACTCTATCCATCCACCGGAACCGCCGAAGCCCGCGCCGCCGGACTGCTTGATGATGCAGGCAAGCAGGTTCCTTTTATTGATCGCATTGTGCAATATGTGACGGACGATCCAACGACTGCGTGGATGATGTTTCTGTCGGGACAGTTCAGCTATAGCACAATCTCTCGCGACAACTGGAGCGCTGTCATCACGCCCAGCCGGGATCTGGCTGCCAGTATGAAAGAGCAGGGTGTTGAACTGCTTTCCAGTCCGACGCTCTATCTTTCTTACATTGGCTTCAATCTGGATGATCCCGTCGTCGGTAAAAATAAGAAATTGCGGCAGGCGCTCAGTTGCGCGTTCGATCCCGAGCTTCTGGTGCAGTACTACAACGGTCGCGTCACGCCGGTCTACGGCCCGCTTCCCAGTCCGCTGGCGGGCTTTAAACCCAAGCCGACCGACTATTCATTCAACCTTGAAAAGGCAAAAAGGCTTTTGACTGAAGCGGGTTATCCAAACGGCATCAATCCTGCAACCGGACGCCGTCTTGAGCTGACTCTCGAGCTTGGCGACGCGGCGCCCGATACGCGACAGTCGGTTGAACTCATGGTCGGCATGGTCGATAAAATCGGCATTGTGCTGAAAGCCAGTTACAACAACTGGCCGGCTTTTCTCGACAAGATGGATCGCCGTCAGGCGCAGATATTCAAGCTCGGCTGGGTTGCTGATTATCCGGACTCTGAAAACTTTCTTCAGCTCTTCTGCGGCGCGAATGTGTCGCCCGGCCCCAATCACTCTAATTACGTAAATCCGGAGTTTGATAAACTCTACAATCAGTTGCGCACCATGCTGCCCGGCCCGGAGAAAGACCGTCTCTGTGAGCAAATGGCGGATATCGTGATCGAAGACTGTCCGTGGGTTTTCCTGTACCAGCCGATGGATTTTGCCGTTACCCACAACTGGCTGAAAAATTTCAGTCTCCACGACTTTTCCTATACCATGACCAAATACCGTCGTATCGACAACGCCGCATGGAATGAGTGGAAAGCGAAGCAGGGGAGGAGAAACTGATGCTTCGTTACATCGGCAAGCGAATCCTCCAGATGATCCCGACGGTGTTCGGCGTCATCATGATTACGTTTGTTCTGTTTAACATGGTCGGCGGCAGTCCGGCTCAACAGGTGCTCGGTCCGCACGCGCAGGCCGACACACTCGAACAGTTTGATGAGCAGCGCGGCTTCAACAAGCCGCTGTTTATCGGAGCTCGCACAACGACCCGCGCCTACGCCGACTCTGATTTCACTCGCACCGCTGGTGACTGGCAAAAGCAGAATGGTGTTATCTGGACGAACGGCATAATCATTCTCCCGGCAGGCGGCGAATATGCTTTGCCGCTAAAATTTTCACTGCGCACCGACTGCGAATATGAGCTGGAAATTGAAGGCCGTTCCGCTGGATTCCCGATGTTCGGCGACGAACAGCTTAAACTCCCGAAAGACTGGAAAAAAATCGAACTGCGGTTTCAGGCAAGGCCCGCCCTGAGCGACGCCAAAGGCGAAGTCGAATGGGGAAAGATCATTCCCGGTAATGCTCCGATCGAAATTCATTCCATTAAATTGCGCCGCATCATGAGCAACCCATTTGATTCGCAGTTCGTGTTTTATCTGAACCAGCTCGCGCATCTTGATTTCGGTATTTCGGGCAGTAGCAATCAGCGCGTTTCCAAGCTGTTGCTCGACGGCATCGGCCCCTCGCTGATGCTCGCCGTGCCGATTTTTTTCGCCGGACTGATTGCTGCGGTCATGCTTTCGCTCTTCTGTGCCTTTTGGCGCGACACATGGGTAGATCGCTTTTTCATCGTCTTTTCTGTCGCGTTAATGAGCGTCAACTATCTGGTTTGGATTGTCGGCGGGCAATATTTACTTGGCTTTAAACTCGGCTGGTTTCCAGTTTGGGGTTTTGAAGGGTTGCGCTATCTGATTCTGCCGGTGCTGATCGGCGTCTTCAGCGGCCTCGGAGCTGAGTTGCGCTTCTATCGCACCATCATGCTTGACGAAGCACACCGCGACTATGTCCGTACCGCACGGGCCAAAGGGGTTGGGCGTAGCGGAGTGCTGTTTAAACATGTTTTGAAAAACGCGATGATCCCCATCATTACCAACACCGTTATCGCTATCCCGTTCCTTTACACCGGCAATCTTCTCCTCGAAAGTTTCTTCGGCATTCCCGGCCTCGGCTATCTCGGCATCAACGCCATCAATTCATCTGACGTCGATGTGGTTCGCGCCATCGTGCTGGTTGGCGCCATTATATTTGTGATCGCCAACCTCCTGACCGACATCTGCTATGCGCTGGTTGACCCGCGGGTAAAATTGAAATGAGCGAAAAAGGAAACAGTTTGTGGAGCGATGCCTGGCGGCGGTTGAAGAAAAACCGTCTGGCGATGGCTTGTCTCGGCATTATCACGGTTTACACCGTGCTGGCGATCTACGGCGAAGTAGTTTTTCGCTACTATCAGGCAAAAGATCAAACGGCGTTTTATCAGAAGACCGATTTGAATCAGGCCTATCAGCCACCGTCTTCCGGCCATTGGATGGGCACCGACGCACTCGGTCGCGACGTGATGCAGCGGCTGATTCAGGGAACACGCATCGCCTACAAGGTCGGCATCATCACCGCACTCATCGCGATTCCCATTGGCGTTTTCTTCGGCTGTCTTGCCGGCTACTTCGGCGGTCGGGTGGACAGCTTTGTTGTCTGGCTTTATTCAACGGTCGCTTCCATGCCGGGCCTCTTGTTTATTCTCGCCATCGCCATGGTGGTTGGAAAAGGACTGCTCGGTATTTATCTCGGCATTGGACTCACCACCTGGGTCGGATTATGCCGTTTGATTCGCGGCGAAGTAATTAAGCACAAAGAGCAGGCTTATGTGATGGCGGCCAAAGCGCTTGGGCTGAGCTGGCCGCGGATTCTGTTCCGCCACATTCTGCCGAACGTTTTCCACGTCATCATCGTCACCTTCACGTTGCGCTTCCCGGCGGCGGTCAGCACGGAAGTGTTCATGAGCTTTCTCGGCATTGGCGTCGTCAGCGAACCGTCATGGGGAGTGATGATTAACAGCGCTCGGATGCGGCTCTGGCAAGGCGTCTGGTGGGAAATGACTTTCGTCACGCTGGCCATCTTCGGCCTTGTTCTCGCCTTCAATCTACTCGGCGATGCTTTGCGTGATGCTCTCGACCCGCGGCTCCGCACTGAGGGCAATTGATTTTTCAGAATCTGGAAGTTTTTCTTCCAGCGACGGCGCAGGCATTTCTAAATCGAACAACTCGCCGATAAAATCGGGCGCGGCGCGGTTCTGTAGAAACGAAAGCATCTTGTTAGTGAAATGACGGCCGGACGCCGATCTCACGGACGATGTATATTCGCGTTTCAGCCGTTTATGATAAAGCGTCGAGCCGTCGGCTATCGAGGTAAGCCGGACATCCCATTCAAACCGCGCCTCCAATGTCTGCCAACGAATCCAGTACTGCGATAGAAGCGGGCCGAACAGAGCCATTAGCGGATATTTTTTGTTTGAGCCGAGATGAACGGTACGGTAGTCCCAGACGGTAACCGTCAGCAAGGAGTCAGCCCCAAACTGCTTAGCCTCTTCTTCATTTTCAACAGTGAAAATACGTTCGTATGTGCCGGCCTGTGTCAGCGTGGAGACGATTTCAAGCCCAATGTCTTTTGATGCCGAGGCACTGGTGACGACCACGCCGCGTCCGTCCATCAGCTGTTTATAGAGCGGACTTTCCGGTTTGAGATTGTCCGGCTCAATATCCGGATGGATACGCGGAGGCAGAACGGCAACCCGAAACGGGTTCGGTTTCGAAGCGGGGATTGGCTTGCGGATCGGCGTCTCAATCGAGGTGGCGCATCCGCACAGCAAAAAAGAAACCGCCGTTCCTGCAATCAGCAATGGAACGGCGGCTTTCATGAACAACAGATCGGTGCGATTCCGCACTTATTTCTTTTCTACAACGATCGAGTTCTTAGCAGGCATGACAACGATAACCGCGCGGCGGTTCAGGCGTTTGTTGGCAGCGCTATCGTTCGGAACAACCGGCTGAGCATCGCCGCAGGCAACCGCTTTGAGGCGTTCTGCAGGAATCTGTTTTTCGTTCATCAGATAGTAGAGAACGGACATGCTGCGGTTGTAAGAGAGTTCCCAGTTGTCTTTCCATTTCGACTTCTGAATCGGGTCGCTGTCCGTGTGGCCTTCAATGGTGATATCGCGGTCGGCGAAATCAGCAGAGATGACGTTCAGCACGCTGTCGAGCGTGGTTTTGCTGCTGACTTTCAGGTCGGCCTTGCCAGCTTCGAAAAGAACTTCGTTCAGAATGGTGAAACGAATCTGACCGTTAACGGCTTCAACCTGCACATTTTCCATGCCGGGCTGACCGCGGAGTTTGGCTTCGGCATCTGCGAGCTGACGTTGAAGATCATTGATCTGAGCTTCTTTGTCTTTCATGCCGGCAGCATTATCGCCTGCATATTCGTCGAGTGCGTCGCCGATGAGAGCACCGCCAGCAGCACCGGCCACGGCACCGTATCCGGCACCTTCCCAAGAGGTCAGGGAGCCATTGATGGCATTATGCGCCCAGACGGCACCGACGGCTGCACCAGCTGCACCACCAGCGACAGCACCCTGCTGTGTGGGGGTCAATGGTACTTTGGGCGAGCGGCAACCTGTAGCAACTACACACAAGGAAAGAACGGTAACGGACAAAACACTTTTCATCCACTTCATGATACACCTCACTAAATATCCAACTCCAACAACCCATTTTCAAATACGGGACGGACACACGCCCGGCAAGACCGTATTAGGAAAGAGGTTTAAAAGATGGCCAGATGTTGCTGGATATGCCGAAAAAGTCAAGCGCGACAATAAATATCTATGTACACGCTGATTCGCGGGTTCAGTGTGGCCTGCCCCCGAGTGTGTATCCAGATTTCAGGGGAATTGATCGTCCGGCGGCCTTTGTGCCTTCGCGGTCAAACAATCAGCGCGGCGAGGCTGTGAAAGAAGGCGACGAAGATGCCTTCGAGAGCGTAGCCGGCGGCGAAGATGAAGGAGCCGAGCGGAGAGTTCCATAGTAGCAGGAGGAAGATCAGGAAAATTGCAGTGGCGTGTTTCTGCGCGAACCGATCGAATGCCGGATGAAAGGCGGAGACGACGGCGAAGCCGTCGAGTGCCGGCACCGGCAGGATATTGAAGACAAATAACATGCCGTTAACCGCGCCGCCGATGAGCAGGAAATGCACGGCGCTGGGATTGCCAGCGGTGTCGGCGATTACCATCAGGAGCGAAAAGATCAGGCAGAGCAACAGGTTTGTCAGCGGGCCGGACAAGGCAATCAGCGCCCGTTTGGATGCACTGCGCACCGCGACCGGATTGACCGGAACAGCGCCCCAGGCGAGGCCGAAGAGCGCGAGCATAATTAGCGACTGCAATCCCATTTGCACCAGCGGATTTAACGTCAGGTGTCCGTTGCGTGCGGCCGTGTCGTCGCCGAAGCGCAGTGCAGTGGCGGCGTGGGCGTATTCGTGACAGCAGATGGAAAACACCACGAAGATAATCCAGCCGAAGTAAAGGAACGGATCGGTCAGCGCCTGTTGAATGAACATGCTAGTCCTTTTCCTGAACCGGCGTGAGCAGCAACGTATGGATGCGGCGCGGCGTGGCGTTCTGGACGGTGATTTCGAGGCCGGGCGCGGCGACTTTGGTTCCGGCAGGCGGAATACTGCCGAGTTCGTTTAGAACATAGCCGCCGATGGAATCGTATTCGTCGCTCTCGGGAATGTTCAGTCCGAGTTCTTCGTTGAGGTCGGCGACGGCGAGGCTGGCTTTGACCAGCGCGGTGCCGTCAGAGCATTTCAGAATGTCTTTTTCGGCAAGGTCGTATTCGTCGCGGATTTCACCGATGAGCTCCTCGATAATATCTTCCATGCAGACAATCCCGGCGGTGCCGCCGTATTCGTCAACGACGAGCGCCATGTGGAAGTGCTGTTCGCGCATCTGGCGCAGGAGGTCGTTGATCGGCATGGTTTCCGGAACGGCGCTGAGTTTTTTGACGATGTCGCTGACCGGGCGGGATTCTTCGCCGCTGGCGAAGAGCCGCAATAGGTCTTTGACGTGTACGACACCGGCAATGTTGTCGACGGTTTCTTCGTAAACCGGAAAGCGGGAATGGGTCGAGCGCTGTACTTTTTCAACGCACTCGGCGACGGTATTGCCGGTGCGCAGCCCTTCGATATTGATGCGCGGCGTCATGATTTCTCGGACGACGGTGTCGCCGAATTCAAAAACGCTGCGGATGATTTCGCGTTCTTCTTCTTCCAGCTCTTCGGAGTCGGTCTGATCGACGAGCGTCATAATTTCTTCTTCCGGCGTGGGACTGTCGTCTTCGTCGGCGGAGGAAAGAGCGCGGGCGAGGAGGCCGCGTTCCAGCGCGTAGATGGGCCAGACCAGCGGCCAGAGAACGCGGGTCAGGCCGATAACCGCCGGAAGGAAAAAGAGAGAAAGGCGGTCAGCGTAGCTTTCGGCCAGCACGAAAGGAATGACACGGATGAAAATCAGGTAGAGCGGTGTCATTACCAGCATCAGGCCGATCCACTCGACGGCCAGCGAGAGTTTGAAGGTGTGAAAAGCGAAATAGATGGCGGTGATTTCACAGAGCGTCAGGCAGAAACGAAGTGTCGTACGCAGCAGGTTCCATCGTCCCGACCAGCTTTCAAGAGCCTTTTCGGCTTGTGGTTTTTTTTCGGCGAGGCGGCTGATGCCCGCATTACCGGTTTCGCGGAAAGCGGCAAAAAGAACGGCCCATAGAGCGGCCAGAAGGAGCGCGGCGATACTGCCTGCGAGGTGGTTGAAGTTGATTTCGTTCATGTCAGCCCACTATCAGATTTTTGATTTCCGGTTGCAACTCCGCAAGCCTCCGCATTTCTGTACGGCGCATGGCGGCGCGTTTGGCGGGCGTGTTGTCGTCGGCACCGGACAGATGGTTGAAGCCGTGAGCGATGTAGAGAGCCAGTTCGGCTTTGATGCCGTCGTGGTTCGGGCCTTCCAGTGCGGCGCGCTCGACGTTGACGATCAGGTCTCCAGTGACGCCGTCTTCGCCGGGAAACGGTTCACTGCGGAAACTGATGACATCGGTGGCGCGGTCTTTGCCAAAAAATTCGCGGTTGTACTGCGTAATGCCGGAATCGTCCGTCAGCAGAAGCGTGACTTCCTGCCAGACGGTATCCGGATCGGAGGCTTCCAGCGCGGCGGCCAGTTTAGCGGTCAGCCGGCGGATTGCCGACAGGCTGATCCGGCGTTTCTGCCGGTTTATTAGAACGGTTTTCATCTTTAGGGTAGGCGACACGGCCGTGGAGCATACTGGTGAGCGAGAAGACAAAGGACTGTTTGATTTTGTTGAGTTCAGCGAGCGTGAGTGTGCATTCGTCGAGCTGGCCGTCGCGCAGACGAGCGTCGAAAATATCGTTGATCAGGTTCGTGACGCGAACCGGCGTCGGCTTTTCGAGTGACCGCGATGCGGCTTCGCAGCTGTCGGCCAGCATCAGAATGGCCATTTCGCGAGTTTGTGGGCGAGGACCTTCGTAGCGAAAATCTTCGTCGTTGATTGCCGGCTGACCGGCGGCGCGGGTTTTGGCGCGCTGGTAGAAAACGGAAACCAGGCTGGTGCCCTGATGCTGTTCGATGCCGTCGATGACAACCTGCGGCAGTTTATATTTTTTCGCCAGCATGACGCCTTCTTTGATGTGCGAGACAATCACCAGCGTGCTCATACTCGGTGTCAGGTCATCGTGCGGGTTTTCCGAGAACTGAATATTTTCGCTGAAGAAACCGGGCTTCACCAGTTTGCCGATGTCGTGGAAGTAAGCGCAAACGCGCAGCATGAGTCCGTTAGCACCGACGGCTTCAGCGGCATTCTGCGCGAGGCTGGCGAGCATCAGAGAATGGTGGTAGGTGCCGGGCGCGTTGATGGCAAGGCTCTGAAGCAGCGGATGACTCAGGTCGGAAAGTTCGAGCAGAGAAATGTCGGTGGTGATTTTGAAGAGGTGTTCAAAGACCGGGATGAGCAACAGGGCCAGCAGCGCGCTGACCAGTCCGCACAGCATGGCGGTTCCAATCTGCGGAATCAGAATCTGCCATGACGGATGTTCAAGCACGGCCATCACCAGTGCAAAAATAATTTCGACCGCGCCGATCCAGAACCCCGCGCGGAACAGCGCAGTGCGGCGTTTGACGTCGCGGGTAGTGTAGATGGCCGCCACGGAAGTCAGCAGGCCGAGCACAAACACATCGAAGTTTCCGCCGAGCAGTGTCGCAAGCGCAAAGCTGACCCAGAAGCCGGAGATCAACCCCGGCGCACTGCCGAGCAGGATGGAAGCCAGCAGCGGCGCGATGGATAGCGGCAGAGCAAAATGAAGCAAGGTTGCCGGAATCAGATGTAAATCGACCGTGGCGTACAGTAAGCCTTTGCCGACGATCAGCGGCAAAGCGCAGAGCGTTACCAGTAACAGCATTTGCCGGCGGCTGCGCAGCAGTAAAGGTTGCACGATGCCGGCGATTGCCGCGCTGAGCGTGAGGCCGATCAGCAGCAGAAATCCGTTGCCCGCCAGCCGCTGGATGCGTTCGGCAGGTGTTTCCAGTTCGCTCAGCCGCTGTTCGTGCGCGGCCAGCCGCTTGAGTGTTTGTTCACTCACCGTGTCCCCGTTACGAACGAGAATGGTTCCGGCGCTCACCGGCTCAATGACCGGATCGACGAGTGCGGTTGCCTGAGCGCGGCGCATATCGGTTTCGGCGGCATCGTACGCCAGATTGGGCCATAGGCACGGCGCGATCAGCGCGCGAATGGTTTTTTCTTCGTTGCGGCTTTCGCGCGGAAGCTCGTGGAGAATTTCTGCCGTGGCCGCCTTGAGCGCATCGGCCTGCTGGACGAAACTGTCGAGTGTGCGGATCACGTCCGTTTTGCCGCCGCGCAGTGCTATTTTTCCGGACGGGGCTTTGCCGTTAAATTTTGTCTGCGCGTCGCTGACGGAAATGATGCCGCGAGAACTGGTATTGGAAAGCGCGGTGAAAAGGATGGTCTGAACGTCAACCTGTTTATCTGTCGGCAGGATTTCTGTCAGCCGGTTGGTGGTCAGCAGCAGGCGTGCGTTTTCGATGGCGGATGAATCAATGGAGAAAACCGGCAGAACCGCATCGGTGGCGGCACGCTGCCCGGCTTGTGTGGCGGCGACGTTTTCGGCGCGGAAATCGACTGATGCCGCAATGGTTTCGGGGGCTTTCTGTCCGAGCACCAGCGTCTGCGGACGGAGCAGGCGTCCGCTGTAAAAAAACACGACCAGCGCCAGCCAAAGGACAACGGCCAGCAACAGATTGAAAAATGAAAACCGCCGCACCTTTTTGCGAGCCGTGATGTTTCTGGTCGCGGTGCCGCGATAATTTGTCTTTTTGAAAAACTTCCGTTTCAAAGCAGGCCTCTGTTTCTGCGGGCTTTATACCCTGTCGCGGCGCTGTGCGCGAATAATTTTCTGCATCAGCGGACGGTGAGGGTCTGGCCGTCGTAACAGACAGCCATGCCGGGGAGGACTTTCCGGCGCAGGCGCAGTTCCGTTTCGCCGTTCACGGTAACGAGACCTTCGCTGATGACAATCCGCGCCTCGCCGCCGGTTCCGCAGAGCCGCGCGGCTTTCAGCAGCTTATCCAGTTCGATGTAGTCGCCGGTAATGGTGAACTCATCCATGTTTTTTCCTCTGCGCGCGAACCATTTGCAGCTCTTCGTGTGTGGCGCGGCGGCGGTTGTAGAGCGCGGCGACTTTTTCGTCGAGAGCTTCCCAGTCTTCGGGGGAGGCTGGGGTGTCGTAATCCCAGCGCTCTTCGTCGGAGCGTTTAAACTGCCATTTGATTCCCTTATCCATGGAAACCGCAATGCGCACGGTGCGCTTTACGCCGTCGTCGAGTTTTTCAATCCATTCAATATCACGTTTCATTCGCGTCCTGACTAGTTCTGTATTACAGGTCGAAATAGTACGCTTGCGGATGATGGGTGACGAGCGCGAAGGTGGAAACTTCCGGGTCGGCCATGAAGAGTTCGGTGACGTTCAGACCGATCCGGTCGGTATCGAGCAGGTCGCAGCAGACTTTGTTCATCGCAAGGTCGGGGCAGAGCGCATAGCCGAAGCCGAAGCGGCTCTGATCGAGTTTCCGTTTCCAGATTTCGGCCAGCGTCAGCTCGCCTTCATTCGATCCCCACAGCAGACGGATCTGCCGGTGCCAGGTTTCCGCCAGCGCTTCGGCGGTCATCACGGCCAGTCCGTGGAAGAGCAGATAGTCGTGGTAGCGATCGGCGTCGCGCAGTTCGTGCTCTTTGGTCATCACTTTGTTTCCAAGCGTGACCGCCATCAGTGCGGCGACGTCGCGGTCTGGGCGGAAAAAGTCAGCCAGACAAAGTCCGTCGGATTTTTTCTGGCGCGGGAAGGGCATCGGAATAGTTCCGCCCGCCGGATTTTCGAGAAGGAATGTATCGCCTTCGGAATGGCAGTTGAAAAAGCCGTGGATGACTTTTGGTTCAAACACGCCGCGGGCAATCTGCTTCATCTCCTCGAGCTTCGGATAAACTTCGTCGGCGAGCAGTTTTTGATATTCGGTGTCGGAAAGTTTGCCTTGCTTGTAGCCCCACGCGCCCTTGATCATTCCGTTCAGATCGAGATAGTTCCAGATGGCGTCGAGCGGAATATTTTTGGTCACGGTCGTGCCGAGCCGGACTTCCGGAATCGGAATGTCGCGGTCGATCGGCTCTGCCGGTTTTTCGTCAACCGGCTTCACTTCACAGCCGAGAACGTCACGCACCGGCGCGACATAGTCAGGCAGTCTGCCGGTGTCTTTCAGTGTTTGCATGGCGGACAGTCCGGCGAAGGCATCTTTGCAGTAAAGAACCTGTCCAGAATAGTGCGGACGGCAGGCCAGATCAACAAATTCTTCCGACAGCGCCGCGCCGCCGAGCAATACCGGCGTTTTGAATCCGGCGTGTTCGAGAATTTTCGTGTTCTCCGCCATGACGGCGGTGGATTTTACCAGCAGTCCGCTCATGCCGAGCGCGGCGGCGTTATGTTTCTTCACTGCTTCCATCATTTGTTCAACCGGCACTTTGATACCAAGGTCAACGATGTCGAATCCATTGTTGGAAAGAATAATGCCGACCAGATTTTTGCCGATGTCGTGCACATCGCCCGCCACGGTCGCCAGAATAACCAGCGGAACCCTGTCGCCCGCCGCACTTTTCTTCATGAACGGTTTAATCATGTCAACGGCGCGTTTCATCACTTCGGCAGACTTCAGCACAAAAGGAAGCTGCATCGTTCCGTCGTTGAAAAGACGCCCGACCTCTTTCATCGCCGGAAGCAAAATGGTGTTGAGAATGTCTTCGGCGCTTTTTTCTTTCAGCAGATCGGGAATCGCCGGTTCGAGCCACGGCGATTTGCCGCGAATAATCGCATCGGCCAGCACATCGACGGAAGGTCTGCTTTCAACGGCGACTTCGACGGTTTCCTGCACGGTTTCAAAAAGGTTGATATAGTTTTCAAGCGGATCGCCGCCGGAACGGTCGTCGGCCAGCAAAGCCTCGGCGGCCTTGCGGAGATCTTCCGGAATTTCGTTGAGCGGCACGATTGCGGCGACATTGATGATGCAGGCGTCCATGCCGGCCTGTACCGCTTGATGCAGGAATACGGCGTTGAGTACTTTGCGCAGTGCAGGTTTCAGGCCGAACGAAATATTGGACAGTCCGAGGATGGTCTTCACGCCCGGCAGTTCCGCCTTGATGCGGCTGATCGCTTCCAGAGTTTGGAGCGCCGCATCGCGCAGCGTTTTGTCGCCACTGCAAATGGTGAACGTCAGCGGGTCGATCAGAATTTCTTCGGCTTTAAGTCCGCGTTCGACGCAAAAATCAACCAGTCGTTTGGCGACGGCGAATTTTTCATCGGCGTTCATTGCCATACCTTTTTCATCAATCGTCAGCGCGACCAGTGCCGCGCCGTAGCGCCGTGCCATCGGTACAACCTGTTCGGCGCGCTTCCCGCCGTCTTCAAAATTGATTGAGTTGATGACAGCCCGGCCGCCGTAGAGTTTGAGCGCTTCTTCAATCACGTCGGCGGATGTGGAGTCGATCATCATCGGAATCTTGCATTCACGCGCCATTCGCGGCACCAGCACGGCGACATCTTTGCTTTCATCGCGTCCGGCATAGCCGCAACTCAGGTCGAGGACATGCGCGCCGGTTTCTTCCTGTTCCGTCAGAATGTGAAAAGCGTTTTCATAGTCGTTGGCCAGCAGCGTGTCGCGGAATTTTTTCGAGCCGGTGGCGTTGGCTCGCTCTCCGATATACAGCGGCGCAGGTTCCTGTGTCAGGTCAACCGCCGTAAAAAGGCTGGCGACTTGAGATTGCCGATTGCCGGCTTCTGACTCCTGACTCCTGACTCCTGTCAGTTGCGCTCGCAACAGCCTGATATGCTCCGGTGTCGTGCCGCAGCAGCCGCCGACAATCGAGAGTCCGTGTTCTTTCGCCAGCGCGGCGACCTTTTCCGCGAACGGGGTCGGCTCCAGTGGATAACGGACATTGCCGTCGGCGCGTGCTTCGGGCATTCCGGCGTTGGGCATGCAGGCGAGATGTGCCGGCCAGACTTCTCTAAGTGTGTCGAGGTGGTGCTCCATCGCGTCGGGGCCGGTCGCGCAGTTCAGACCGAGCACATCAATCGGATACGGCGCAAGAATTGCAGCGGCGGCGGGGACGCTGGTGCCGACCAGCATGGTTCCGGTGGCTTCCACGGTGATTGAGACGTAGCGGACAATATCGCTGTCCGGGCCGAGGCTGTCATCGGCGGCGGCCAGTGCGGCTTTAATCTGCAGAGGATCCTGACAGGTCTCGATGAGCAGGCCGTCCACGCCGCCGTCGAGCAGGCCTTGAATCTGAATCTTGTAGGCATCGACCAGCTCGTCGAACGAAATATGTCCGAGTGACGGCAGTTTGGTGCCGGGGCCGATCGAGCCGAAAACGTGGCGCGGCTGTTCCGGGGTTGAAAACTCGTCGGCGCATTCGCGGGCCAGGCTCGCGGCGGCTTTGTTGATTTCGTAAGCGCGATCCGCAAGGCCGTATTCGCCGAGTGTTATGGGTGAAGCGCCGAACGTGTTGGTTTCAATCGCGTCCGAACCGGCTTCGAGATAAGCGCGGTGCAGTCCGTGGATGATTTCCGGCGCGGAAAGGTTGAGCCACTCGTTACAGCCTTCATAAACGCCCCACTGGTCGCGGGTGATCGTCTGATTTTGCAAATAAGTTCCTGCCGCGCCATCGAGAAGCAGGGGGCCGGTCTTTAGTCTGTCTTTCAGTTTCATGTCGTGAATCTAACAGAGACCGTGGCGGCACGCAATCGACAATCCTTGAATCCGGATAAACGGATTCCATGGGTTCAAAGATGGAGCCATGTCATAAAATCGGGGCGATCGAGACGGAGAGCCTTTGAGCAGCAGGGGCGGAACGCGATGACGCGCAAGCGGAGCGCGGTTCTCTGAATATGTATTGTGCCTTTGAGTGTGGTGGCTCGCCTTAAAAATTAAGTGTAGAGATGGCCTGTTATGTTTTTTCCGGGTCGAATTCTCGTCATTTTCCCCTATGGAAAGCGCATAAACGACATCCCTGAGCATCCTTGAGTCTTGGCGAGCCCATTGTAAGCCTTATTGTAAGTTGAGGTTTTATTGGGAGGAAAAACCCGTTATCCATTGCAGGATAACGGGTTGAAAAGTGGCGGAGAGGGGGGGATTGACGTTCACGTTGTTCACTGCCCCGAATGCTCGGGGCCTGTCTCGGCCGTTGGCCTCGGCTCGAACCCGGGGGTTCTTCATCCCGCCCCGCTTCACCAAAAAATAACCCCGCCAGACCGAGGTCTGGCAGGGTTAAAGGTTTGGCGGAGAGGGGGGGATTCGAACCCCCGGTACGCCTTTACGGCGTACGGCGGTTTAGCAAACCACTGCTTTAAGCCACTCAGCCACCTCTCCGCGAAGGACGTTTTATGTATGATATTCAGCCGTGCAGGGCAAGCGGCAAAAGGCTTTATCTCGCTTTCCGCTGCTGTTCCCACCATTCGAGTTCGGCCGTGTGGCGTCCGGCGGTGCGGGCGGCGAATTTAAAGTAGAGAAAGGCGTCGAGGAAGCAGCGGTGGCGCATGATTCGCTGGGCGTTTTTCGGAGTGGTTTTCAGAAAGCGCGGCTGGCCGCTCATGATCTCTGCAATGTGATGGGCGATGGCTTTAGGAATACGAATGCGGTCAAGCTGACGGATGTGGCGGTGAGTGGCATCCTGTAAGGCTTCGGCGTGAGGCAGTTCTTCGCTTTGCATAATCTGTGTGGCGACCCATTCGTGATATTCGCCGAAAATGAGGGCGAAGAGCAGGGCGGGATCGACGTTGAATCCGGCGGCGCGCCAACGGTCGATCTGCGCGAAGCTTTTACGGAGCCAATGGGTTTTGCCTTCTCCGTCGGGCGCGTTGAGCCATGCGCCGAGTTCGGGAAAAAGATGTTCGAAAACTTCAAGTTCACAGCAGAGAGAGAAAACCTGTTCGGCTTTTCCGCAACTGAGAAGTTTTTGAATTTCCTCGTAGAGACGTGAGGATGAGCAGTCTTCAAGTCGCGCGGCGTGGCGGCGAATGGCTTCGCGGGCGGATGGTTCAATATCGAATCCAAGTGCGGCGGCAAAGCGGATGGCGCGCAGAATACGCACAGGGTCTTCGGTGAAACGCTGGTCGGGGTCGCCGATGACGCGGATAATACGTTTCTCGAGGTCGCCTCGTCCGTTGACGTAGTCGATGATAGAGAAGTCGTCAATGTTGTAGAAAAGGGCGTTGACGGTGAAGTCACGGCGCAAAGCATCCTCCTCAGGAGTTCCGAAAAGGTTGTCGCGCAAGACGAGACCGTCTTTGGCGCGGAAGGTGTTATCATCATCCTGCGGAGATTCGTCGGCGGGCGGCGCGGGAGCGCGGAAGGTGGATACTTCGATGATTTCGTTGTGGAAGTAAACGTGTGCAAGCCGGAAGCGGCGGCCGATCAAGCGGCAGTTGCGGAAGGCTTTCCGGACTTCTTCCGGTGTGGCGTTGGTGGCGACGTCGAAATCTTTTGGATTGCGTCCGAGCAACAGGTCTCGTACGCCTCCGCCGGCCAGATAGGCGGTGTACCCGGCATCTTTGAGTCCGTAAAGTACTTTAAGTGCGGCGGCGCTGATTTGCTTGCGGCTGATGTTGTGTTCGGGGCGGGCTATGATTTGAGGTTCCATATGATAAAAACGTTCCCAAGGTTCGGAGAAATGTAATTGGTGCAGAGAAGAGGTGAAAGTTTTTTTTCCAAACACTGGAAAATCAGACGGGTTCTCCGATCTGTTCCTGAATCCAGCGGAGAATGACGCTCACGATGTAAGAGACTTCCTTTTCGGTGAGCTCAATGCCGGTTTTAATGCCATGAAATTTCTCGAGCTTTTCCCGATCACTGGTGCCGGTGGCGTGCTGGGCGATAAAGACGGGATGTCCCTTAAGCGGCGTTTGACGCCCGTCGTTTTTCGGATCGGCCGGCGCGAGTCTTTTGTTAACGAAATCGGTTGCATGAAGCCTGAGGATATCAATTCCGCGCGACTGAACGTACTCTTTCTCCGGCTCACCCATGGCAGGAGTTACGATCTGTTTGGAGCGGGCGAGTTTTAATTTCAGTGTTTTCCACTGTTTTTCATCAATATTTTGCACAACAACACCCGCCTCCTTTCCTGAGAACCAGCTACAGCACGAGCCAGAGTATAGGTTTCAGACCGGTTGATGGCAAGGGGTAAAGAAAATCGTTTTTGAAACCGTTGACTTTGCTGAAAGTTCCTGTTTAATACGCGCTCTGTTTTTGCAGAAAAAGCGCTCGTGGTGAAATTGGTAGACACGCAAGATTCAGGTTCTTGTGCCGCGAGGTGTGGAGGTTCGAGTCCTCTCGAGCGCACCAGCCTTTCGTTGCGGCGAGTAAGCCGAAAACAAAAAAGCGTTCCTTGGAAGGGAACGCTTTTTTGTTTTGCGTGACAGCCGGTTTATTTAGCTGCCGCGTCAAGGTTCGGTGTGTTGATTTTAACATCAGCCTTTCCTTTAAGGTCTTCGATGTAGGCCAGCAGAGACTCCTGCTTTTTCTTGCCGGTCAGGTATTCCTGAAGCTGGTCTTTTACTTGAGACAGAGGACGAATGCCGGCCTGCTGGTGGTCTGTGACTTTGATGAGATGGTAACCGAACTGGGTTTCAACGATGTCGCCGACGGCTCCGACGGCCTGAGAGAACGCCGCAGTTTCGAATTCAGGAACCATCTGTCCCCGGGCGAAACTGCCGAGATCCCCGCCCCGCTTGCTGCTGGGACAGTCGGATTTTTCTCCTGCGATCACGGCGAAATCCGCTCCGGCAAGAATATCGGCACGGATTTTCTCAATCTCTTTTTTCTTCAGAGCTTTTGTTGCATCCGTATCTTCGGGTTTGAAGGTCAGCAGAATATGGCTGGCAGTTACATTTTCGGGCACTTTGAAGGAGTCAGCGTTTTCCTCATAGAATTTCGTGACTTCCGTAGCGGTAGCACCGAGCACATCTGCGGTTTTCTCTTCGACCAGTTTGCGAACCAGCATCTGTTTGCGCAGGTCATTTTTCCATTCGGCGAAGTCGATTTTGTTTTCAGCCAGCGCATCTTTCAATGAAGTGCCTTCCGGGGCGTTGGTTTCAATGCGCGCGATTTCTTTAGCCAGATCTTCATCGCTAACGACCAGACTGGATTTTTCAGCCGCCTTGGTGAGCAGGATGTTGGCGATCAGTGTATCCGTGACATTCTGGTACATCTGACCGGCCATCTTGGAAAGCTGCTGAGGCGGAACCTTGCGGCTCATTTGCATCATGTTCATCTGCACGCCCTGCATGATTTCGCCGTGGGTGATTTTTTCGCCATCAACCGTTACGACGACTTCTTCGGGAGAAAGGGCCAACGGGTTGGGCTGGATCGGCTGTTCAAAGAGGTCTGGTGTTTGCTGGGGTAGATCAATGGTCTGGGCGGTCGGCGCTGCCGATACTGTTTCTTTAGCCGTTTCTTTTTTCACTTCCTTCGAGCATCCTGCGATGAGCAGGGCCAGTGTAGATACGGTAACGAATAAGCCAGCGATTTTTGTTTTCTTGACGAGCGTGGTCATGTTCAGAATTCTCCCTCTGATTGTTAATCCTCATGCCGCGCAATCCTTTCGGCGGGCAAGGGCGGCATATTTATATTTAAAGGGTTTTATGTCAATCCAATCGCCTTTAAATAACATTCGGAACAGGTAGACCATGGATTCAGCAGAACGTTCATTTAAATGTCAGCAGTGCGGTACCTGTTGCCGCTGGTCCGGGCATGTCCTTCTTTCCGATGAGGACATCGCCAGACTGGCCGTTGCGGCGGGGCTTTCTGAGGACGTGTTTATTGCCCGGTACACGGTACTGGCAGCCAATCGCCGCCAGTTGAGTCTGGCAGATGCGTCCGACGGAAGCTGTGTGCTGCTCAAAGGCGGACGGTGCGCGCTCTATGAGGCGCGGCCCGCCCAGTGCCGCGGCTTTCCTCACAGCTGGCGGGTGGCTGAAGGTTGTCCTGCGCTCGAAGCATTGGATAAAACCAGCGCAGTTTAAGCGTTGAACAAAGTTCTCGGTTTAAAGATAATCACCGTCCTGAACTTATAAAAAGGAGACCCGCTGCATGTCCGTAATCGAAGCTAACGAAATTCTAAACATTCTGCCGCACCGCTATCCCTTCATGCTCGTCGATCGCATCATTGAGATCGAAGACGGAAAACGGATCGTTGGCATTAAGAACCTAACCTTCAACGAGCAGTTCTTTCAGGGCCATTTTCCCGGCAAGCCGGTGATGCCCGGCGTTCTTCAAATGGAAGCGATGGCGCAGGTCGCCGGTATTCTGCTGAATAAAATGTTCGGCGGGGAAGGAAAGATTTCTTTTTTTGCGGCCATCGACAACGCCCGTTTTCGCCGGCCCGTTGTGCCCGGCGATCAGCTCCGCATGGAAATTGATATCGTCAATGCCAAGCCGCGTCTCTCTAAGGTTCACGCCAAAGCATTTGTCGGAGACAAGCTGGTTTCTGAAGCCGACCTGATGTTCAGCTCCGCTGGGTAATCAAGATATGAGTACGATTCACTCCACAGCAATTGTCGGCGAAGGCGCCGTGCTCGGCGCGGACGTTAAGCTTGGTCCGTACTGCATCGTCGGTCCCGGCGTAAAGATCGGTGACGGCACTGAACTGATGGCGCACGCCGTGGTTGACGGCAACACCACCATCGGAGCCGGATGCGTCATTCATCCCTTTGCCCGCGTTGGCGGCCCCACACAGGATTTAAAATTTAAAGGCGGCGCGCCCGGCGTGATCGTCGGCGACAAGACCGTCATCCGCGAATGCGTCACCATCAATGCCGGAACGCACGACGGCGAAATGACCGAAGTCGGCTCCGGCTGTCTGCTGATGGCCTACAGCCATATCGCCCACGCCTGCAAAGTCGGCAACGGCGTAATCATTGCCAACGGAACTCAGCTCGCCGGCGATGTCATCATCGAAGATTTTGCCATTATCGAAGGTCTTTGCGGTGTGGTGCAGTTCCGGCGAATCGGAACCATGGCGTTCCTCGGCGGCTATACCAAAGCCACCAAAGACGTTCCGCCGTACATGATTGCCGACGGTCTCGACATCGAAATTCGCGGGTTTAATAAGATCGGTATGGAGCGGCGCGGCGTTTCCGAAGAATCGCGCAACGCCATCAAGGAGGCCTACCGAATTCTTTACCGGCAGAAACTTCCTATTGCCGAGGCGCTTGAGCAGATGGAAAAAGAACTGCCGTCCACACCGGAAGTGCAGCACCTGATTAATTTCATACGCGCCTCGAAGGTTGGAATTGTGAGATGAAATGAAAAACGGCCAGCTAGCGGATTTATTACAGCGGACGGATCTCTTTACACCGGAACAGGTGGAAGTGCTTCTTCCGGCTGTGGCAGAAGCTGGCGCCGCCTTCACCGACACCGTTGTTGAAAAAACCGGTGTTAAAGAAGAATTGTTTCTCGAAAAACTGGCCGGTGTCATGGCTCTGCCGTTCATGCGGCTGGCTAAGGCCGAGATCAAACCCGAACTGCTCGCAAAAATTCCGCCTAAAGCAGTTTTCCAATACAACATCATGCCGGTCGCCGAAGAAAACGGCGCGCTGTGTATCGCCACCGCCAATCCACTGCAACCCGGCCTGATCGACGCTATGCGCCTTGTCACCGGCGGGCGGATCAAGCTCGCGCTCAGTCCGGCGTCCGACATTGAATCCGCCGCCAAGCGTCTGTACGGCGTCGGCGCCGAAACGCTCGACCGCATGATGCAGGACGACGACCGCATCAACCTCGACGAGGAAGGGCTCTTTAAACAGGATCTGAGCGACCTCGATCAGGAAGCCTCCGTCGTAAAATTCGTTAACCAGATCATCTGGGAAGCGCACCAGAGCCGCGCCACCGACATTCATATTGAGCCGCTGGAAGTGGATTTGCGTATTCGCTACCGCATTGACGGTGTTCTGATTCAGACGCCGGTGCCGGCGACCCTGAAACGGTTTCAGTCTTCCATTATTTCCCGTATCAAGGTTATGGCGAATATGGACATCGCCGAAAAACGTCTTCCGCAGGACGGCCGTATCAGTCTGCGTATTCAGGGCGAGGAAATCGATGTCCGCGTTTCTACCATGCCGACGGTTTACGGCGAGAGCGTCAGCCTTCGTCTGCTTCTGCGCGGCAGCGGCATGATCGGTATGGATCAGCTCGGACTGAGTCCGGAAGATGAAAAAATTCTCAAACGCATGATCACCCGGCCGCACGGCATTCTGCTTTGTACCGGCCCGACCGGTTCCGGTAAATCCACCTCGCTCTACGCCTGGTTGCACACCATTAACTCCGTTGATATCCGCATCATGTCGGCGGAAGACCCGATTGAATACGAAATGGCCGGCGTCAATCAGGTGCAGATGAAGCCGGAAATCGGGCTCACCTTCGCCCACGCTCTGCGCACCTTTCTGCGCCAGGACCCCGACGTCATCATGGTCGGTGAAATCCGCGACCGCGATACCGCCGAAATCGCCATTCGCGCCGCGCTTACCGGCCATCTTGTTTTCAGTACACTTCACACCAACGACTCCGCCGCCAGTATCAACCGTCTGCTCGACATGGGCATCGAGCCGTTTCTGGTGGCTTCCGCTGTCGAAGGGATCGTCGCCCAGCGCCTCATCCGCCGGCTTTGTCCTGCCTGCCGCAAACCGCTTGAATTGACCGACGTTAAAATTGATCTGTTGCGTAAAGAAGGGTTCCCTGTTGAAGAACTTGCCACGCACACAATCTATGAACCGGTCGGGTGCGATGCCTGCCGCGGCTCCGGTTTCAAAGGCCGTACCGGGATCTACGAAATTCTGACCGTGGACGATCATATCCGTCCGCTTATCATCGATCGCTCCGCTTCCAGCGACATCAAACGCGAGGCGATGCGTCACGGCCTGCATACACTTCGTGACGACGGCTGGCGCAAAGTTCTCGACGGTGTCACCACCGTTGAGGAAATCCTCCGCGTCAGCGAAGAGGACGAAGAAGATTCCTGAGTTTGACGGATTCGGGAACTTTTTCCTGCCGGTTGCTTTTTCATTTAAAAGCGGTAATGTAACGCACGAAAGGAAGTTCGCGTCCGGTATGTCCCGCGGCGCGCGGTTAAATTATGCAGAAAAAAGATTGGGTAGCGGTAGGAACCAAATTGGTGGGGATTTACATTGCGGTGCTGGCGTTAATCGGTGCGAGTTCCACAGTGTTGAACACCCTGTTGACTCTCATCTTCTCGGATCGTCCCGCAAGTGTCAGTTATATCAAAATGCTCGGCATCATTCTGGTCAAGGTTCTGCTGTCCGGACTGGTTGTCCCAGTCGCTCAGGGACTTGTCGCCTGGCTGCTATTGAAGCGCACCTGCTGGTGTCTCAAGAAAGCCGGCTTCGAATGTGAACCGCCGCAGATGTAATCAGGAAGCGGGAAGATGATACACCCCGCGAGAATTCACCGGCTTAACGACAAACCCGCCCGCAAAGGCGGGTTTGTTTTATACTGGATGCAGCAAAGCCAGCGCGCCGAGTGGAACCACGCCCTCGAATATGCCGTGGAGCGCGCCAATGCGCTTGGGTTGCCGGTCGCCGTCGTTTTCGGCCTGATGGACGATTATCCCGAAGCCACCGAACGTCACTACGCCTTCATGCTCGAAGGACTGCGGGAAACATTCCAGACATTGGAGAAACGCGGCATCGGCGCATTTATCGGACGCGGACATCCGGCAGAGGTCGCGCTTAAAGCGGGTAAAGACGCCGCGCTGATCGTCTGCGATATGGGGTATCTGCGCCATCAGGCCGAATGGCGCGCAAAAGTTGCCGAAAAAGCCGGATGTGAAGTCGTCGAAATCGAAAGCGATGTCGTCGTGCCGGTCGAAACCGCATCGGATCACGCCGAATACATGGCCCGCACCATCCGCCCGAAACTCCTGAAACGGCTGGATGAATTTCTTCAGCCTGTTCGAGAAGTAAAACTTTCCAAACCTTGGAAACGCGACGAGGGCGTCGCGTCTACGTTAATCAAGACGGTTCCCAAGGTAGACGCGACGCCCTCGTCGCGTTTTAAAGGTGGAACAGCGGAAGCGAAGAAGCGGCTGAAACGGTTTATTGCGGAGAGTCTGACGGTTTATGAAGCGCACAGCAACCAGCCGCAGACCGACGACATTTCCATGCTGAGTCCGTATCTTCACTTCGGACAGATTTCGCCGCTCTACATCGCGCTGGAAATTCAAAAGGCTGATCCGAAAAGCCGCTTTCTGGAACAGCTGATTGTCCGCCGCGAGCTGGCGATGAACTTTGTCTGGTTCACGCCGGACTACGACCGCTTTTCCTGTCTGCCGGATTGGGCAAAGCTGACGCTGAAAAACCACGCCAAAGATAAACGGGAATTTCTCTACACCCGTGAACAGCTGGAGCAGTCGCAGACACACGATCCGTACTGGAATGCGGCCATGACCGAAATGCGCGTCACCGGATTCATGCATAACTACATGCGGATGTACTGGGGTAAAAAGGTTTTGGAGTGGAGTCCGTCACCGGAAGAAGCGTTTGAAACGCTGCTCGCCATCAACAATAGATATTTTCTGGATGGCCGCGACCCGAACTCCTACGCCGGAGTTGCCTGGGTCTTCGGCAAACACGACACCGCGTGGGCTGAGCGTTCAATCTTCGGGAAAACGCGCTACATGAACGCCGTCGGCCTTAAACGCAAATGTGATATCGATGGGTATGTGGAGAAGGTGGGAAAAGCTTGTTGAACGTCTGAAGGGAGCCTCGTGGAGTGTGCTTCATCTGGGCAACGGGCGTTCGTCACGTAGGCTCGCTTGGTCCAAGCACAGATTTGAGGGCCGGTAAGTTTTGCAGCGGGTTTTATGTGGAAGCGGCAGGGATGCCGCTTCCACCTTATTGACTCCACGGCCTTTGCGAGGGATGTCTCGTCACTTTCTTCAAAAGAAGTCCGCTTCTGCGCTTGAACAATTTTCCGAGCTGTGTAGGCTGTCCCGCATGGCTGCAAAAACCGATAAAAAAGAAGGCGCCTCCAACCTTGAGGCAGTACTCGCTGACATCAAAAAACAATACGGCGACGGAGCAATTGTTCGCCTCGGCGACGAAGCCGGTCCGCGGAAAATTCCGTGTATTTCCACCGGCGCGCTGACGCTCGACATCGCACTCGGCATTGGCGGAGTTCCGCGCGGTCGTGTGATTGAAATTTTCGGCCCGGAATCGTCCGGTAAAACCACGCTGGTTTCCCACATCATCGCCAACGTCCAGAAAGCGGGCGGCACGGCGGCTTTTATTGATACCGAACATGCGCTCGATCCGGGGTACGCCCAGAAGATCGGCGTAAACCTGAACGACCTGCTGGTTTCTCAGCCCGACTCCGGCGAAGAAGCACTCAACATCTGCGAAGCGCTGGTGAAGAGTAATTCGATCGACGTCGTAGTCGTGGACTCCGTCGCGGCGCTGGCGCCACGCGCCGAGCTCGACGGCGAAATGGGTCAGTCGCACGTTGGTTTACAGGCTCGTTTGATGTCTCAGGCTTTGCGTAAACTGACTTCGGCGATTGCCCGCTCGAACTGCTGTTGTATTTTCACCAACCAGATTCGTGAAAAAGTCGGCGTGATGTTCGGCAGTCCCGAAACAACGCCCGGCGGCCGCGCGCTGAAGTTTTACTCCTCCGTGCGGCTCGATATCCGCCGCATCGGTCAGCTCAAGAACACCGACGGCTCGATCTATGGCAACCGCACCAAGGTCAAAGTGGTCAAAAACAAAGTGGCTCCGCCGTTTACCATGGCCGAGTTCGACATTCTTTACGCCGAAGGTATTTCGTGGACCGGATCCATCGTGGACGCCGGTACCGATTGCGGCATCATTGAAAAGAAAGGCTCGTGGCTTTCTTACAACGGTCAGCAGCTCGGACAGGGCCGCGACGGAGCGCGCAAAGCGCTGATGGAAGATCCGAAGATGGCCAATGAACTGGCTGAAAAAATCAAAGCGACCGCCAAAGCCAAGACCGACGGCAGCGAATAGTTTCTTTGGTTTCGTACTCCGTACGGGTGTTTCGAGTTGAAAAATAAAAGGAGGGTATGATGAAACGTATCGTTGTTTTATTGGCGGCCAGCTGTCTGTCTCTGAATTGTCTCGGAGCGGACGACGTCGCTAGAGGAACTCTTTCGTCAGTTCAGACCAGTTCCACCGAAACGAAGGACGGGGGAAAGGTTGAGCGTTTCATATTCAATACTCAGCAGAACGGGGGTGGCGGGAAATTTCCCGGCACGGTTCAGATTTTTGTGGAATTGACGGATAAAGACGGAAGAGTCGCCTGGGGTAAGGCGAAGGCCAGTTCTCCGGCCGGACAGGTGAAGGGCGGAGAGTTTGCGGGGACTTCATATTCCGGCGCGGTTCGTTGGGTTTTTGAGGCGTTGCACGGAGATTTAAAAAGGCCAAAGATCACCGGTTACGTTGTCGAATTCGGCTACCAGCAGGGAAAGGAATTCACTTGTTTTGATAAGCAATATTATCGGACGGAAAGCAAAGAGGAGCTGGTCGAGCGCAACAAAGCGTCCTCGCCTCTTGCCGTTAAATGTACTCAGAAAATGCTAACGGTGGAATAAAAACGGAATTATTCCGGACGTTTCTGAGAGGCAGCAATGAGTCTTTTTTTGGTAGTCGGTGGATCGGGACTCTTTCTTCTGCTGGCCTATTTCACCTACGGTCGGTTCCTCGCCCGCAAAGTATTCCGTCTGGATGACAGCCGGATCACGCCGGCGGTTGAGCTGAACGACGGCCTCGATTACGTTCCCGCGAAAAAGGGTATGTTGCTGGGTCAGCATTTTTCCGCCATCGCCGCCGCCGGGCCGATCAATGGGCCGATTCTCGCCGGAGTTCTTTTCGGCTGGGCGCCCGCGCTGATCTGGATTCTGATCGGGTCGGTGCTGATTGGCGGCGTTCACGATATGGGTTCGCTGATTGCCTCGATCCGCCACGAAGCCCGTTCCATTACGGAGGTGATTCGTACGCATGTTTCCCGCCGGGCGTGGGCGCTGTTCATGGTCTTTATCTGGATCACGCTGGTTTATATCATCGTGGCGTTCACGGATATCACCGCCGGATCATTCATCGGCACGGTAACGCTGGAGTCCGGGGAAAAAGTCGGCGGCGGAGCGATTGCGGCTTCGTCGGTTCTTTATCTGATTCTGCCGGTGCTGATGGGCCTTCTCCTGAAATTTACCCGGCTTCGCGAGCGCTGGGCACTGCTGATTTTTCTTCCGCTGGTCGGCGTCGCCATCTGGGCTGGCAAATATATGCCAATTGATTTTCCAGCATGGCTGGCGGCGGATCCCGCCGCGGCGCAGAAGATATGGTGCGTTCTGATTCTGGTTTACTGTGTCGTCGCGTCGGTGTGTCCGGTATGGCTGGTTCTCCAACCGCGTGGCGCGATCGGCGGTTGTTTTCTGTATGCCGCGCTGATCGCCGCCGCGATCGGAGTGGTGTTCGGCGGTTGTCCGATTGAATATCCGGCGTTTACCAAACTCGCCGACGGACTGAACGCCGGTTTTTGGTTTCCGATGTTTCCGCTCTTGTTCATCACGGTCGCCTGCGGCGCCTGTTCCGGCTTTCATTCGCTGGTGTCGTCCGGCACGACGTGTAAGCAGATTAAAAAAGAAAGCGATGTCACGCCGATCGGTTACGGCGCGATGCTGCTCGAAGGCATGGTGGCGGTGGTTTCACTGGCCTGCGTGATGATTGTGGCGAAAGACAGCCCGCTGGCTTCAAAGGCGCCGAATTTTATTTATGCATCCGGGATCGGCCGGTTTCTGGAACTGATCGGCATTTCGGCGTCGTTCGGCATTTCATTCGGCCTGATGGCATTTACGACGTTTGTGTATGACACGCTGGATGTCTGTACCCGGCTAGGGCGTTATATTTTCGAGGAGCTGACCGGTCTGCGGAACTGGTTTGGGCGGTTGACCGGAACGATTCTTACTGCCGGAGTTCCATTGTTCTTTATTTTCCGTACGGTGCTGGACGGTAGAGGTAATCCGGTGCCAGCCTGGAAGACGTTCTGGACTCTGTTCGGCGCGTCCAATCAGTTACTGGCTGCGCTGGCTTTGATTGGCGTGTCGGTCTGGCTGATGAATACGCGCCGGAATTCCAAAGTCTGGCTGGTGTCGTTTCTGCCAGCAGTGTTTATGTTTGTCATTTCCGACTGGTCGCTGATTCAGACCGCGACAGCAAAACAAGCCGGAGGCGTCGTGCCGATTGTTGCAGTGGTTTTGATTGTTTTGTCGGCTTGGATTGCAGTGGAAACCGGCCTGGCGATGTTTTTCCGGAAGAGCCGGAATTGCGTTGTCATACGCGGTTGAGCGGGATATTTTCCTGCCTCTTTCTGTCAAACTCTGTTTTGAGGTTATGCGATGAAGATGTTGAAAATTTTACTGCTGGTGAGTGCAGTGCTTGTTTTTTCCGGATGTAAAAAGGAAGCGTTCGATGGCGCAAAGGCAATGGCCGAGACCGAGGCGCTGGTGAAGATCGGCCCGCGCGAAGCGGGCGGCGGCGGAGCCCGGCGCGCCTCGGTACTGCTCGAAGGAAAACTTAAAGCGCTCGGACTGAAGACAACGATCGACACCTTTTCCGAAGAGACGCCGAGCGGTAAAATGCACTTCAACAATGTGCTGGGACGCATTCCGGGCAAGACCAGCCGCTTGATCGTGCTCGTTTCGCACTTCGACACCAAGAGCGGCATTTCCAAAGATTTTCAAGGTGCAAACGATTCCGGCTCCAGTTCCGGCGTGCTGCTGGAGCTGACACGAATATTGAGCGGGCGCGGCCCGTATGAAACGGAATTTTTGATTGCGTTTCTTGACGGTGAAGAGTGCCGGAAAGAATACGGCCCGCACGATGGACTGCACGGCAGCCGCCGTCTGGCTCAGCAGATTTATGAGGCCGGCGGCGCAAAGCTGGTTAATGCGGTGATCGTGCTCGACATGGTCGGCGATAAAAACCTGAACATTTCGGTTCCGCGCAACAGCTCGCGCGAGCTGGTCAAAGAACTTTTTTATGCGGCCCACGAGTTAAACGTTCGTCCGCAATTCGCCCTCGGCCCCGGCTCCATTCTGGACGATCACGTTCCGTTTCAGATTGCCGGCATGCCGGCGATTGATGTGATTGATTTTGATTACGGTTCCGCGCCGGGCCGCAACGACTACTGGCATACGCCGAACGATACGCTCGACAAGCTGTCCATCAAAAGCCTGCAAACCGTTGGAGACACGGTGCTGAGGATGATCGAAAATCTTCAGTAAGGGCGAGATGCATCTCGCCCTTACTGCGGAGGCAGTACACCTTCTTTGACAAGCTGGGCATCCATTTCCGGCGTGAGCGGCAGCGGCAGCGGCGGCAGTCCATTGCGGATGGCATCCATTTGTACATTTTCAAGATGTTTTTTGAGTGCTTCACCGGTCAGTAGAGGTTCAGGCGGCGGCGCGGGTTTCTGTTGCTCGTTAATTTTTTGCAGAAGCGCGCGGCGGCGTTCCGCATAGGAGGACTGACGGGAGAACTGTTCTGATTTTGAAATCGGCGCGCCTGCGCCCGCTTCCAGTTTGAAAAGAGCCACCTCGTTGTCTTTGCGTATCATGGCCTCGGATGTCTTAACATCCGCTTCGACCATTTCCAGTCCGTCCTGCGGCTCACCGATGCGAAGGATATAACTTTTTTTGGTGGCACTATCGACAATGCCGGCCCGTGTGGTGCCGTCCGGTCCTTCGAAAAGCATTGAGAGGCGGAGGTTGCGGGCGAAAGACTGCGAAGCGGGCACTTGAACCATTTCAGCTTCAGGCGGTTCCTGACCGAAAGGCTTCTTATCGAGGATGGGCTGATAGCGCTTGAATCCTGCATCGTCCGACCAGCTGAACGCGGCGGAAACGGATAGAATCAGGATGACAACAAGGGCTTTCACGGCGGGCATTATCCGTCCTTGTTTAATTTTCGTCAAGCGGTAGGCTCGGCAACATGAATATTGAATATCAAGTGACGAACCGCAGAAGGCAGAAGTGGCAATTCCTTCGGAGTTCAATATTTCTGATTCTATGTTCTGTGGTTCTGCTCTCACCCGGAAGGGCGAAAGCACAGATGCCGCACCGCGTCGCGGTGCTGGTGAACGAAAACTCGCAGAATTCCAAAAAGGCCGCCAATGTTTTTGCCGCTGTACACGGTGTGCCGAATGTCAATATCGTCTATCTGAATCTTCCTGACTCCATCGTAACCGGCCGTGCCGAGTGCACGCCGGAAGAGTTCATGAAGTACATTTATGATCCGGCGCAGAAGACAGTCGAAGAGCGTGGTCTGACCAATCAGGTGCTGGCGTGGGTTTACTCTGTTGATTTCCCGATCCGCGTGGTCACGTCGCCGAACGACCGCCAGCAGATGTCGCTGATGGGGGTGACGTTTACGCGCGGCAAAGTGCCGTCGCCGGAGATGATTGAGAAGGGACAGTTCCTGTCGCCGCTGTTCGCCGGTCCGGTGAAAGAAGGCGGGCCAGCGAATCCATCGCGCTCATTCGATATTCTGCAGGGCGGGCTGAAAGAAAAAATGCCGCTGCCTTCGATGATGCTTGGCTATACCGGAGAAAACGGTACGGACATGGACACGGTTCTGCGCTGTCTGCAGAACGGCGTTCTCGCCCGGCAGGCCGGAATCGGATCCAGAATTTTACTCGTCAAAACGGCGGATGAAAAACGCTCCGGCCCGCGCGAATGGCAGTATGCCGGAGTGAAAACAGAAATGGCGGCCCGCGGCGGTTCGGTAGAGATTTACACCAATCAGCCGCCCGCGCAGAATAATTTGTTGGGTGTGTTGACCGGCGCGGCGACCGTGAATCCGGCGGACTTCGGCACGTTTGCGCCAGGGGCGATGGCAGAACATCTGACCAGTTGGTCGGCCGAGTTTCAAAAAGAACAGACCAAATGTATCGAGTGGCTCAAGGCGGGTGCGACGGTGACGGCCGGCATGGTGACGGAGCCGTACAATGCCTGGGTCAAATTCCCGCACGCCCGTTTTTTTGTACACTACGCCTCCGGCTGTTCGGCGATGGAAAGCTTCTACCAATCAATCTACAGTCCGGTTCAGGTGCTGCTGCTGGGCGATCCACTTTCGCAGATTGCCGGACTTCCGGTTGAAATCAAAACGGTCGGGCTGAGCAAGGAAATCACCAGCAGTCTCGATTCGGCGTTTGTCGCTGAAGCCAAACTTCCGATGCCCGCGCAAATTCTTTACAGCGCGCTACTCGACGGGAAGCAGATTAAAGAAGCCGATACTATTTCACTGATTGAGCTTCCGTTTAAGGAGATGGGCGATGGCTGGCACGAAGTTCGCATCATCGCACAGGCCTTTTCTCCAGTGACACCCGGCGGGTTCAAAGATTTTCCGGTGATCATCAATAAAAAAGGGCGCTCAACATTAATCACCGGAATGGCCGACGGCGCATCGCACCAGATTGCGGTAAAGGTCGCGGCGGGCGGAAAAGAAACGCCCAAAGAAATTTATCTGCTGTGGAACGGACGGGCGTTGGATCGTAAACCGTATGTCGTCGGTGCCGAGCTTTCGTTTGACGAACGGCTGGCTGGCGAAGGCCCTCAGCGCATTCAGGCCGTCTCTGTTTATCCGGACGGCATGGAAGTGCGCAGTGCGCCGCAGGCTTTTGCCATTGCATTTAAGCCGCAAGCTGAATAGAAACTCCGCCTCATGAAATGGATTTCAGACAGTCCTTCCCGCACGTGGGAAATCGCGGCGGAGTTTTTTAAGACTCTGGAAAAACCGGCGGTGATTGCTTTGCACGGGAATCTCGGCGCAGGAAAAACCTGCTTCACACAAGGACTGGCGCAGGCGGCGGGAGTCAAAGAGCCGGTTTGCAGTCCGACCTACACGATCATTAGCGAATATCGAGGAACCATTCCATTTCACCACATTGACCTTTACCGGCTCGGCGGCCCCGAAGAAGCCTATGATCTCGGTCTTGATGAATATCTCGAAACCGACGGCATTACCGTTATTGAATGGGCCGAGCGCGCCGCCGAAATGCTGCCGCCTTCAACGGTTCACATCCGGCTTGAACGCGGCGAAGGCGATGACCAACGCATCATCCGTATTGTGGAGAACCCTTTATGATCACACTCGGAATCGAACTTTCGTCGCGGCAGGGCGGTCTGGCGCTGCTCAAGGACGGCGAGCTGCTGGCGGAAAAAACGTGGATTGGGGAAAACGTTCGCCACAACATACTTTTCAAAACTCTGGAAACGCTTCTGGGTGACGCCGGAATTTCGTACAGCGATATATCGCTCTATGCCGTTGGTCGCGGGCCGGGATCATTTTCCGGTATGAGGATGTCTTTCGCTGTGGCGCAGGCGCTGGCTTTGCCGAATAAAACGGAAGTACGTTCCGTCAGTAGCGGCGCGGCACTGGCGCTGGCCGTCGCACGCGAAGGGGCCGGACGGATCGCTGTTGTCGGCGACGCCCGGCGCGGGCAGTTTTGGTATGGGCTGTTTGAAGCCGGTCCTGCGTTGGCTCAAGACTGGAAGCTTGTTCCCTACGAAGAGCTCGTCGTTCCTGCCGAAACACTCGTTATCAGCCCAGAAGCCGAACGGTTGGCCCAGTATTTTCCGAACATTGGAGCGCCGCGATTTCCGCTGGCGAGCGACGTGGCGGTGCTGGCCTTAATGCAGGAAATTTATGAACCTTTAGAGCCGCTCTACATGCATCCGCCGGTTTTCATCGAGCCTAAATACGTTTGAGTTTTTGCGGTTTTTATCGTATTTATAGAAAACCATGAGAGCGAAGATAGTTTTTGTACTGACCTGTATCCTGCTCCCGTTGACCGGATTTCCCATTGTTACCGCCAACAACGGTATGGCGGAGCAAGCCCCGCCGGGGCTTAACTGGGATTATGTTTATAATTATAAAAGCTGCTCATCGGTTGCGGTTAATCCTTACTGGATTTTAACGGCTGCGCATGTGGCTGATGATGCGGGAGACGGCTCGTTGACGATCGGCTCAACGAAGTATTATCAGCAGGAGATTGTCTATCACGCCTCAGCCGATCTGGCGCTGGTACGCTATGACAAGGCGTTGCCGGGATATTACGGTCTGTATGCCGGAGCGCTTTACGTCGGCGATGGCATTCTCATGGTCGGCTATGGCGACACCGGAACGGTTTCATCAGCATCCTATACCGATAGCGGCCAAGGCAGTGGAACGAAACGCTGGGGAAGTAATAAAATTGACGCCGGCGGCTGGCTGGGCAGTACCTATGTGCTGGCGGCCAACTTCAACAATGGGGCGACCACCAATGAGGCCGGAGTGGGGGTGTTCGATTCCGGCGGCGGGTCGTTCTTTAATGATGCCGGAACCTGGAAAGTGGTCGGGATCAATATTGCGCGTAATCCCAGCACGCCGCCTTATACGGTTTCATATATGGCGTCTATGCCGGCTTATGCGTCATGGGTTACTCAAACGATTCCGGAGCCGGCGACAGGGATTCTGCTCGTCGGCGTCGGCATTGTTTTCGGCGCGATCAAGCGCCTGCGGTATATGTACCAGTGAAATCCTTTGCGATCATTCTGCTGTTCCTTTTTCTGGCTGGTGCGGCGTCGGCCATTGTCGTGGCGGATTATGCAACGGCCACCAATCCACCGCCCGGCGTCTGGAATGTGGATTGGGGATATGTTTATAATTATCAGGGTGGCTCGGCTGTGGCCGTTGGTTCTCATTGGCTGTTAACGGCGGCGCATTTGGCTAATGACGGCGGCGCGGGGACGCTGGCGATCAATGGAACCAACTACTATCAGCAAGAAATAATTTTTCATGCGGTCGCAAATGATCCGCAGCACACCAGTAAAGCGGATTTAGCTCTAGTACGTTTCGACAAGCCGTTTCCCGGATATTACCCGCTCTATACCAATACTTTCCCGACTTATCCCGGCCACGGGCAGGATAAGCGTCTCAATGTGGTCTTGATCGGTTACGGGGTAATCGGAACCGTTTCCAACAACTATTATACGGCGAGAGCTTATACTGATTCATCGAAAGGAACAAAAAGGTGGGGAACCCAAAAAATTGATGCGCCTTATACGTTGTCGTATGACCCAGATGGAGTCGTCGGAATGACGACCAATGACGGGTTTAGGATGGATTTTTCATTAAGCGATACGGTTTATGAAGCTGGGCTTGGAACGTATGACTCCGGCGGGGGAACGTTTGTGAATGACGGAGGAACGTGGAAGCTAGCTGGCATCAATACGGTTGTTTATCGAGTCAATGTTGCCACGCCGGTAGACGGGCTTGATCGCTTATTTTCTGTTTCAATGCCCGCATATTCAACCTGGGCGACCAATGTGATGAGCCTGACCGGTGATTTAGATGGCGACGGAATTCCGAATTATTGGGAACAGCAGTATGGAACGACAACCGGATTGGTTGCTTCTGCTGATAACGACAACGACGGATTCAGCAATTATCTGGAATATCTAGCCGACACCAACCCGACGAATCCGGCGTCATTTTTTGAGATAAGCGGGTTTCTTGCCGCAGGCAGTGAGACTATATATTTCAATGGCAGCACGGCGCGGCAGTACCAGGTTTTCTATGCGACCAACGATTTAGCGGCCACCAATCTGATCTGGATTGCGGCGAATACCAATAAAGTCTGGGGCGCCGGAACCAACTCGTCGATTACGGTGACAAATGGAGACACCAAGTCCTTTTACCGCCTCCGGGTGAACCTGCCCTGAAAAGAAGGATTGAACCTGCCTGCTTCTTTAAGTAGCGTGCGCAACATGAATTGCGACGTAAATGTTGATCTGGGCGACCGCTCCTATCCCATCCACATCGGTTCGGGAAATCTCGATTCGATCGGTGCCGCTTGCCAAGACGCCGGGCTTAAAGGGCGCTGCCTGATCGTCACCGACGAAAACGTCGCGCCGCTCTATGCCAACAAAGTTGTCCAATCCTTGGAAAAAGCCGGATTCAAGCCTGCGCTCGAAGTTCTTCCGGCGGGCGAGACCACCAAGTGTCAGACGCAGTTGATGAATCTCTACAGCAAAGCTGCCGCGCACAGCCTCGACCGCAAATGCTTTATGGTCGCCCTCGGCGGCGGCGTTATCGGCGACCTGACCGGCTTTGCCGCCGCCAGCTGGCTGCGAGGCATCCGCTTTGTGCAGGTGCCGACATCACTGCTCGCAATGGTCGATAGCTCCGTCGGCGGAAAGACCGGCATCAATATTCCGGAAGGAAAAAACCTGGTCGGCGCGTTCCATCAGCCGGAACTGGTTTTGATGGATCTCGATACACTTAAAACATTACCGCCGCGCGAGCTGGCCGCCGGAATGGCCGAAGTCGTTAAATATGGCGTCATCTGGGATGCAGAGCTGTTCCGGAAACTGGAGCAGGGTTCCTTGGTTGATGCCGGATTAATTGCCCGTTGCTGCGAAATCAAAGCCGAGGTCGTCCGGCAGGACGAACGCGAAGGCGGGTTGCGCGGTATTCTGAATTTCGGACATACTGCGGCGCACGCTATCGAGAATGGGATGGGCTATGGTGCATATCTTCACGGTGAGGCCGTTTCTATCGGTATGGTTTATGCCGCGCGTCTTTCCGCAAAGGTCAAAAAACTTTCCGCCGGAGACGTCGCAAGAATCGAAACCCTGCTGAAAAAACTTCATCTGCCGGTTGGTGTTCCGAGCTTAACGTGGAAGGAACTCCGTGCGCCAATGGCTGTCGACAAGAAGACCGTCGGCGGCATACCGAAGTTCGTGCTGGCCGACCGGATCGGCCACGTCGAGTTCGGCTGCGAAGTTCCGGAGAAGTTGCTGGAGGAGGTTTGGCATGGCATCAGTCAATGAACAGATTGTGCGCGAGTATTTTGAAACGCTCGGCTTTTTCGTGATCCAGCCCAACAAACATCAAGTAGCCGCGCGCCATAAGCTGGATGCGGAAGAGATCGATCTGCTGATTGCGCGTCCGGGGCAGGCCGGTGTGTTTACCACGCCCGCGCAGATTGTCTGGGGCGCACCGGAACTGGAAAAAGTGCAGCGCGCAATCGTCAGTATTCGCGGCTGGCATACCGACCGGTTCAGTCCGGCGGTGCTCAAAAAAAATCCCGATATTTTCCGGTTTGCCGAACTGTCCGTTGTCAAGGAAGCGCGGAAAACACTCGGCGCCGGCTCGGTTACGAAGATTCTCTGCCTTTCCGATTTGACAACAACTGTTGCGCCGCAGGAAGAAACACTGTCGCTTTTGCGGCAGGGTGGCATCGATGGCGTGCTTTCATTCCGCACGATGCTGCTTGAGCTGATCGAAAGTGTGGATGTTGCCAAAAATTATGAAAAATCGGATCTCATACAAACCCTGCGTATTCTGAAAACCTACGACCTGCTTAAAGATGCCCAGCTCGATCTGTTTGCCGCCAAAAAGACAAAACGACAGAACGTAAAACAATGACCGATCGTGAAGCGTATATTGCCCTGAACATGATTGAAGGGATCGGGCCGATCAAGGTTCAGTCCCTGATTGAAGCGCTGGGTTCGCCGCAGGCGATCTTTGATCCGGAACAGTCCGACCTGCGGACGGTGAAAGGAATCGGCGAAAAACTTTCCGAATCGATTCTGACTCAGCGCACACAGGTTGACCCGCAGGCGGAAATCGAAAAGGCCGAAGCGCTCGGAATCCACATCATCACTCCGCTTGACGACGAATATCCCGCCGCGCTGAAGACGATTCACGACCCGCCGCTGGCGCTGTATGTGCGCGGAAAATTTGAGCCGGGCGACCGCCACGCACTGGGAATCGTCGGCTCACGCAAATGCACGAGCTACGGACTCAGCACCGCCGACCGGCTGGCCTACCAGCTGGCGCAAACCGGCTTTACCGTGGTGAGCGGTTTGGCCCGCGGCATCGACACCGCCGCGCATCAGGGAGCACTCAAAGCCAAAGGGCGCACCGTCGCCGTGCTCGGTGCGGCAATCGATCAGCTCTATCCGCCGGAGAATGCGGATCTGGCCGACGCTATCGCCAGCAGCGGCGCGGTGATCAGCGAATATCCGCTTGGCCGACCCGCTGACCGCCAGACTTTCCCGTACCGCAACCGGATTATCAGCGGACTTTCGATGGGGGTTATTGTGGTTGAATCGGGCGCTAAAAGCGGTTCGTTACATACCGTTGATGCCGCCATAGAGCAGGGCCGGAGTGTTTTTGCCGTGCCGGGCCGAATCGACAGTCCGGCATCGAAGGGAACCAACCGGTTAATAAAAAACGGGGCGAAATTGGTGGACAACGTCGGCGATATATTAGAAGAGTTCGAGCTTTTGGTGCCGCCGGGACTGTTTGAAAAACCCCTTAATGCTCCTTCGGCGCGGCCGGAAGTGCCGCTTTCGGAAGACGAACAGACGCTGGTAAAAGCTCTTTGGGATGAAGAATTGGATGTGGACAGCCTGGCCCGTGCCGCCGGACTGCCGAGTGCTAAAGTGAGCGCATTACTGGTCGGGCTCGAAATGAAGCGTGTCGTGAAAATGCTGCCGGGCCGCGTGGTCGAACTGGCGGACGATTTAAGAAACTGAGGGATTTAAATGAAAAAACTGGTCATCGTAGAGTCTCCCGCCAAGGCGAAGACAATTAACAAATATCTGGGCGATGACTATATCGTCAAAGCGTCGATGGGCCATGTGCGCGACCTGCCGCAGAAAAAACTCGGCGTGGATGTTGAAAAAGGCTTTGAGCCGGAATATGTCAACACGACCGGCCGGGCCAAGGTAATCACCGATCTGAAAGCCGCGGCCAAGCAGTGCGACGAAGTGATTCTGGCGCCCGACCCGGACCGCGAAGGAGAGGCGATTGCCTGGCATCTGTTTGAACTGCTCAAGAAAATCGTTCCGCCGGAAAAATTCAGCCGCGTAACCTATAACGAAATTACCAAGCCGGCGATTAAAGAGGCGTTTTCCAAGCCCGGCGCGATCGATATGAATCGCGTCAACTCACAGCAGGCGCGCCGTGTACTCGACCGGCTGGTCGGTTTTAAAGTCAGCCCGCTGCTTTGGAAGCAGGTTCGCGGCGGCGTCAGCGCAGGCCGTGTTCAGTCGGTAGCGCTTCGTCTGGTTTGCGAGCGCGAAAACGAAATTAAGAATTTCAATCCTGAAGAATACTGGATGCTCGGCGCGAATGTTCGCAAGCTGGTTAATCCGCGCGATCCGTTTGCCGTCAAGCTGGCGCAGATCAACGGCGAGAAAGCTGAAATTAAAAGCAGCGAACAGGCGGCGCAGGTTCGCGCCGAACTCGAAGCGAGTTTGTTGCACGTTGCACGGATCATCGAAAAAGAAATTCAGCGCAAGGCTCGCGCTCCGTTTATCACCAGTTCGCTTCAGCAGGCGGCGTCCAGCTTTTGCGGATTTGCTCCGGCCCGCACCATGAGTATCGCGCAGGCGTTGTACGAAAACGGGTTGATCACCTACATGCGAACCGACTCGTTCAATATTGCCAAGAGTGCGCAGGAAGCCTGTCATGCATTTGTCACTGCGGAATACGGCGCGGACTATCTGCCCGAGAAGCCGAACTTCTATAAGAGCCGCGGCAATGCGCAGGAAGCGCACGAAGCGATTCGTCCCACCGATGTTACGCAGACGCCGCAAGGCCTCTCTAATCTAAAACCGGAAGAGCAAAAACTCTACAAACTCATCTGGGAACGTTTTGTGGCCAGCCAGATGGTGCCGTCACGCATTGCCCGCCGCACGGCGGAAATTGAAACCGCCGGAGCCAACGTCTATCTGTTCCGCGCCACGTCTTCGGAAATTGTTTTCCCCGGCTACATGCGCGCCAGCGGAATTGAAAAAGCTGCCGACAAGAAAAACGAGGACGACGAGGAAGAAAACGAAGAAGTCAAACTTCCGCCGCTGACCGAAGGTGAAAAGCTGGATTGCGTGGAATGGCTTGGCGAACAGAAATTCACCAAACCGCCAGCGCGCTACAGCGAGTCGGCCTTAATTAAGGCGCTCGAAGAAAACGGCGTCGGTCGTCCGAGCACCTACGCGCAAACACTGGCGACTCTTGATAAACGCGAATACGTCACCAAAGAAAAGCGCTCGCTGGTTCCGACAGAAGCCGGGATGCGCGTCTGCGAATTTCTGGTCGGCGCGCTCGATCCGCTTTTCAACGTTAAGTTCACTGCGGAAATGGAAGAGAAGCTCGACCGGATCGAGGACGGTTCCGTCGAATGGGCCGACATGATGCAGACGTTCTATACGCAGTTTCTTGTCTGGCTCGAAGGTGCGCGCGATATGGCCGATGCCGGTGAAACCCAAAACATTCTCGCGGCGCTCGATCAGGTCAAGGAGTGGACCGAGCCGGTCAAGCGCGGACGCCGCACCTATGACGACCGCGAAACGGTGCAGTCGGTGCGCGAAAAATTCGCGGCTGACGGACAAATCACGACCCGGCAGCAGCAGATGCTTCATAATCTGGCCTGCAAGTACATGAGTCAGGTCAGCGGCGATCAGGTGAGTGCGCTCAAGCTTGAAAAACCTGAAGCGGCTTCCGGTGAAACCGTCCGCAAGCTGGAACTGCTGGAACACGTCCAGTTCGCCGAAGCTCGCAAGGTCGGCAAGAAAACGTACGACGACAAAAAGTTTTGTGAGTCGTTGCGCCAGCAGGTGCAGGGCGGACGCAACCTGAGCGAACGCCAGCTCGCCGCACTCGACTCTGTGCTGACAAAATATTCCGAGCAGGTTCCTGACTTTGAAACGATCAAGGCGAGCCTCAACATGGCCGCCAAACCTGAAACGGCGGATTCTGGTCTGACCGGCGCATTGCTCGAACTGCTCAAGCCGATTCAGGTGTGGAACCCGCCGGTCATGCGCGGAAAGCGCGAGTTCAACGACCAGAGCTTTTACGAATCACTGTCCGGCCAGTTCGGAACAAAGGGCGCGCTGTCTGAAAAACAGGTTGCTGCGCTCAAGAAGATTGTTTCCCGCTATGCCGCGCAGATTCCGGATTTCGACTCCCTCCGCGAACAGTACGGCCTTCCTGAACCAAAAGTGAAGAAGTAGAATCCGTTGCGATGAACGCAATTGCAGATCCTTGTGTGGAGCATTTCGTTAAATATCTCCAAGGGGAGAAAAACGCCTCGGAGCATACGGTCAGCAATTACCTGATCGACATCCGGCAGTTCATCGAATTGATCTGGGGCGAAGAGGCGAAGCCGCCGTATAACTGGAAAGAGGCCGATCGGCTCACCGCCCGCAAGTTTCTCGTTTTTTTTCAGAAGCTGGAAATGGAGCCGACGACGACGAGCCGGAAGCTTTCCGCGTTGCGTTCGTTTTATAAATTTATGGTGCGAGAGGAATATGTGCCGCTCAATCCGTTCAGCGGATTGCATCTGCCGAAGAAAGGCAGTTATCTGCCCGCCGTTCTTTCGGTCAATGAAATCGAGCAGCTGCTGGCGGCACCGCATGCGATGGCGGCGGCTGAAAAACCGCTCGGCCTGTTTCAGGAATATATTCCGGTGCGCGATACCGCCATTCTCGAAGTGCTTTACAGCACCGGCATGCGTATTGGCGAGCTGGTGACGATGACCGAATCCCGCATTGATATTCTGTCCGGTATCATCAGCGTGCTTGGCAAAGGTAAAAAGGAACGGCTTTGTCCGCTTGGACGTCCGGCGGAGCGGGCGTTGCAGAATGCGCTGGCGTGGCGGCAGGATATCTGGCTGTCGCTCGGCGTGAAGGGCGACCTGCGGCGCGCAATTTTCCTGAACAAGCATGGCGGGCCGCTTACCGCGCGCTCCATTGAGCGGATGATGAAGACATATGTCGGATATTGCGGACTGAAGCCGACTATTTCCCCGCACGCGATGCGCCATAGTTTTGCCACGCACCTGCTGGATAACGGAGCCGACCTGCGCAGTGTGCAGGAACTGCTTGGCCACGCCAGTCTGTCCACCACCCAGATTTACACCCACGTTTCGGTTGAGAAGCTGAAGAAAGTTTATGAAGAAGCACATCCGCGCGCTTAGGCAATGACGATTTATGATTGCCGATTGCAGATTGAACTGGCCAGAACGGCTTTGAATATGGACATTAGAGCGGTTTTAAATCGAAAATCATCAATCCAAAATCCTAAATGCCTATGATTTGGTTTTTATACAACCTGTTTTTCCCTTTGGTGTTTCTGCTGATGCTACCGAAGTTTATTTCGCGCATGATGCGGCGCGGCGGCTATCGTCGGCACTTTGAACAGCGGCTCGGCATCTATGGCCACGGAACCGCCGCTCGGCTGGCGGAAAGTCGCCGTATCTGGATTCACGCCGTCAGTGTCGGCGAGTTGTTTGTGGCGCTTCGCTTTATCGAAGAATACCGCACGGCTCATTCCGAAGCACTGTTCGTCGTCAGCACCAACACTTCAACCGGCCACACGCTCGCCGAGCAGAAGATGGATCGGCGCGATGTGCTGATTTATTTTCCGCTCGATCTGCCGTTTGTAATGCGACGTGTTTTCAATGCGATTAATCCGCTCAAACTGATTCTGGTCGAGTGCGAGTTCTGGCCGAATCTGGTGCGGGAGGCGCATAAACGCGGCATTCCGGTTGCGCTGATTAACGGGCGGATTTCCGACTCGTCGTTCAAAGGGTACATGGCACTCCGTCCATTCACCCGCCGGTTGCTGGCTCTGATCAATCCGGTTTGTATGCAGGGACGGCAGGATGCCGAACGCATCATCGCTATGGGGGCTCGGCCAGAGACCGTGAAGACGCCTGGAACGGCCAAGTATGATCTGCCGCCGCCGGAAGCGAATGCCGGCGCTGTCGCCCGCGCAGTGCTCAAAAAGATTTCGATTCCGGAAAATGCGCTGATTCTGCTCGGCGGTTCAACCTGGCCGGGTGAAGAAGAGGCTCTCTGTAAAATTTATAAAACGTTGCGTACGCAGCATCAAAATCTTTTTCTGGTGCTGGTTCCGCGCCATGCCGAGCGCCGTAATGACGTGGCGGAAGCCATCCGGTCACAGGGACTTTCGCTGGTACTGCGCAGTCAGATGGCGGGCGGCGCGGCGAAGTCCGATGTGCTGGTCGTGGACACCACCGGCGAGCTGATGAGTTTTTATGCCGCTGCCGATGTGGTGTTTGTCGGCAAGAGTCTTTGTGAGCACGGCGGACAGAATCCGATTGAACCGGCGCTGTTTGGCAAGGCGGTCGTTGTCGGCCCGAATATGGAAAACTTTCCGGCCGTGATGGACGACTTCCTTTCGGCGAACGCCATCCGGCAGGTTACAGACGTCCAAGCTTTGGAAAAAACCGTCGCCGAACTGCTGGCTGATCCTTCGGCCCGCGCCCAGCTCGGCCAGACCGCTCGCGGCGTAGTGGAATCCCGCCGCGGGGTTATTTCCCACATGGTGGCGGCCATCTGATTTGTCAGATTACTTTCCCGCCAACAGCGGTGACGGACTGGATAATCAGGTTGAGGTCGCTCTGACCGCGCATTCCGCTGACACCCGCAGAAAGACGTGTTCCGTCCGCCAGCATTACCGGAAGTCCGCCTTCCCAGCCGATAAAGTCCGGATGCATGATTCCGTATTTTGATGGATCAATCTGTTTGGAGTAAACGAGCTCTTCATATTTACCGGTCGCGATACCGGTCATCCACACCTGACTGGCCTTGCGCCAGGCGACCTGAAAACTGCCGCGCCGTTTCACTTTGTTTTCGCCCCACATGGTTCCGTACACATGGCCGTTTTCGTCAATGATGCACATGGATACGTTGCCTTCACTGCCGCGATCGGCAGGGTCTTCTAAAAAAACGGGAAGGCGTTTTCCGGCTTCCTGCAATATCTGATCTATTTTGTCTGACAGTCGAACGGTACTCATGGAGGTCTCCTTTAGTGCGGAATTTAAAGCTCCGGATGGAGGCAAAGCAATTGTTTAACGCCGAGCCGTACCTTTTTTGGACTCGATTTGTAATTGTTGCTTTCGGCAGGGTTGGTGTAGGGTTACCCGCGAAAAGGAACTGATTCATGGCTTCATCCGACATTTACGAAGTAAAAGAACCTTCGTGGGCAAAGAAAGCGGAGGCAACTGCATCGCAGCATCACCGTCGTCGTCGGCACAACAAAAGCTTTGACGAAACGGCTGGAGTTGATATTTCCGGCACGCACCGCCGCCGCAGTCATAACAGCGGGATGCGCCGGTTCCGGCACCGGATGAAACAGCCTGAATTTAGCAGAAAATTCTGGTTCATCACGCTGGGGTCGGCGGGATTGATTTTGCTTTTATTGATCTTCTGGGATCTTTTCTTCCGTTATCCGAAGCAGCTTGATCCTTCGCCGAGCACTTATCCGGCGAGACTGAAGTAAGTTTCTACTGCCAGTTTTTAAACAGGTCGTTGAAAAAAGCGTTGGTTTTGTTTTTCCACTTTTTCCAGAACGGCGGAGCTTTGCGCGCGTAGGGCGGCGGACTTGCCTCAAAGTCCGTGGGCTGGCTGGCGGTAAACCAGTCCTGACTCATCTGCTGCATATAAACTGCACGGTATTCCGCGCCCGCCGCCTGATAAATAAACACCGCAATCAGGACGAGAATCCATTCGTGGTAATACAGTCCGAAAATTCCACCGACGACCGCCATAATCCGCCCGATACGGGCAGCCAGTTCAGTGGCCTTGAGGCGTCCAAGCCGCGGCGTCAGTAAGGCGCGGAAGATTCGTCCGCCGTCCATCGGGAACGACGGAAGCAGATTGAACAGACCGAGCATCAGGTTGATGCCGGCCAGACTGGCGAACAGCATCACCAAAAATCCGGTTTCGTATAGAAACCAGAACAGACCCGCCAGTGCAAAGCTGGTCAGCGGTCCGGCGACCGCAATCAGAAACTCGTCCATCGGCCGTGACGGCAGACCGCTCATTTTGGCAACGCCGCCGATCGGCAGCAGCATGATTTCATGTACGCGACATCCTTTGCGGATCGCCACCCATGAATGACCCAATTCATGAAGCGCGATGCTGGCAAAGAGTCCAGTCATATAAAGGACGCCCAGAAGACTGAACTTAAAGGCGGCGAAAATGAGCAGGATAACCAGCGTGATATGCATCCGCACCGGGATGCCCATAACTTTTGTGAGCAGATAGGAACGCTTAATCATAAAAAAATCCTTTGTTTGCATAGAGTGTTGAGGCTTTAAACAGGGCTGTCAAGTTTGCGGGTTCGGAGGATTGACGGGGTGGGGGTGTTCCGGTAGGGTTCGCGGGATTTTATAGAAAAACAGCCCCTCGGGGCGCAACGCAAAGGGAGAGAAGAATGGCTATCAAAGTTGGTATTAACGGTTTCGGGCGCATCGGCCGCATGGTTTTCCGCGCCGCCGCCGGTCGCAAAGACATCGAAGTGGTCGGCATCAACGACCTGCTGGACGTCAACTATCTGGCGTACATGCTCAAGTATGATTCTGTACACGGCCAGTTCGAAGGCACCGTCGAAGTCAAAGACGGCAAGCTCGTCGTCAACGGCAAGCCGATCCGCATCACCGCGGAAAAAGATCCGTCCGCTCTCAAGTGGGGCGATATCGGCGCTGAAGTCGTCGTTGAATCCACCGGCTTCTTCCTGACCAAAGAAACGGCTCAGAAGCATATCGACGCCGGCGCGAAGAAAGTTGTCCTTTCCGCTCCGTCCAAAGATGACACTCCGATGTTCGTCTGCGGCGTCAACACCGACAAATATGCCGGTCAGACCATCGTCTCCAACGCTTCCTGCACCACCAACTGTCTGGCTCCGGTCGCCAAAGTTCTGAACGACAAGTTCGGCATCAAGCGCGGTCTGATGACCACGGTTCACGCCGCTACCGCCACTCAGAAAACCGTTGACGGTCCTTCCGCCAAAGACTGGCGCGGCGGCCGCGGTATTCTCGAAAACATCATCCCGTCCTCGACCGGCGCTGCTAAAGCGGTCGGCGTGGTGATTCCGGAACTCAAAGGCAAGCTCACCGGCATGGCCTTCCGCGTTCCGACCTCCGACGTATCGGTTGTCGACCTGACCTGCGAACTGGTCAAGGAAGCTTCCTACGAAGAAATCTGCGCGGCGATGAAAGAAGCTGCTGCCGGTTCCCTCAAGGGCATCCTCGGCTATACCGAAGACGATGTCGTTTCCACCGACTTCCGCCACGAAGCCCGCACCTCGATCTTCGATGCCAAAGCCGGTATCCAGCTCGACAAGACCTTCGTTAAAGTCGTTGCCTGGTACGACAACGAATGGGGCTACTCCAACAAAGTCCTCGACCTGATCGCAGTCATCAGCAAGTAAGCTGACCTGTCTCAGTGCCAAGCCGCTCCGGTTTCCGGGGCGGCTTTTTTGTGTCCGGATTTTTCCGGCGGTCGGAAGTTAAGAAAAAGGCTGGCGGTCAGTGCGCGGAACCGGAAAGATGCCGCCCGGTTTTATTACGAATAGCTAATATCAAATAACTAATAACCAAGGTCTTCCCCCATGTCTTTTGAAAGCGGCTCCATCAGTTTCCGTATGTTCTATGTCCCCGGCGAGCTGCCGGTGGATATCTATGAAAAGTTTGCCGCCGACGTGCTCGGCTCGGTCGATTACCTGCTCGACGAAGAAATCCACGGCTGGGTCGGCCACCGCCATCTGCTCGACCGCGACATCAACGAAGGCTCGGCGTGGCCGTCCGGCTTTCTGCGTCTGACGCTTTGTCAGGCCCAGCGGAAAATTCCCGCCTCGCTCCTGCGCGCCGAGTGCCGCATGGAAGAACTGGCCCGTATGCAGGCCGAGCACCGCGACTACGTCAACCGCGCCACCCGCAGCGAAATCAAAAAGCAGGTGACGGAACGGCTCCTGCCGCAAATGCCGCCGCAGCTCAAAGGGATCGACTTTTGTTACGACCCGAAAGAAAAAATTCTCTACGCCTCCGCGCTGTCCGAAAAACAGCTCGACGCTTTTCTGATCAACTTCGGCAAAACCACCGGCGTCAAACTGATACCGGTCGAGCCGGTTTCCGCCGCGTGGAGCGAAGCGCGCTGCCGCGCCGACCAGTGGTCGCCGTGGAGCTTCGCCGCCGAGCAGTGGGCCGACTGCACCCCCGGCCGCGAATTTTTGATGTGGCTCTGGTTTATGTCCGAAGCCAAAGGCGGCGAAGTCGATCTGCCCGAAGGCGGAAAATTTGCCGTGCTGGTTGAAGGGCCGCTGCTGTTTGATCAGGAAGAGCAGGGCGAAACCGCCATCCGTAAAGGCGAACCGATGCTCAGCGCCGAAACGCGTGCCGCTTTGCTCAGCGGTAAAAAACTGCGCCGCGCCAAACTCACGCTGGCGCGCGGCGAAGAGTGCTGGACGGTTACGCTCGACGCCGATTCCTTTGCTTTCCGCGGTATCAAACTGCCGCCGACCGAAGCCATCGACGCCGAAGGCCGTTTTCAGGAACGGATGGAAATGCTCGAAACCTTCCGGCAGGCGATCCTCGGCCTCTACTGCACCTTCGCCAAACTGCGCGACGATAAAGGCGCGTGCAAAAAACTCGATGCCGAAATGAAATCCTGGATGTCCGCGCGTCCATCCCGCAAGCTTACTGAGGGTTAATGTATTCTGGAGGGCGGCGCTCCGTCGCCGCCGGAGCCGGTTTCGACAGAGCGAAACCCTCCAGTTCAGTTTTGGATATTGGGAACGTGTATCATCGCAAACAACTGCCCAAGCGTTACATCCGGATCAATCACCGTTGCGAGATCGAAGTTGTACACCTTTTTCAGATTTTTGGAAAACGTCTCGATCTCCAATGAATCCAGCCAGCCTTCCGAAGGATAAAGGGCGCGATACACGTCCATAACTTTGTCGTCGGGGGCGAACTTGAGTCGTTGCTGGTCTTTGAATGCGAACCCATCAACAAATGTCTGTAGAAATTTACGAAGCTCATCCTTTGGAGCATCTGGAAAACGACTATGCCAGTTGGCTCCGGTGCAGGTTCTATCCCAATACCGCTGAAGCCGCCGTTTGCTTTCGCGTTCAACGGGAATCGTCGCGATCAGTATCACTACTCCAATGATCACAGCAGCGGCTATGAGGATGATGTTTTTCATTACTTAAAAAACCGAATGGAGCAGGGGTAAGGCCAGACTTCGCCGTTACCGGCTTTGATGGCGCCGATGATCGGGAAGATGATGCCGACAATGCCCACTATGAACAGCAGGGGAAATCCAATCAGGATAAAACAGAGCGGGACGATGAGGAGCAGCAGGACGAATTCGGTGAGAATCCAGTTCATGACGATTTTTCCGTGCCGGTCGATGATCGCGGATTGATCTTTTTTGACCTGCC